>JAJDZG010000012.1 GCA_022824765.1 Dehalococcoidia bacterium | reverse complement strand
GAATCTCGCCCGCCATCTCCCCTGGGCCAGAAGCACCCACAGGCAACCAGGTCCCAGCCCTCACCGCGACAATGCCCATCGACATTCCAGCCCCCACCGTCATTCCAGCTTGTCTGGAATCCCGCCCGCCATCTCCCCTGGCCTGGGCGCGGCGGTACTAGGTGCGGGAAGCCTCGCCGACCACGGCGTTGGTTGCTGCGACTACAACCGACCGTGCACCCTGAGCGACCCGCGACCGTCGACGCCGTGCGCACCTGCATATGCTGCAAGCATGAACTTCGGCATGTTTGGCGGCGGCGGAATCAAGGCCGGGCGGATCCTCGGGATCCCGATCCGGCTCGATATCTCCTTCTTCTTCGTCTTCGGACTCGTCGTCTTCCTGATCGCGACCCAAATCCTCCCCGACGGCCTGGATGGACTCGGCGGCGCCGAGCGCTGGCTCTGGGGCGTCGGTGCCGGTGCCGTCTACTTCATCTCCCTGCTCGGACACGAACTCGCCCACTCGCTCACCGCCCGACGCTACGGCATGGAGGTGTCATCAATCACCCTCTTCTTCTTTGGCGGCGTCTCGCTCATCCGCGAAGACTCGCAGCGGCCCGGCCAGGAGTTCTGGATCGCCATCGTGGGACCGCTCGCCTCGCTGCTGATCGGCGTCGCATTCCTCCTGATCGCCTTGTTGGCGCTCGACTCCACCACAACCCTCCACGACGTCGCGCTGGCGCTCGGCGTGCTCAACATCTTCCTCGCCGCCTTCAACATGCTGCCCGGCTTCCCGCTCGACGGCGGACGCGTGATGCGCTCCCTCATCTGGCGGCTGACCGGATCGCGCCACCGCGCCACCCGCGCCTCCGCCCGACTCGGCCAGCTGCTCGGCGCCGTGATGATCATCTACGGACTCGGCGGCGTCCTCACCGACGCGGTGATCTTCAACAGCGGCTTCAGCCCCATCTGGGTCGCCCTGATCGGATTCCTCCTGCTCTCGCAGGCTGGACAAGGCGTCAAGGCCGCCGAACTCGAGCGCGACCTCGCCGCGCTCCGAGTCGGCGAACTGATGCTCACACCCCCCGACGCGCGCACCGCCGAAGCCGACCTGCCCGTCCGCATCCTCGCACCCTCTCGAGCCCAGCTCGACCAGCAAGACGTGTTCATCGCCGCTGAGTCAGGCACCGCCGTCGGTGTCGCATCCGCAGTGCAAATCCTCCTCCTCGACGAAGAGCACTACCTCAACGATCGTCTCCGCGACATCATGCTCGGCGCCGGCGACGTCCTCCCGCTCGAGCCCTCCGCCGGCGCCGACGAAGCACTCCGCCGACTCCAGAAGGAACGCACCTTCGTCCTGCCCGTCGTCGAACGCGGCCGACTCCTCGGCGTCGTCGGGCTGGAGCAGATTCTGAAGGCGCTCGGACAGCAGCCGCCCAGCCTCGACTCCACCTCGGGAGCGTGACCAGAGCGTGACCATCCCCCGCCATTGGCTACAGTCGATCACGTGACCAACCGACGCGTTCGAACCAATCCCAGACTCGCCGCTGCCGTCCTGGCCGGCAAGACCGTCCGCTGGGCCATGCGCTCGCTCGGCTCCGGCGGCACCGCCCTGCCCGGACTGGTCGTCGAACGTCTCCACCCGCACGCCGCGCGACAGCTGGCAAGCCGACTGGGCGACACAGCGCTCGTCACCGGCACCAACGGCAAAACCACGACCGCCGCAATGCTCGCCAGCATCCTCCGCGCCGACGGCCGCGACCCAGTCATCCACAACCGCTCAGGATCAAACCTGCTGCGCGGCGTGACCGCAGCCCTCGTCGACGCCGCGTCACCCCTCGGTCTGCCACCCGCACGCGCCCCGGCCGTCCTCGAAGCCGACGAGGCAGCCCTGCACTCCATCGCCCAGGCCGCGCCCCCAACCGTTGCCATCTTCACCAACCTGATGCGCGACCAGCTCGATCGCTACGGCGAAATCGAATCGATCGCCCGCCGCTGGACCGAAACGCTCGCCCACCTGCCACCAGACGCCGCACTCGCGCTCAATGTCGATGATCCCCTCGTCGCATCGCTGGAACAAGGCTGGGACGGACCCGTCGTCCGATTCGGCATCGAAGACGACGCCGTCCCAGACGCGCCCGACGGCGACATCTCCGATGCCGTCTGGGACCCCACGACCCACGACGACATTCAGTACAGCCGACGCTACTTTGCCCAGCTCGGACGCTGGCACACGCGCAGCGGCCGCTCCCGCCCGACGCCCGCCGTCTGCGCCGAGCAGATCGCAGCAAACGAGCACGGCATGAGCTTTCGGCTCAGCATCCCCGACGGCCACGCTGACGTCGCGCTCTCGGCCGACGGTCTCTACAGCGTCTACAACGCGCTCGCCGCCGCGGCCGGCGCCGTCGCCCTCGGCATCTCCAGCAAACCAATCGCGCGCGGACTCGAAGCCTACCAAGCCGCCTTCGGACGCCAGGAAGACCTCTCCATCCACGGCCGCCGCGTGCGGCTGCTGCTCGCCAAGAATCCCTCCGGCATGAACCAGGCCCTGCGCACGCTGCAACGCCCCGGCACGCGACATCATCTCTTGGTGCTCCTCAACGACGGTATCGCCGACGGCACCGACGTCTCCTGGATTTGGGACGTCGACTGGGAGTCCCAGGCGCCATACTGTCGCTCGCTCACCGTCGGCGGACGCCGCGCCGCCGACATGGCGCTGCGCCTCGAGTACGCCGGACTTCCAGCGCCAGCCGCACCGCCACAGGTCGATGTCGGGCGCGCCCTCCGCCAGGCCTTCGACGCCGTCCAACCCGACGACCAGCTGATCATCCTGCCCACCTACACCGCCATGCTCGACGTCCGACAGCGGCTCGGACGCATGGGCGCGACCAACCTCTGGGACGCCGCCGCATGACTTCCGCTGCCCTCAACATCGCCGTCCTCTATCCCGACCTCCTCAACCTCTACGGCGACCGCGGCAACGCCCGTGCCCTCGAGCGCCGTTGCACCGCGCGCGGCATCGACGCGCTGGTCACCGCCGTCAACATCGGCGACGACTGGTCACCGCAATCCGCCGACATCATCCTCGCCGGCGGCGGACAGGATCGCGAGCAACGACGCGTCCAGGCCGACCTGCAACGGCGCGGCAGCGCCCTCCGCGACTACGTCGACGACGACGGCGTCGTCCTCGCCGTCTGCGGCGGCTTCCAGCTCTTCGGCAACCACTACCGAGGCTGGGACGGCGAGATCATGGAAGGCATCGCCGTCTTTGACGCCGTCGCCACGCATCCTGGACCCAGCGTCTCCCGATGCGTCGGCAACGTCGTCGCCCTCTGGGAGGGCGAGACCGTCGTCGGCTTCGAAAACCACGGCGGCCGCACCTACCTCAACGACGGACAAGACCCCCTCGCCAACGTCGTCAGCGGGTTCGGCAACAACGGCGGCGACGGGCTCGAAGGCGCCCGCGTCGACAACGCCTTCGGCACCTATCTGCACGGAGCCGTCCTGCCCAAGAATCCCCACCTCGCCGACCGCCTCCTCCAGCTAGCGCTCCAGCGACGCTACGGATCGGATGCGCCCGAGCTACAACCGATCGACGATCGCACCGCCCGACGCGCGCACGCAGCCGCCCTCCACTCCGCCCTCTCCACCCGCGACTCGCGCGAGTCGCGGCTCGGCCGTCGATTCGCATAACCTAGACATGGACGACCGCCCTTCCACTGGGACGAGGAACGCTATGGCCGCCGACACTCTCACCCGCACCGCGCCCGATATCTCCTGCGAGCACTGCGCTCACGCCATCACCACTGCACTGAGTGCGCTCAGCGGCGTCGCCGACGTGCGCGTTGACATCGACGCCAAGCGCGTCGACGTGCAGTTCGACGCGTCCGCCGCGACCGCCGATCAGATCGACGCCGCGCTGGAGGAGGAAGGTTATCCGCCGCTCCGATAGCCCCTGGCAGCCGGCCGACCGCCGAGCTCGAGGCCAGGCTCGCCGCCCCGACGCGCCCCCTGACGACAGCCGACTGGCCGGTCCTACCTGGCTCTACGTCGCTGCCGCCGCCGTCATCTTCGCCGTCGCCGCAATCGTTGCCGTGCTCCAGGCCTCCGGCTCGAACGAGCCCGCCTCGGAAAACCCGTCCGTCGCCGCGCAACAAGCAGACCAGGCAGAACAACCGGATCCCGCCGACGCCGCCTCGCCCATCGAGCAGACCCCAGCCGACCAGACGCCCGTCAGCCAACAGGCACAAGCATCGCAACCGACACCACAGTCGCAAGTCGCCCAACAGGACCAGCCAGATCAACCACCCGACGATGCCGATCAGCCAGCCGCTCCCACGCAGGTCATCCAGCCCGATGACGATCCCCTGCGCGGCTTCATCGTGCCCATCGCCGGCGCCTGCATCACCGAGTTTGAGGGTCATCTGCCCAGCGCACCCCGCGCCTACCGCAACCACGGGACTCACGAAGGCCTCGACTTCTACCAGTGGGCCTCCTGCGTCACCATCTCCACCGCCACCGAAGCCCTGGCCGCCAAGGCCGGCGTGATCATCCGCGCCGACACCGACTACATCGACATCACCCCCGATGACTGGGCCAGATTCCAGCAGGACTGGGACGCACCCGGCGTGCTCGACGAAGCACGCGGCCGACAGGTCTGGATCGACCACGGCCGCGGCATCGTCACCCGCTACGCTCACCTCTCAGCCATCGCCGACGGCGTCGCCGTCGGTCTCGAAGTCGATCAGGGACAACCAATCGGCTACGTCGGCGAGTCTGGACAGCAAGAGGTTTACCTCAATCCAGGCAGCGACCTCCACCTCCACTTCGAAATCCGCATCGGCCAATCATGGCTCGGCGAGGGCCGCAGCCCCCAGGTCGGCCGTCAGCTCTACCTGCAAGCCTTCGGCCTCGCCCCGCCACAACCAGACAGCGGCGGATAACATGAACACTCCGGGAGGGCCCATCAAATGGTGACAAAACAAGCGCTACCAACCGAATCCCTACCGATGCCACAGGACGTCGCCCAGGAAGAACTCGAAGATCGCGCGCTACATTACGCCGCCACGACGCTGATCGAATATCTATCCGCCAATGACAACGAGACTGAAGGTGCCGCAATAGAAGCGGTGATCTTCAATCTCCAGAATCTGATGCGCCTGTTTGACCGCCGCGAGTTCTCGATCCAAATCGTCGACGGCTGGGTTGAGTTCCGCAGATCGATCACTCGGGGCGGCTGGGAGAATGGCGACTGGGAGCTGGCCTGGACCACCCGAGATGACACAGAGGAGTAGCGGCGCGCCGCAAGGGCGGGCCCAGGCACCGCGGCAGCGTACCTCTCGCGTGGGACTCCCCTCAAACCTCGTTGCCGGGGTCCAGGGACGTGTCGGCCAAGCGGTTCGCTGGACCAACCGTGAGATCATCCTGGTCTTCTTCGCCGCCTTCATCGCCGGGCTCGGAGCCGGCGCCGCCCAGGCCCTGATCTCCTGGGCCCTGTCCTAACCCGGCCCGAACCCTCCCCTCAACGCGGACTGATCGGACGCGCCGGCGGATCGCCAGGCGCGCTCGCCGACGTCAGACCGGCCGCCGCCCCCGACGCCATCAACGCCTCAATCTCCCCATCCGTGTACCCCAGCTCCTCCCGAAGCACCGCCACCGTGTGCTCCCCCATCCGCGGAGCCGGACGCACACACGCCGCCGCCCGACGCCTCAGCCGATACGGAAAGCCCTGATACTGCCGCGTCCCCATGTCCGCATGCGTCAGATGCAGCCACCAGCCCCGCGCGGCGAGCTGCGGATCCCGCAGATGCGTCAGCGTTGAGTGAACGGCGCCCGCAGCGACACCCACAGATTGCAACCGCTGTTGGAGCGTCTGCGAGTCCCACGACCGCGTCCACGCCGACAACGCCTCTTCAATCTCAGCCTCCCCGACCTGCCGACCCTCAATCGTCCGCCACTCAGGACGTTCCAGACCGGCCGCCTCCGCAAGACGCCCCCATGCGCCGTCGTCAGATACCGAGATCGCAATCCACGAATCCGAACCGTCAGCTGCGTCCGCGCAACGGAAGCAGCCGCGCGGCACGACGCCCGCCCGGCGATTCCCATTGGGTACGTGATCAGGCAACCCAGCCGACGCGGCCAGCAGATACTCGTCGATGTAGCCGACCGCCGACTCGAACATCGATCCCTCGATGTGCAACGCCTTCTGTTGCGACTGCGCATGCAGCGCCGCAGCCAACGCCGCGGCTGCCATTTGCGCCCCCACGATCGGATCAGCCTGCATCGTGCCCAGCAGCATCGGCGCTTCCCCCGCATAGCCCATCAGCAGATCCCAGCCGGCGTTGCCCTCCGTCGTGCCCCCGTTGGCTCGGAAGTTGTCGTATGGACCACCCGTGCCGAAACCCGAGAACGACACCAACGCGACATGCGGATTCACCGTCCGCATGTCATCAAGCGTCAGACGCAGATTCTGCAGCACGCGCGGACGGAAATTCTCCAGCACGACATCCGCACGCGCGATCAGACCCAGCGCCGCCGACCGCCCGGCCTCCCGGTCCAGCGCCAGCGAAATGCTGCGTTTGCCGCGATTGGCCATGTTGAAGTTGGCCCGTACATTCAGCGGATGCGCCTCCGGCGACGCCGACCGATGCTTGCCCGTCGCCTCGAAACGCCACAGATCCGGACGCTGCGGACCCTCCACCTTGATCACCTCCGCGCCAAGATCGTTGAGCAGCTCCGATGCATACGGCCCCAGCCACGCATGCGTGAAGTCGACCACCCGCAGACCATCCAGCGGCCCGCTCGATTGCTGCGGACGCGGCCGCTCGGAGTATCGATCCGCCCGCACCCCGACCTGCCCGCGCTCCGTGACCCGCATCGTCCGTCCCGCCCCACGCAACCCATCGCTCTCCGTGAAGAAGTCAAGCGCGTTCAGCTGTGGATCGGCCAACAGCTGGCCGGGCGACCGATGCTTCGCCATCACGCAGCCCAGCTCCGACAAACGCATCCAGACCGTCTCCGCGTCGTGAGCCGCAACGATCGGCTCCACGTACGCCAACGACGGCTCCCGCTCAGCGAACCGAGCGTCTCCCGACAGCAACTCCTCAGGCGGCGGATCGCAGCCGAACGCGATCGGCGCGTTGCGCAGCGTCTCCTTCGACCACGGCGACAGCGTGATGTAGCCCTCCGCCGTCTCCATCACCCGCGCCCACCCCTCAGGTCCGCCGACGCGCGGCACCGCGACGCCGCTCAGCTCCGATCGCAGCGACATGATCAGCGTCGACACCGCCTCCTGCGACGACAGCTCAATCCACTCGCCCCGACCTGAGTGCATTCGTTCCAGCAGAGCGGCCAGCGCCGCCACCGCGCCCAGCACCCCGACCGCCCGCGGAATGATCGCCGCCGCCGCCGCCAACGGCTCACGCTCCGCATCGCCGTTCGTCCCGGCAAAGCCAGCCAGCCCCTGGATCACCAGATCGTCAGCGAGATAGTCCGCATACGGCCCCGACGTCCCGAACGCAGAACAGTGCACCACGACGAGACGCGGGTGCGCCTCCGCAATCCCCTCCAGCTCAGACAGTGGCGCGTCCGTCACCAACACATCCGCATCCACGACGGCGTCGCGCCACTCATCCGCTCTGCCACCGACAGCAATCCCCTCCAGCAGCGACATCCGCAGCAGCGAGACCATCTCGCCATCGCGCTCGAGCAGCGGCGGCGCCGTCCGCAACAGCGAATCCGCTGACTCAAACGCCGACACGTCCGCCCCCCAGCGCGCGAACTCCCGCCCGCATGCGGCCGCCGACACGTCTCGAATGTGCTCGACGACTCGAACGCCGCTCAGCAGATTGCCGTCGGACATCGAGCTACGGCTTGCCGAAGTTGCCCGGCTTCTGCAGCTTGGCCAGCGCCTCGCCGACCGGCGACAGCTGCCGCCTGCCCTCCACCATCCGCGGATCGGGCTGTCCAAACCGCGCCCCCACCGCGTAGGTCATGAAGCTCGCGTTGATCTGCGTCGTGAAGCCCTGGCCGTCCTGCATGTTGTTGATCGAGTGCTTAATCTGACGCAGCGCCATCGGCGACCGCTCAGCCACTTCAGCCGCGTACTCCAGCGTCTTCCGCTCCAGCGCCTCAGGCGGATAGACCTGATTGACGAAGCCCAGCTCCATCGCCTCGCCCGCCGGGACAAACCGGTTCTGAAACAGAATCTCCTTCGCCTTGCGCACCCCCAGATCCCACGGCGCCGAAAAATACTGCGTATGCGAAGGCAAGAACAGCGCATCATCCGACGCGAACAGCAGGTCCATCGACGCGGCCACCATCCAGCCCCCGAAAATGCACTTGCCGTGCACCATCGCAATCGTCGGCTTCGGATTGTTGCGCCAGCGCATCGTGTTGAAGATGCGCGTATCGCGCTGACGGTCGAAGACCCCGACAAAGTCCTCCGCCCAACCATTGATCTCACGATCAGCCAGCTCCGGCGGCGATCCAAGGTCGTGGCCCGCCGAGAAATCCGGCCCGTTCCCCGACAGCACAATCACCCGGCACTCAGGATCGTCAGCCGCCTCCTGAAACGCCCGATCGATCTCCTCCAGCAGCACCCGAGACTGCGCGTTGCGGTACTCCGGACGGTTCATGATCACCCGCGCCACCGGCCCAGGCTCGTAGATCACTTCGTAGTACGACATCATCCGCTCCGCTCAATGCTCAGCCTGGATCCGATCAGTTGCCATTCGGCACGAGGCTAGCAGCCCCCACTCACGACTCCTCGCGCGCAGACGCTACCCTCAACCCCAACCGCCCCGAGCACTCCCCTGCTCTGAAACGGACCACCGCATGACCTTCGCATACTCCGACCTCAACCTCCCCATTCGCCAGACAACCATCAACGCACACCGCGACAGCTGGCTCCGGATTGCTCGGCCCGGCCGCTGGTGGACCGGCGCTGAACGGGTCGAGATCGCCCGCCTGCAACGCGAAGCACGCGAGCTACACGCCGCCAGCAGTGAAATCCTGCCCGAAGCAGCCGTCTTCGCCATCCAGAAACTCGTCGTCGACAACGCCAACCTCAACCGCGACTTCTACGACCAGACCATCGCCGCGCCCGGCATGTCCGAAGACCACTACGTCGAACTGGTTGCCGTCGTCGTCCACGCGCTCTCCGTCGACGAGTTCCACCGCGCGCTCGCAATCCCCCTCGAGCCGCTGCCCAATCCGCAGCCCGGCGATCCGTCCAGACAGCGGCCGGCCGCCGCCGAACAGAAGTGGTCCTGGGCGCCCATCGTGCCCAAGTCAGGCCTGCCGCCCGAACTCGCCCAGCACTACGGCCCCCTCGAATGGGGAGCCAACGTCCTCTCCGCCCTCTCTCTCATCCCCGAGAACCTCGGCTGGCTGCACGACCTCTCAGAGGCCCACTACCTCTCCTTCCGCGAAATGCGCATGCCCGACCCGTTGCGCGCCATCTCCCGCCCACAGATCGAGCTGATCGCCGCCCGCGTCTCCGCCCTCAACGAGTGCTTCTATTGAACCACCTCACACGTCCGCATGCTCCGTGAGAGCAGCGACCGTCAAGGCACACTCGACAGCTTGAATCTGCAAGGCGCCGTCGATCACTCAGACAGCGGCGTCCCGCATGACAGCCTGCTCACCGCATTCGCCGAAGCCGCCGTCCGCCAAACCGACGCATTGCCAGGCCTGCGCGACCGCATCGCCGCCGAGCTCGGGCCGCAGGAACTCGTCGACAGCGCCGGCGTCGTCGCCAACTTCCAGCGCATGGTCCGCATCGCCGACGGCTGCGGCATCCCCCTCGACGATTTCACCAAAGAAGCATCGGAAGACTGGCGACACCAGCTCGGCCTCCACCAATACGCCTCCGCCGCAAACACCGCATGACAAGGACAGCACCATGACCACCATCGCCGCACCCTTCAGCTACGTCGACACCGACTGGCACATCCCAAGCCGCATCCGCGACGCCCACCGCCGCAGTTGGGACCGCCTCGCCGCGCCAGGCGAGTGGTGGACAGGCGCCCAGCGAGTCAGCATCGCCGCCGAGTCCCGACGCGCCTCCGCGCTGGTCGACGGTCTCCCTGACCCCGGCAGCGGACCAGCTGACCTGCCCGAGGCCGCCGTCTTCGCCATCCATCGGCTGATCGGCGACCTCCCCAACGTCAGCCGTGACTGGTACGACGCCACCATAAACGCCGACGGCATGTCCGACGCCCGCTACATCGAGCTGCTCGGCGTGCTCGTCGCCGTCTGGTCGGTCGACGAGTTCCACCGCGCCGCGGGACTCCCACTCGAGCCGCTGCCCAGTCCAATCGCCGGCGACCCAACCCAACGCCGCCCCCTAGGCCTCGCCGACAACGGCAGCTGGCCGCCGACGATCGCCGCAAACAGCCTCGCCGACTCCGAAGCCGACATCTATCTCGGCTTCCCACGCGCCGCCAACGTCTGGGCCGCCATGAGCCTCCACCCCGACAGCGTCCGCTGGCTCAACGACCTCTTCCACGCCCACTATCTGAGCTGGGAAGAAATCGGCGATCTCGAAACCGAGCATCGCACCCTCTCCCGCGCCCAGCTCGAAATCATGGCCGCACGAGTCTCCGCCCTCAACGAGTGCTTCTATTGAACGGTCTCCCACGTCAACCTGCTCGGTCGGAGTGGGTCCCATGATCAGTACGAGCTCTCCGCTGCGGTCGACATCGACATCGACTCCGGCGTGCCCCACGGCAGACTCCTCCTCCAGTTCTGCGACGCCGCCGTCCGCCGCCGCGCCGACCTGGACGAAATCCGCAACGCCGTTCGACGCGAACTCGGCGACACCGCCGCCATCGAGGCCGCTGCCAACATCGCCAACTTCCAGCGCATGGTCCGCATCGCCGACGGCTGCGGAATCCCCCTAGACCAATTCACCAAGCAAAACAGCGAACCCTGGCGGCACCAACTAGGCCTCCACCAATACGCCTCCGCCGCAAACACCACCTAACCCAGCAAGCGAACCCGGACCAATGTCCCACACCTCAGCACCACCAAATCGGCAAGGCGGCGCCTTGCCCACCTGGCTAATCGCCCGCGCCACTCCCATCATCCCCACGCACGCGGGCTCAGCCCGGCTTCGCTGATACCCCAGACCCTCCCCAAACCACCCCCACACTCACTCCCCTCATCCCCACGCACGCAGCGTCAGCCCGGCCTCCCACCGATACCCGAACCCCCACCTAACCCCCCC
>JAJDZG010000163.1 GCA_022824765.1 Dehalococcoidia bacterium | reverse complement strand
CGCCCGAACCGATCTTCGCCTCGACACCGTCGGGAATCTTGAATAGGGTGCCATTGAGCCGGTACGTTTCACCAGCGGTCAGCGGCGTGCCTGAGTCGTGTGCCTGAAGAATCACGTAGATGTCGATTGATGCAGTCGCGGTCGCACCTGCGGCGTCGGTGACAACGGCGCGAATCGTCTTCGGACCAGAGTCAATCATCGGGTCTTCGCGGTAACGCCGCTTTTCCTCGTAGTCGTCGTAGAAGACCTCGCCCGGATTGGGGGCGCAACTGACTGAGGCGACGCCTGATGCTCCCTCGTAGGCACCGTGGCCGTCCCGAGGTTCGTTGTCGATCGTCAACCGGTACGGCGCAGTGCCGCCTGTGACGGTCCAACGGACATCCGTCTCTGCGATCCGGCCGTAGCCGAGGTCCACATCCGTGCGGCCGACCGGGTTACCGTCGTCGTCGTACTCGAACACTGAGCCAGAGAAGCCCACACCTCCGCCGGTCTCACAGTAGGGAGCGGCCTCGAGCGACAGTGTCAGTGTGCTCTCTGCTTGGTCGGGAGCTTCTGCGGGTTCAGTCGCCTGATGTGACGTTTCCAAGGTTGCGACGGCTTGGCGGCCGACTCCCAGTTCCCGTCCAACGACAACGACCGCAATCGCCACCACGGCACCAACCGCCACAAACATGAACACATCCCGGAGCCGCAGAGTCCGAAGTCGTGTCCGCATGTCTCGGCTCCTCAGGTGAGTGCACCGGACGCCACTGGCGGGGACATACTAGCACAGGCTTTCGCGCAAACCGTCTCGCAGACCCGTCGGACTGAGGCTGGGCAGACCGGGGGAGCTTGTGAGGTAGGGCGCGGGGGCCGTATCGCTGCGATATCCGCCGTGCGAGCGTGAGCAACAGTACTTGCGGCCGGCCAGTCTGCGCGATTGGTTGCCGGAGGACCACCTGGCCTGGTTCGTCGTGGAGGCGGTCGACTGGGCTTCCGAGCCGTACTTTGAACGCATCGACGCGGGCGATCTCCGCCGGGGACGCGTTCTGTTTCATGCACCATGATCGGCGAGCAGGCGGGCTGCTGTTTCTCTTGCATCGTCCCAACCGCTGACGAACTGTTCGGGCGGGACGCGTTTGAGGACATCGAGCGCCTGCAGGTTGCGGGCGGGCATGCCCGAGAGTCCCAAGACGATGCAGTCGGTGTCCTGGCTGATGGCGGTCTCGACGAGTTGCTCGACGACGAGGGCGGCGCTGTCGTCCATATAGACCGTATCGGAGAAGTCGAGGATTACGACTTCGTGTTCTCTGACGTCTGCTCCGATGGTCTCGATCAGCTTGCTGGAGGAGGCCACGGTAAAGGTGCCCTTGAGGGCGACCAAGCCGACTCGGGCCGCGAAGCGGTCCTGTTCCTCATCGTCCTCGAGGGCGAAGAGCGTTCGGTCCAAGATCGGTATCGAGAGGACGCTGTCCATCTCGAGGCGCTCGAACTGTCGCGCACTCGTGACGGCCGCGGCAATCAGGCCGACCGCTACGGCGGTCACGAGGTCCAGAAACACCGTCATGCCGAGCGTGAGCAGCATCACGACCATGTGCTCGCGCTGCACCTTGTGGATGCGGGTGACGAATCTCCAGTCAATGGTGTCGAGCGCCACTTTGACGAGGATGCCGGCCAGGACGGCATTCGGGATCGAGGCGACGACGTCGCTCAGGATCAGCACCAGCATGAGCAGAACGGCCACGGAGAGCACTCCCGAGACGAGGGTGCTGCCGCCCGCACGAATGTTGGCGACGGTGCTCGGCGTGGCTCCGGACCCGGGCAGACCCTGGATGACGCCGCTGAAGACGTTGCCCACGCCTTGGGCCAGCAGTTCCCTGTTGGGGTCGTGACGCGTTCTCGTCATGGAGTCCCCGACCAGCGCGGTGAGCAGCGTGTCCGCCGATCCGACGAGCGCGATGACCAGGGCCGGCTCAATCGAGCGCAGGAGCACGGCGGGGGACATCTCGGGCAACGTGAACGAGGGCCAGTCCGTGGGGATCACGCCGATCGACGGGGCGTCCGTGAGCCAGAAGACGCCGGTGAGCGACCCGATCAGCAGCGCGACCAGGGTCGAGGGCAGATATCGGTGGAATCTCCTGGGCCAGAGCAACGCTATGGCTAAGGTGATGGTGCCGATCGCGACCGCACTGCTCTCGAAGTGTTCGAAGACCTCGGGCAAGTTGCGCAGCGTGTCGACGGGCCCGCCGGCAACCACGGCAACGCCCAGGAAGGGTAAGGTCTGCACCAGGATGATGATGATCCCGACCCCGGTCATGAACCCTGAGACGACCGAGTAGGGGGTGTACGAAACGTACCGTCCGATTCTCAGCAGGCCGAACAGCATCTGGATCAGGCCGGCGATGACGACGATCGTAAAGGCTTCCGAGACATTGTCTGCGTGGCCGGTGACGATCACGGCCATGGCGACAGTCATGGAACCGGTCGGTCCCGATATGAGCGAGCGGGTGCCGCCGAACACGGCGGCGAAGAAGCCCACCGAGACGGCGCCGTAGATCCCCGCCGCCGGACCCAGCCCGGCCGCGAGGCCGAAGGCCAGCGCCACCGGCAGACTGACAATCGCCGCTGTGAGACCGCCCATCACGTCGCCACTGAAGGTCGACAGGTCGTAGTGCAGCTTGGGCGGAGTAAATCGCTTCGGCATCACGCGGCCTCAGGCTCAACTCGGGCGCCGTCGCCGGCACGCAAGCGGGGCAGACCAAGTGTAGGGGACGCGAGAACGGCCTAGCGCGGGGCTTCAGCGCCGCTCTCCGCACGCTCCGCCGCGGTCGGGGATCGTCGTCCCAGCGAAGTCTGGGACCTCGCTTGGGGTTTGTGTAGCTGGCGAGACGAGATTCCAGACAAGCTGGAATGACGAACCCTGGAGATCAGACCGCGCCGCCACGCAGCACCGCTCTGACACATCTGCGGCGAAATGTGAACAGACCCTAGGTCCCACTCGCGGATGCGTTTGCCAGAGCGGACAGTGACGCCGTGCGCCGTCGTCCCTCTAGCGCCATCGGGAACGTCAACGCGAAAGTTCTTTGTTGCGTTCAGGGTGGTGGGCCGGGTTGGATTTGAACCAACGACCGAGCGGTTATGAGCCGCCTGCTCTGACCCCTGAGCTACCGGCCCGGGGTTCCAGTGTATCGGGTGCGGGCGGATAGACTGACGATATGCCGAGACGTTGGGGACTGCTGCTGGTCGCGCTGGCGATGCTGCTCGGGCTGGCCTGCGGTCCATCGGGCGATCCAGCCTTGCGCGGCGGCGTGATCGCGCCGGCGCTCGAACGGCCCGACGAGCTGTCGGGTCTGTTGCAGATTCCCGCGTTCACGGACGAGGTGGTCTTCCCCTGGTCGGAAGTGACGGTTGCGACGTCGGCGGGGGAGTTGACGCTGGGCGTGCTGGTCGCGAATACGAGCGAGCGTCGGCAGCGCGGGCTGATGCATTGGCACGGCTTGCCGCCGGCGACGGGCATGATCTTCATCTGGGAGGACACGCAGCCGCGCGGGGGCGGATTCTGGAACAACAACGTGCCGATCGATCTGCACGTGGCCTGGCTCGACCGCGATGGCACGATTCTGGAGTTCTCGACGCTGCTGGCAGAGGATCAGACGTCGAAGTGGCCGAGCGAACCGTACTTCTTCGCGTTGGAGATGCCGCGCGGCGGATTTGAGGCGTTGGGGGTGGCGATCG
Organism: Dehalococcoidia bacterium; assembly: GCA_022824765.1. Lineage (GTDB taxonomy): Bacteria > Chloroflexota > Dehalococcoidia > Bin125 > Bin125 > Bin125. The sequence goes on along the minus strand of JAJDZG010000163.1, from coordinate 49,552 downwards.
GCGACCGCGTCCGCATTCCGCAGACGCTGCTGCCTGAAGGCTAGGTGTCGAGTCGTCGCCGTGCGAGGGCCGTGCAACGTGGGCTCGCGCGGCGTCTGGTTGATCGTGATATTGTGCGCACAGACGGGTCGCCAGAAGGCGCGGCCGCAAGCAGAAGAGGACACAACATGAGGCGCATCGTTGGTGTTGGCGCGTTGCTGGCCGTCGTGGCCGCTGTTGCCCGAGTGGTCATGGGCCGTCGCAAGGACGCGGAGGACGAGGCGTAGCTTCCCGCCTATTTCTGACGCTCGACCAGGGCACATCATCGAGTCGCGCGCTGATCTGGGACGCGCGCGGCCGTATCGTGGCCCGCGCCCAACGCGCGGTCGAGTCCAGCTATCCGAATCCTGGCTGGGTCGAGCAGTCGCCCGCCGATCTCTGGAACTCCCAACTTGCGGTCGCTCGTGAGGCGGTGGCGACGGTCGGCGTGGACGACATCCGCGCCGTGGCCATTGCCAATCAACGCGAGACATCGCTGCTCTGGGATCGTCACACATTGGAGCCGATCGGCCCTGCGATCGTCTGGCAATGCCGGCGAACGTCGGGCGTCGCGTCGCGGCTGGCGGCGGAACATGGCGACGCGATCCGCGAGAAGTCGGGTCTGACGCCCGACGCCTATTTTTCGGGTCCTAAGTTTTCCTGGCTGTTGCGCAACGTGCCTGGCGCGAGCGATCTGGCGGAGGCTGGAGACCTCGCTGCGGGCACGGTCGACAGCTGGCTGATCGCCAAGCTGACGAGCGGCAGCGACCATGCGGGCGTTCATGCGACTGACACCACGAACGCGTCCCGCACGATGCTCTGGAACTTGTCGGATCGCTGTTGGGACGATGATCTGTGCCGTTGGCAGGGTGTGCCGCGATCGATCCTGCCCGAGGTGCGGTCGAGCGCGGGTGAGTTCGGCGAGACCGCGCCCGATCTGCTCGGTCGACGACTGCCCATCCTCGCGGTCGCGGGAGATCAGCAGGCGGCGCTCTACGGTCACGAGATTGTCGAGCCGGGCTCCGCGAAGTGTACGTACGGCACCGGCGCATTCGTCCTGGCGCACGCGGGCCGCGATGCGGTCCCGCCTCCGCGGGGACTGCTGACGACCGCCGCCGCAGACGGCGGCTTTGCGTTCGAGGGCGGCGTGTTCACTGCCGGTTCCGTCGTCCAATGGCTCAGGGATGCGCTCCGACTTGCGGACTCTGCGCCGGGCGTGTCGGCGTTGGCCGCGTCGACTGAGGACTCTGGCGGGGTGACGGTCGTTCCAGCGTTCGCCGGACTCGGCTCGCCGCACTGGGATCCTGACGCGCGGGCCGCCGTGCTGGGCCTCTCGCGAGGGTCATCGTCGGCTCAGATCGCCCGTGCTGCGCTGGAGTCCATCGCCTTCCGCGTCCGCGAGATCGTGGAAGCGATGGAGATCGGCAGCGGCCCGATTGACGAGCTGCGCGTCGACGGCGGGATGACCGCCAGTGACGTGATGATGCAGATTCAGGCCAACGCGCTGCAGCGTCCGATTCTGCGGCCCACGATCCAGGAGACGACGTCGCTCGGCGTGGCCCGATTGGCGATGCAGAGCGCCGGGTTCGAGGCGCAGATTGAGCGGTCCGACGATCGCTTCGTCCCTGACGGCGATCTGGAGGCGCAGTTCTCAGCGTGGACATCGGCGCGGCGCGCGGTACAGCGATTCGCGCGGGAGACTGCTCCAGAGATTGCGCGCGAAGCCGGCTGGAGTGAATAGGCTGGCGTCATGGCGACGGCTGAGTACGACGTGATCATCATCGGCGGCGGGATCAACGGCGCGGCAACCGCTGCTGCTGTCGCCGCACGCGGATATCGCACGCTGGTGCTCGAGCGGGACGACTTTGCGTCGGGCACGACCTCAGCGTCCACCAAGCTGATTCACGGCGGGCTGCGATACCTGGAGACGGGCGATGCGCGGCTCGTGCACGAGTCGCTGCAATCGCGGGAACGGTTGCTGCGCGAGCGGCCGCATCTGGTTCGTCCGATGGGCTTCATCCTACCGGTCTATGAGGGCGACCCGCGTCCGTCGTGGTACATCCGCACGGGCCTGGCGCTGTACGACCTGCTCTCGCCTCGCAAAGTATCGCCGTGGCACTCCTCGTTCTCGGAGCGGGAGCTGCAGCGCTTCGAGCCATCGGTCTCGACTGAGCAGATCAAGGCCGCCTATCTCTACCACGACGCGCAGGTCTGGTCGCCAGAGCGGCTGACGCTGGAGTATCTGGCGCAGGCGCGGGCATCGGGCGCGGACCTGCGCAATCACGCGCCGGTGGACTTCATCATCGTCGACGGCGGCCGCGCGCGCGGGGTCGACTTCCACGACGCACTGACGGGTCGGCGGTCAACCGCGTCGGCGCGACTCGTGATCAATGCGGCTGGACCATGGGTCGACGCGGTGCTCGACGCCACTGGCCGCGCGATGCGCCGACGGGTCGGCGGCACGCGAGGCTCACACCTGGTGGTCGACCTGGACGGTCGCGGTCCGCGCCACGCGGTGCTGGCGTCGGCCAAGTCGGACGGTCGGCCGATGTTCATCACGCCCTGGCTTGACCATCACATCATCGGCACCACCGACGTGCGCGACGACGAGGATCCGTCAGGCGTCCGCGCGGCCGGCTGGGAGATCGACTATCTGGTCGCCGAGGCGGCCAGAATCCTGCCCGGCGTCGGCGTCGAGCATCGCAACGTGTTGTACGCCTACTCGGGTGTGCGACCGCTGGCGCGCGCGGGCGAGGGAGTCTTCGAGGGCGCGATCTCGCGGAAGTCGATCATCGCCGACCACAGTTCGGAGGGCGTGCAACAGCTGATCTCGATCGTGGGCGGGAAGCTCACGACCGCTGCCGAGCTGGGCCGCAAGGTCGCGGAAGCGGTGGCGGGGATGATCGGCCGTCCGCGAGCGCGCGGCATCGCGGCGCTGCCGGCCATTCCGACCAGTCGCGCCGTCTTCCTGCCGCCGGACACACAGGAGCACTTGCGCACGGTCTACGGTTTGAGCGCGCCGCAAGTCGCCGCGTACGCCGCCGCCGATTCGAGCCTGGCCCGCCCGATCTCAGACCAACACCGCGACATCGGCGCTCAGGTCGCTTACGGCGTCGATCACGAGGGCGCCCGGACCGTGGCCGACGTGTTGCTCCGACGCACGGTCGTCGGTCTGACCAGGGACCTGGGCCGCAGCGCAGCGCGGTCAACGTCCGAGATCATGGGCGATCGACTCGGCTGGTCGGAGGATCAGCGCGCGCAAGCCGTCCGCGACTACTTCGTCGAGCTTCACCGTCGCTTCGTGATCCTCGAAGACGGCACGCAGCCACCGCCGTCGGAGCAGCTAAGGGAAGACTCGGCCTAGGGTCCGTTCACGGTGACGGCGAGGAAGCGGTCGTAGATTGTCATCGCAGCGACGTCTGGGACCTTGTTTGCTGCGCGTGCTTCGGGTCGGGCGGGATTCCAGACAAGCTGGAATGACGGGGTGGGGCTGGAATGACGGTGGTCGCGGGAATGGCGGACGTTGGGAGGATGGTCGCGGTCCGTCGTCCCAGCGGAGTCTGGGACCTCGTTTGCGGTTTGCGCTTCGGGTCGGGCGAGATGACGGGCGAGATTCCAGACAAGCTGGAATGACGGAGTTGGGCTGGGATGGCAGTGGTCGCTGGTATGGCGGACGTTGGGAGGTTGGCGTGATCGTCGTCCCAGCTACGTCTGGGACCTCGTTTGCGGTTTGCGCTTCGGGCCGGGCGAGATGACGGGCGAGATTCCAGACAAGCTGGAATGACGGGGTGGGGCTGGAATGACGGTGGTCGGTGGGATGGCGGACGTTGGGAGGATGGTTGCGGTTCGTCGTCCCAGCTACGTCTGGGACCTCGTTTGCTGTGGGTGCTTCGGGACGGGCGAGATTCCAGACAAGCTGGAATGACGGGGGAGGCTGGAATGACGGGGTGGGGCTGGGATGGCAGTGGTCGCTGGGATGGCTGTGGGGGCTGGAGTGACGGTGGCTGGGGCTAGATGGACCAGCGGTTGAGGCGGAGGGCGTTGGTGAGGACGCTGAGCGAGCTGGCGACCATTGCGAGCGCGGCGGCGATTGGCTCGAACTGGCCGCGCTCGCCGAAGAGCCACTGCAGGCCGTCGGGAACGCCGCCGACGGCGTCGAAGACGGGCACGGCGACGCCGGCGGCGAGCGGAATCAGCAGGAGGTTGTAGGCAAAGGCGAAGCTGAGATTCTGGCGAATGACCGCGCGAACCGATCGCGCGAGGATCACCGCCTCAGCCGCGCGGCGCGGATTGGACTGCATCAATCCCACATCTGCCGCCTCCAGGGCGATGTCCGAGCCGGTGCGCATTGCGAATCCCACGTCGGCCTGCACGAGCGCTGGCGCGTCGTTGACTCCATCGCCGACCATCGCCACGCGCTGGCCGTCCGACTGCAGGGCGGAGACCGCCGCGGCCTTGTCCGTCGGCAGCACGCCGAATCGATAGTCCTGGATGCCGGTCTGCGCCGCGGCAGCGCGCACGGCCGCAGCCGTGTCCCCAGAGACGAGCAGCGACGTGACGTTCCGTTCCGCCAGCAGCTGGACGGCCTTTGGACTGCCCGGTCGGAGCTGATCGCGCAGCCAGATTGTTCCCAGCAGTTGTCCATCTGCGGCGACGTAGACCGGCGTGTCGGGACGATCAACGGATCGTTCGGGAATCGCGACGGACTGATCGGCCATCAGTCTGGCGCTGCCGACGACGATTCGTCGGCCTCCAACGGTCGCAGCAGCGCCGCGGCCGGGTGAGTTCTGGAATCCATCGACAACGGACGGTGGCTGTATGTTCGCGTCTTCGGCATAGGCGACGATGGCTGCGGCGAGTGGATGCTCCGACTGCGCCTCGATTGCGGCGGCGAGCCGAACGACCGTATCCGCCGAGGCGGCGTGGGATGCTTCGACCTCGGCCACTTCGTGGCGGCCGCTGGTCAGCGTGCCTGTCTTGTCCCAGACGACGGTATCGATCTGTCCGGCCGCTTCGAGTGACTCGGCGTCGCGGAAGAGGATGCCGAGCCGGGCGGCTCGGCCCGATCCGGCGGCGACCGCGGCGGGAGTCGCCAAGCCCAACGCGCAAGGGCAGGCGACGACCAACACGGCCACCGCGCTAAGCAGAGCGCTCGTCCAGCCGACGCTGCCCCCGAAGAGACCCCAGGCGACCAGCGTGATGGCCGCAACGGCGATCACGAACGGTACGAAGACGCCCGCGATCTGATCGGCGAGTCGTTGGATCGGCGCCTTGGATGCCTGCGCATGTTCCACCACCGACGTGATCCGCGCCAGCGCTGTCGCGGCTCCGACTTGCATCGCCCGATAGCGGAACGCGCCGTCCAGATTCAGTGTGCCAGCGAAGACCATGTCATCGATTGACTTGGCGACGGGCAGGCTCTCGCCGGTGAGCATTGACTCGTCAACCGCGCTCGCCCCGCTTAACACCTGGCCGTCGACCGGCACCTGTTCGCCGGGACGGACGAGCAGGGTGTCGCCCAGTTCGACATCGGCTGCGGGGATGTCACGCTCGACTCCGTCTTCGACCACGCGAGCTCTTTGCGGTGTGAGTTCCAACAGGCGTGTCAGCGACGCAGCGGCTCGAATTCGGACACGCGCTTCCAGCGCTCGACCGAGGCTGACGAATCCGACGATGATCAACGCCGTATCGAAGTAGACGTCCCGGTCGGTGTCGGCCTGATCAAGCACGGACGGCGCGAGCGCCGCAAGCGTGCTGTAGCCCCAGGCAGCGGCTACGCCGATCACGATCAGCGTGTCCATGTCCGTGCGGCGGTTGGCTGCAGATTGCGCGGCTCGCAGCAGCATCGGCCAGACCGCCCAGGCGAGGATCGGCGTGGAGATTGCAAAGAGGATTGGATGCAGCAGATCGGGGTCCCAGCCAAGCGTCGCCCAGCGGTTGGCTTGCATGGCAAAGAAGACACCCCATCCGACGAGCAGCGCCGGTCCCGCGCGGAGCAGCATGGGGCCAAGCTCGGCCGCTGTGGGTGCCGCGTCCTCGACGCGGTCGACCAGCTCGTAGCCCGCGCCGGAGATTGCGGCGCTCAGTGCATCGGACTGGACCGGCTGCTCGACCGCGATGATCGCGCGTCCGGCGATGAAGTCCGCGTTGGCCGAGGCAACGCCGTCGACCTTGACCAGCGCCCGCTCGACCCGGCGGACACAGGCGGCGCAGTGCATCCCGTCGATCTGCAGGGTCTGTGACGCGCGCTCGGTCGTTGTGGTCATTACCGCAGGATATGGCCGCCGATGCCGAGGGTGTTGGAGCGGTAGCCTGTGCGTATGCCGCGCGTCATGCTGCTCATCCCAACCGCGTCGTACCGTGCGCCCGACTTTATGTCGGCCGCCGACAAGCTGGGCCTGGATGTCGTGGTCGCCTCCGACATCGACCAACCGCTGGCCGACATGTATCCCGGCCGTTGGCTGACGTTGCCCTACCACGACATCGAGCGCGGCGCGCAGGCGGTCGCTCGATACGCCGACCGGTTCCCGTTGGACGCGGTCGTCGCGGTGGACGATCCTGGCACCATCCTCGCCGCCCACGCGAGCGCGGAGCTGCAGCTGACGGGCAACTCGCCGGAATCCGTGATGGGCACGCGCGACAAGTCGGCGCTGCGCCAGGCGTTGGACGAGGCCGGCGTGCAATCTCCGAGCTGGCAGGTCTGCCGCTTCGACGATCCAAGTCCCGCCGCGCAGCTTGAGTATCCCGTTGTGATCAAACCGCTCGGCCTGAACGGATCGCGCGGCGTCATGCGGGCGGACGATGCGTCGTCGTTCGACCAGGCCGTAGAGCGGCTGCGGCGTCTGCTGAGCAGCAAGTCGGCCGCCGAAGAATGCGGCGATCTGGCCGATCGCTATCTGGTCGAGGGATACATCCCCGGCATCGAGGTGGCGTTAGAGGGATTGCTGCGCGACGGCGAGTTGCACACGCTCGCGATCTTCGACAAGCCCGATCCGCTCGATGGTCCCTTCTTCGAGGAGACGATCTACGTCACGCCGTCGCGGTTGCCGCAGCAGCAGCAAGACCAGGTGGTGGAGGCTGCGCGACGCTCGGCTGAGGCGCTCGGTCTGCGCGATGGTCCGCTGCACGCCGAGCTGAGGCTCAACGACGAGGGCGCTTGGCCGGTCGACGTCGCCGCCCGCACGATCGGCGGACTCTGCGCGCGAACGCTGCAGTTTGGCGCTGGCATGTCGCTGGAGGAGATCGTGCTGAGGCATGCGATCAGCGCACCGTTGGAATCGCTCAACCGGGACGCACGGGCGGCCGGCGTGATGATGATGCCGATTGTGGGACGCGGGCGGATCAGAGCGATCCACGGTCTCGAGGAGGCATCCGCCGTGCCGCTGATCGAGCAGATCGAGATGGAAGCGCGCGTCGGCGACCGGCTGGTCCCATTGCCCGATGGCGCGGACTATCCGGGCTTCATATTCGCTCGAGGCGGTGATCCGTCAGAGGTCGAGTCGGCGCTGCGCGAGTCATGGTCGAAGATCGAATTCGTGCTGTGAGTGACCATCGTTCCCTCGAAGACCTGATTCGGTGGACAGAGGCGCTGCCTGAACCACAGCTTGACTACTTACTGGCGGAAGCCCAAAACCGCACGGAATCCGATCGTCAGGACAGTGCGACACTCGACTCCCGCGTGTTCGCTACGGTCGGTTGGGCCATCGTCGGAGTCGGAACCTTGTTGATTGCGGGCGATCTCACGTTCGCGTGGTCCAGCAATGGCGTGCCCGCGATCTTGGCCATCGTCGGGGCTTCTGTGACCCTGGTCTCAGGGATCCTGGCAATGTGGCCTCGAACTTGGGGAACAGGACTCGATCTGGATTGGTACAGCCAATGGAATCAGCCTGAACTGTTACTGATGAGGGCCCGAAGCCTCGCCGCCTTGATTCATGGCGCCAGATTGAATGACGGAACACTGAAGCTGCGCAGCACCTTCTTCAGGGTCGCCGCGCTTGGGCTCGTGTTGGAGTTCGCGGCCTTGGTTGCCGCACTGATTCTCAACACGACTTGATGCTAGAAGCCCCGCTTTGTCAACCGCAACGGAACGCCGGGCGGGGGAGGCGTTGGCCTGCGGTCGGATGTTGACTCTGCCGTTGCCTGCTCCGGCTCTGTTTGTTGCGGCTGCTTCTGCTCGGCGGACTCGGGCATCTTCGATTCCTTGCGGTGGGTCCTACTTGCCCAGCATACTCTCGTCCACGGCGCTCTGTTGCGGTGCGGGTCTGGTGACCATGACTGAGATGGCGCTGCTGAGCGCTCGACGCAGGGCTCGCTTGGGCGGACGGGCGAAGTAGATCGGGAGCAGCGCCGCGTAGGTCAGGATGGCCACGACCGTGAGCGGCACTTCGTAGGATCCGGTCAGATCCTCCAGGGCGCCGATCAGCCACGGGCCGAACCCGCTCGAGAGCTGCGTGGCAAACGCGATCATGCCATACACCGCGCCGAAACTGACGTAGCCAAACACGTCCGACGTGAGCAGCGACTGCAACATGTAGACGTTGCCGATCGTGAAGCCGAAGATCAGGATCGAGACAAACGTGGAGACGGGATGGTCGATGTGGATGACGGCCAACGCGGCGGTGCCCTGGACCAGGAACATGATCACGGTGAGGATGCGCAAGTCCACGCGATCGGCGAAGAAGCGGCCCACGATCAGCCGCGCGACGATGCTGCCAATCGCGGTGAGCGACAGCGTCGAGCCTGCTGCCGTGAGCGATCCGAGCCGCTGCTCGAGAAATGCCACCTGGTGCAGAATGAACCCGGTCTGGGCCAGCAACACGATCACGAAGCTGACCAGGATCGCCCAGAAGGGCAGGGTGCGCAGCGCCTGTCGCGGCGTCCAGCGGCGTGTTTGATTGGCCGCTGAGCGCGCCGCGTTGGTGGTCGCCGTCGCCACGACCTTGAGGCCGTCCTGCGGCAGTCCCATCTGGCGCGGATCCCAGACCAGCACCAGGACCACGATCGGGATGCCGACGGCCACGATCAGCAATCCCATGATCGGCGTGGCGACCTCCAGGCCCCACTGCTCGATCAGGAACGTGTTGAGCGGTGAGAGCACCGCGCCGCCCAGTGAGACGCCCGTCGACGCCATGGCCATGGCCCACGCTCGACGCTGGACGAACCAGCGCGCCAGGGTCGCGTTGACCGCAACCCCGGCGCTCATGCCCGAGCCGACGGCGAGCATGATGTAGGTCACATACAGCTGCCAGAGCTCGGCTACCTGACCGATGAACACCGATCCCAGGGCGATCAGCAGCAGGCCGGGGATCATCCAGCGCCGCGCGCCATGCTTGTCAATCTGCGGCCCGACGAGCGCTGATGACAGGCCCGAGAAGGCGAAGTACATGCCCGTCGCGAGCGAGACGTCGGCGTTCGACCAACCGTGCAGCTCTCGCAGCGGTCCCAGATAGACCGCGAGCCCGTAGTAGCCGACGCCGACCGAGACGAACATCAACGCGGCGCAGGCGAACACGATCGCCCAGCCGTAGTAGAACCGCTGTGGCAGCAGCCGCGCCGCGAGCGGGCGCTGCGGTGATCGGGCCCAGACGTCCTCGCTGTCGGCGGCTTGGGACATGGAGTTGGGCACTGCCTCGACACAGAGGATGGAGCGGGTCATCACAGCATATGCCCGACAGGGACGGCAGCAGACGCCGTTGTTTGTCTAGACTGCTGCTGATTCCGCGCGCAGCGTCACTGATGAGGGAGGAGCGCGACATGGTCGAGCGAAGAACCGGTTGGGTCTACCACGAGACCTACATGTGGCACGACACCGGCCGCACTCGAGCGTTCGACCCCGTCCTGAAACGCTGGATGCAGGCCATCGAGCACTGGGAGAATCCCGAGACGAAGCGGCGGCTCAACAACCTGCTCGAGGTGTCGGACTTCTCCGAACAGCTGATCCCGCTGAAACCGCGCTCCGCCAACGAGGAGCAGATTCTGCGCTTCCACACGCCCGAGTATGTGGACCACGTGCGGGCGCTGTCGGCGGCAGACGGCGGCGACGCCGGCGAGGGCGCGCCGTTCTCGCACGGCGGATACGAGATCGCCCTGCTCGCCGCGGGCGGCACGATCACCGCGGTCGATGCCGTGCTCGACGGCGAGCTGGACAACGCGTACGCGCTCGTGAGACCTCCCGGACACCACGCCGAGCGAGATCGCGGGCGCGGATTCTGCATCTTCGGCAATGTCGCCATCGCCGCGATGCACGCCCTGGCCGACCGCGGGATCGACAAGGTGGCGACGCTCGACTGGGACGTGCACCACGGCAACGGCACGCAGCAAGCCTTCTACGACCGCGCCGATGTGCTGACCATGTCGATCCACCAGGATCAGTGGTATCCGCGCGACAGCGGCGCGTTGTCGGAAGTCGGCGAGGGTGCAGGCGAGGGCTACAACATCAACGTTCCGCTGCCGCCTGGCTCGGGTCACGGCGCCTACGTCGAGACCATCCGCCAGGTCGTCATGCCTGCGCTGGAGGCGTTCCAGCCTGACCTGATCCTGGTTCCGTCCGGGTTCGACGGCAGCATGTACGACCCGCTCGGTCGGATGATGGCCTACTCCGAGACGTTCCGCGAGATGACGCGGTTGCTGATGGAATCCGCCGATCAGCTCTGCGGCGGGCGGCTGGTCCTGAGCCATGAGGGCGGCTACAGCCCGACCTATGTGCCGTTCTGCGGATTGGCCGTCGTCGAGGAGCTGAGCGGCCGCAGATCGATCGCCGGCGATCCGTTCGAGGACAACTCGGCGACAGCCGGAGGTCAGGACATTCAGCCGCACCAACAAGCCGTGCTCAACGACGCCAAACAACTCGTGGATCGCCTAAGGCAGCTCGAGGCCGCGTCCTAGGGTCAGCAGCGGCGGCACGCGCCGCTACGGTCCGATCCAGTGACGGCGAAAGCTTGTGTTAGCCTGCCTATCCACGCATGAGGATGATGTTGTCAGGAGTGGAACGATGATGTTTGCTCAGACTCGATTGGCTGCCGTGTTGCCCGCGATTCTCATCGCTGGTGTTGTTGTGGCTGGATTGTTGAGCGCTGTGAGCCCGTTCGGAACAAGAGTTTCGGGGGGGGGGGGGGCGATATAAATTGTTATGGGCGTCGAGGATGACAGCGTTGAAGAGGACGGCGGCAGCACTCGGATGCGAATCGAGCTCAGCCGGGAGCTGACCGGCAAGGAGCGCATCGACGTCAACTACAAGATCAGCGGCGCCAAAGCCGGTGTCCACTACCGAGACAGGTTCCTCCGCCGCGACAATGACACCAGCATTACGCGGTTGAAGCGCAATGACGGCAGTCGGCGCGTGCGGTTCACTGCTGGCGCACAGATGGCAACGATCCGATTGGTTGCCCTCAACAACAACGATCAAACGAATCGCGTCCTGAACGTCAACCTCGGCGGTGGTCATCAACCCGTGTTGGCGCGTCATGTGACTGGAGGCGTCAACGTTGCTCAGAGCGAGCTGACCGTTTCCATTACAGACGACGACAAGCCCCAGCAAGTGCTCCCCGAGGTGACAATTGCAGGAAGGCTTCCGCTCAGTGAAGGCAAGCCAGCTCGATTTCTCGTCACGGCAACGCCGTCCCCGGCGCTTCCGTTGAATGTTCTGGTGCACTTTGTGCCCGATGAGACTTCGGCGTCAGCAAGCATGATCGCTGGGTCACGATTCCGACCAGCGGGACTGTCAATGTCGGCATCGCCACAGTCGACGATTCGGTTGATGAGCCGAACGGCTCCGTTACGGCATCGGTGTCCCTGCGAGACGGCTACGAAGTAGGGAAGCCGTCATCGGCGACGGTCAAAGTCAAAGACAATGACGTTCCTGCGCCTCCATCCGTGACGATCTCAGGCGGCAACGCACGAGCGGAGGGCAAGCTGGCCCGCTTCACCGTGACGGCGACGCCCGCCCCGGCGCAGCCCTTCAAGGTACTGGTTCACTTCGTGCCCGACGGAGACTTCGGCGTCAGCAAGCACGACCAGTGGGTGACGATTCCGACCAGCGGATCAGTCGAAGTGAAGGTGGAGACTGAGGATGATGCTGTCGACGAGCCGAACGGATCATTGACGGCATCGGTGTTCCTGCGCGACGGCTATGTACTCGGATCGCCGTCATCGGCGACTGTGAAGGTTCGCGACAACGACGACGCTGCCGCATCGCTCCCAGTGGTGACGATGACCGGTGCCGCGCCGATCGTTGCTGAGTTCTACGCTCGGCACTACGGATGGTCCATCCCCGAGATTGTCGAGGGCGACTCAATCGAGCTGACCCTACATGTGACCCCGCCGCCGACCAGTCCGATCACTGTTGCTGTGGGCATCAAGCAGCGAGACGGACTCAGTGACTTCGGAGTTCGCAACGAGACCAGGCAGATCACCGTCTCGTCGAGCGGGCAAGCGACGTTTACAGTCACAACTGAGGACGATGATGTCAAGGAAGCCCGGTTTGACTACATTCAAGTGTGGCTGCTGAATTCCAGCACGTATGCCATCGCTACACCGTGGTCGGCGCAGGTGAAGGTGTTGGACAATGACGGCAAACATGCCAATGCTGTTGCAACACACATCAACACCGGACCTGATACGTCAGCTTCGACCGGCCAGCCAGATGCGAATCTGCCGGTCGTTTCGGTAGGTACGCTGTACTACAACTCTCCCAATGTCAAGAACAACACGATCACCGAGAGTCGGTATCACCCCCAGAACACGTTCCGACTCCGCGTCACGGCCGATCCGCCGCCTGAGGACTCGATCGTCGTCAACTTTCAGTTGATCCGGCTCGGTGACTATCGAGACGACTGGAACATCGGCTTCGGCCAACAGATGACGATCCGCTCTAACGGCTTTGGCTCGTACATTGCTGCAGTCCGCTGGGATGACGAAGCGGAGCCGGATGGCTTCTTGGCGATGCGTATCCTGCCTGGAGAGGGGTATGTTGTCGGCGAGTCGTCGTACGTGAAGATCACGATCTTGGACGACGACTAGAACTGACTAGACGTTGATGAGGCTGATGGTGTCTGTGGGGGCCAACTGGTCTCCGGTTGGCTCTGCTCAACAGAACCAATCTTCGGTCAGGCCGGGACGGTGCAGGTGCGGCGCGTTGATGTCGGGCCAGGGATTGATGCCCAGCACCTCGCAGGCGGCGCGCTTGATTGTTGCGAAGTCCGCCTGCATCTCTGCCAGTCGTGCCAGCTCGCCCTGCAGATCATCCATGCGCGGGTCGGCATGCCGCCAGTTCCAGGTCAGACCATCCGTGTCGTAGTCGACGAGCGCCCCCATCTCGCGCATCGGCGCCACCAATGGCGAGTCGTCCGGTGCCAGCAGCCGCAGGCCGAGCTGGACGGGCGGTGTGACGTCGACCAGTTGGCGGGTCTCCACGAACTGCAGCAGGTCGAGATAGTGCTGCGGCGACGTCCAGGGCGTGAAGGGCAGCCAGGTCGGTCGCAGCGCGATGCCTGCCAGCTCGGCCAGGCCAAGCGCCGTGTCGAGGTCGGCAGCGGTGTGGCCTTTGTCGAGGACGTCGAGCAGCTGGTCGTCGACTGACTCAAAGGCCGACGTGATGAACGTGACGCCGCAGCAGGCCATCTGGGGCAGCAGCGCTCGATGTTCGAGCAGATGCTCGACCTTGATCGTCGCATCAAACGTGAGTTGCGGGTGCGCTGTTGAGGCAGCCTCCAGCAGTTCCACGGCGAGTTGGGGCGCGTTGAGGAAGTCAGGGTCGCCGAAGGTGATGTGTTCGGCTCCGGCCGCGACCTGCTGGTCGATGTCTGTCAGCACGGCCGCCGCGCCGTTCAATCGGAGCCGCCCGCCGTAGATGGGCGTGAGCGGGCAATGCGTGCAGCGGTGAGCGCAACCGCGTGTCGCCTCGACGTAGCCGGCCAGGTGCGTGTCGCCGTCGGCCGAGCGGTAACGGGCGTACTGATCGAGCGGCGGCAGCAGCGATCGGTCCGGCGTGAGACGCGCTTCGCGGTCGAAGAGCGGCACGACCGACGCATCGCCGCCGTCAGCCAACGCCACCAGCTGCAGATCGACATCGCCCGACACCGCTCGGCCCAGTCCCAAGTCGCGCAGCGAGTTGGCCGCGTGACCGTAGAAGACGATCCGATCAGACCGATCAGAGGAGGCCTGCAGCTGACGGGCCACGCGGACGCCGAGTCGCGCTGCGGTGTGCATCGGCGTGGAGATGCCGATCAGATCGGCGCGGGCCGCGGCGTCGAGGAGTTGGTCGGAGCTGATCGATTGGACGGCGAGGTCGAACGCGGAGACGTCGTGGCCTGCGGCACGGAGTGCCGCCGCCGGCGCGGCGATGCCGAGCGGTTGGTGTCCTTGCTCATACGTCGAGAGCAGCAGGACGATTGCCACGATCTTGCGCCCTCAGCCAGTCGACAGCGATCGGACGGCGAACGAGCGGCGCGGCGCTTACTTCTTGGACGGCTTGTAGTAGGGGTTGTCGCCGCTTTGGTGGTCGGTGATGTCGATCAGTTCGTCGATCTCGGGCAGCTGTTCCTTGACGGCGACCTCGATGCCCTGCTTGAGGGTGACGTTGGCCATGCCGCAGCCCTGGCAGCCTCCGCCCATTTCGATGTACGCCTTTGACCCTTGCACATCGAGCAGCTGCACAAAGCCGCCGTGCGCGGCAATCTGCGGATTGACCTGTTCGTCGAAGATGCGCTGGATTTCCTCCGCGAGCGGGTCGCGCCAGACGGGGTTGGGGTTGTCGAACTCGAGCCCCGAGACGTTCGGGCCCTTGAACTCGTAGTGGACGCTGACACCGCGCAGATCGTCAACGCGCTCACCCTCGATGAACAGCCGGAAGTCTGGGTAGTCGGCGACGAGGTCCTCTTCGGGCTCATAGCCCTTCTCGACGATCGTGAGGACGTGCTCGAATCCCTGCGAGGTACGCCCGTTGATCTTCAAGCGCAGCCCGGCGACTTCCTCGGGATAACCGGTCAAGACTTCGACCAGCTTGTCGCGCGCGACTTCCGAAAAGCGAATGCCCAGCTCGCTGGCGTTTACGTTGGTCGTCATCTCGTACCCCCGTCCGCGTGTTGTTTCCTAGCATAGCGAGCAACCGACTTGAACAGCGGCAGAGGTGCCTCATGAGCGTCGAACGGGTGCTGGTGGAGAAGAACGTCGAGATTCCGATGCGCGACGGGATCATGCTGCGCGCGGACCTGTATCGCCCGGAGGACGCCGATCAGCCCGGCCGCGCGGTGCCCGGGATCGTCACGCGCACGCCGTACGACAAGGAGATGTCGGGCGCTGGTCTGGTCGCCGTGATGCCCAGCGCGCTCAAGCTGGCCGAGCGCGGCTACGCGGTCGTCGTCTGCGATTGCCGCGGCCGCTACGCGTCGGAAGGCGATTTCAAGCCCTTCCACCAGGAAGGTCCCGACGGCTACGACACGCTGGAATGGGTCGCCGCTCAGGATTGGTGCGACGGCAACACGGCCATCTACGGACCGTCCTACGTAGGCGCGACGACGATGCTCGCCGCTCGGGAACGTCCGCCGTCGCTGCGCTGTGCGATTCCGATCATCACCGCCGACGACTACTACGACGGCTGGACGTATCAGGGCGGCGCGTTCCAGCTGGGCTTCATCGGCCTGTGGGGCAGCGGTCTGGCCGCGACTGGATATCTGCAGCGCGACCATCAGCGGCCCGATGGGTCGCGAGAGGCGATGATGGAAGCGGTCATGGACAACGCCTTCCGCCAACTGTCTGCGCGCCCGCTGAACGGGATGGCGGGCATCTCAGAGCCCGGCGTCGCGCCGTACTGGCACGAGTGGCTGGAGCACGAAACGCGCGACGAGTATTGGGAGTCGGTGCGGCACTCGGCCGACTACTCGCGGTTCGAGGTGCCGATGCTGCACATCGGCGGATGGTTCGACATCTTCGGCATCGGCACGGTGCGCAACTATCGCGGGATTCGCGAATCGGGGAATACCGAGCAGCGGCTGATCATGGGTCCGTGGGCCCACACCAACTATGACCGCTGGTTGGGAGAGATGGAGTTCGGACCCACGGGAGCGGCAGCGGCGGCGAACGTGATCGCGGACATCAATGTATTTCTGGACAGACACCTGAAGGGCAAGGACCGAGACCTGCCCGGCGTGCGCTGGTTCCTGATGGGCGCCAACGAGTGGCGCACCTCCGAATCGTGGCCGCCGGCGGAGGCGGTGCAGCGAACCCTCTACCTGGGCTCCGACGGCGGCGGCAGCATGACCTGGGGCGACGGACGGCTGACAGACACGTGCCCGGAGGATGACCATCGCTGGGACGAGTACAGCTGCTCGGGTTACAAGCCGGTCCTGTCCAACGGCGGATCGACGCTGCACGTCGGTGTCGCCCAGCCAGGACCCCGTGACCAGTCGAAGGCGGAGAATCGCGACGACGTGCTCTGCTACACGACCGACGTGCTGACCGAACCGATTGACGCGGCCGGTCCCGTCGAGGTCGACATTTGGTTCTCCAGCGATCGGCCGGACACCGACATCACGGCCAAGCTCGTCGATGTGCATCCCGACGGCACGCCGGTGTCGCTCGTGGACGGCATCATGCGGGCGCGGTTCCGCGAGGGGTTCGACCGAGAGGTGCTGTTGACTCCAGGCGAGGTGGCACAGGTGACCGTCGACCTCGCCTCGCTCGGCCACCGCTTCGATGTGGGTCATCGGATTCGGCTGGAGGTTTCGAGCAGCAACTATCCTCGGTTCATGCCGAATTCGCACGACGGCGAATCGGTCAACGCATCGACCGGGATGCAGACGGCAGTCAATCGCATCAGGCGCGGCGGCGATCATCCGTCGGCGCTGCGCTTCTACCAGCTGCGAGACTGAGCGCTCACAGAGAGCTGCAAGAGAGCATTGAGAGGGACCGACATGATCTACGAACTCCGCATCTACACCGCGCATCCGGGCAAGATGGGAGCGCTGATGAAGCGCTTCCGCGACCACACGATGGAGCTGTTCGAGCGCCACGGCATCCGCAACGTGGGCTATTGGACGAACTCCGTCGGCGGCCGCTCGGACGAGCTGTGGTACATCGTCAGCTTCGAGAGTCATGGCCAGCGCGAGGAGGCGTGGAAGAACTTCGCGTCCGACCCTGAGTGGCAGGCGGCTCGGGCGGCGTCCGAGGAGGCCGGTCCGCTCGTCCACCACATCGAAAACCGCATCCTGCAGCCGACCGAATGGTCGCCGATGCCATAGGCCTCAGCGATTGGATATCCTGAGTGCCATCGGGAGGTCCAGCATGACTCTGAGGCGGATTGAGGGCGAATCGACGCTTGGTACGCCGATGTCGATGGCGGACATTCGCCGTCGCAAGGGGATGCTCTTCGAGCAGTTTTGCGAACAGCACCCCTGGTGGGAGTGGACTGAGTCGCGGCTGTCGCGTCGGATGATCGATCCGCAAGGTCAGGCATGGGTACCGATGTGGGATCCCGACCCCGGCGTCGGCATCTGTTACGACCCCGAGCTGACGCCAGCGGGCGAAGAGTTCATCTCTGAGCTGCTGCGCCGACTTGACGAAGACCTGGCTGCGGGCAGAGCCCGGCTCTACGACCTCGACGAACTCGACGACTGGGACGAGTGAGGCTTACGAGGGGTTTGAGCATCCTGAGCGGCGGGGGTGAGGGTTCGTCATTCCAGCTTGTCTGGAATCTCGCCTGGCCAGCTACACAAACCGCAAGCGAGGTCCCAGACTTCGCTGGGACGACGGATGATGCGCCGTCCAGCCTCAGGCGAGGTCCCAGACTTCGCTGGGACGACGGATGATGCGCCGTCCAGCCCCAAGCGAGGTCCCAGACTTCGCTGGGACGACGATCCACGACCCCGGTCTCGCCATGATCTGGGACGCCCTCCAGTTTCTGTGAACATCCCCTAGCCTTGGTGGCGGAGTCTGGCGACGAAGACTGGTGGGATGCTGGGCAGATGATCCCAGCTGAGGCGGTTGTCGGAGTCGCCTTCGCCTCCGTCGGTCATGGCGGGTTCGCGGATACCGTCGAGCACCCAGCCGCGCTCAAAGGCGGCGCTCAGTAGGTCTTGTAGTGGTCGATGGAAGTAAGGTTGCTGGCTTGGCTGCCCGGCGACCGCGATGCCGTGCTGTACGCCGATGTCGAGGTATCCGGTGATTCTCACTCCGCGTTGCTCGACCAGTTGGCCGTCTGGAGTCTCCAGTCGTTCGGCGAACAGTCGGACATCGGGGCCCAGATTGAAGGCGGGGTGCAGGATTGAGAAGATCAGCGGCGCGTCCCGTGCCAGAGCGAGTGGCAACATGTCGAACAGCGGCGTGATCTCCGCGATGTCCATGAGCGCCATGTTGCAGACGATGGCGCCGAACGGCGCGTTCGCGGCATCGGCGATTGCCGCGAGCGCGGAGCGATCTGTGGCATCGACGCGGACCCAGTTGATCTTGAGTCCTGCTGAACGTTTCCTGGCGCGTTCGAGTTGTGCTGACGACCCATCGGTCGCGGTGACGGAGACTCCTCGTCTCGCCAGCGTGCGGGCGAAGTTGCCGTTCCCGCAGGCGATTTCGAGCACGGACGTTGGCAACGGCTCGAGCAGCTCCATGGTGGCGGGGAAGACGAGCTCTCGCTGCCAAAAGTTGCCGTCGTCGCCCTGCACCTGATCCCACAGCTCCGAGTTCACGTTCCAGGCGTCGAGCGACTCGGCGTTGTGCTCGGGAAAGTCGACCACGTCAGCCTCCGATTCGTTGGTACCCTCAGCGCAGACTGCTGAGATTATCACCGTTGACGGAGGTTGGAGGAACGATATGAGCGCACCGCTGCCAGTCATCGTGCAGGGATTGGGACCGATCGGCCTGCGAGTGATCGAGGCGGCGCTGGGCGACCCATACCTTGAGGTCGTTGGCGCGGTGGAGATCAATCCTGAGATGGTTGGGCGTTCGCTGTCGGACTTCGTGGAGGGCGCACCACAGATCGCGATTCGGCAGTCGGTCGCGGCGGCGCGCGTGGACTCCCGCTCCGACGGGGGGATTCTGATCCACTGCACGGGTTCCTATCTGGACAAGGTGTCGGGGCAGATCGAAGAAGCCCTGCGGCAGGAGCTGCACGTGGTCTCCACCTGCGAGGAGTTGTCGTTCGCGCATGCGCGTCACCCGGAGATTGCGGCAGGGCTCGACGTGCTGGCGCGCAGAGCGGAACGCACGGTGGTCGGCACGGGCGTCAATCCAGGCTTCCTGATGGACGCATTGCCGGCGTCGCTGTCATCGATCTCGCACAGCATTACGTCGGTCTCGGTGCGCAGAGTGCAGGATCCGTCGCGGCGGCGCGTGCCGTTCCAGGAGAAGGTCGGTATGGGCATCTCGAAGGCGCAATGGGATGAGAAGAATGCCGGCGGCGGCTTCGGTCACGTCGGACTGGAGGAGTCTGCCCGGTTGCTCGCATATGCGCTCGGCTGGAAGCTGACCGATTGGCGCCACGACATGGTCCCCTGCGAGGTCGAGGGCCAGGAGTTGGTGGCCGGCACGCTGGAGACGCTGGAAGGCTCCACCTTCGACGGCCACACGGTGCGGCTACACTTCGAAGCCAACGCAGCGGTGGAGATGGAGTACGACGAGATCGTGGTCGACGGAACGCCGCCGCTGAGACTGCGTTTCGAGGGCGGCGTCTTTGGCGACGATGCGACGGCGGCGGCGGTCTTGCGCGCCTGCCGTGTGATACCGCACACTCGACGCGGCCTGATGACCGTGCTCGACCTGCCGCTGCGCTAGCCTGCGATCCCGCAGACACGCATCTCGACGCTGAGAGGGCACGTCATGGACTTCGACGACCGAGAATTCCGCAACGCGCTGGGCATGTTCCCGAGCGGCGTCACCGTGATTACGACCGGTACGGACCCCAACTTCGTGGGCATGACCGCGCAGTCGTTCTCATCGCTCTCGCTCGATCCGCCGCTGGTGCTGGTCTGCGTGGACAAGGGCGCGAGCGTGCTGCCGCTCCTGAAGGAGACCGGCGCCTACACCGTCAACATTCTGCCCGACAGCGCGATGGACACCTCCAACTACTTTGCCAGCAGCAAGCGCGCCGCTCCGCCGCACCAGTTTGACGATCATGATCACACGCTGGGCGCCACCGGTCAGCCGCGGCTCGCGAACGCCACGATGGTGTTCGATTGTTCCATCCATTCGGTGTTGGACGGCGGCGACCATGAGATCATCGTCGGCGAGGTCAAGGCTTTCGAGAAGCAGTCGGACGACGAACCGATCATCTTCTACGGCGGCAACTATCGGAAGCTCGGCCCGCCCGATCCTTCGATGAGCTGGTAGCAAGCGAGCAGCGCGGAGCCTGCCCGGCGTGTGCGTGCCGCAATCAGATGACCGACCGCTTCTGGCGACAGATCCGCCGCTGCCGGCGGATGACTTCGCGCCGGCGATCTGGGTCCCGCTGACCCGCGCCCTGCGGGCGCGGCGCCGTCTGATTCAGATGGTGGAGAGCCTGCCCGCCACAAGCTGGCTGGAAGCATCGGCGGCGCCAGAGTGGTCTCGCCGCGACGTGCTGGCGCACGTCGCAGCAGCGGACCGTCGCTATCACGATGTGCTCAACGCGGCGCTGAACGGATCGCCGCTCGACGAGTGGTCGCCGGATCCGTCGTTGCCCAGTCCAGAGTTGCACCTGGCCAACGCGCTCGGCGCCGAGCGGTTTGCGGGAGTATCTGTGGACGCGCTCGCGGACCAGCTGCAGGCGGGCTCGAAGAAGTCGACCATCCTGCTCGCCGCGCTGACCGAGGATCACCTGCTGATGCGGATGGGTTTCGCCGGTAACGCGCTGTCGCTGCTCGAAGCCTGGGCGGAGCACGACAACGGGCACGCGGACGACATCATCAACGGCCCGAAGATGATGCGGTCGCTGTAGCCCCGTGTCGGGGCACGGGGCACGCCCCGTGTCGGGGCGCGGGGCATGGGGACGGGGCACGGGGACGGGGACGGCGCCTTAGCGCTGGATGCGGAAGCGGGCCTCGAGCAACTGCTCGACGCGGCTCGTCTCGACTCGGTCAACGAGCGCGTTGACGACGGCCTGCGCCATCGAGTCGGCGCCCTGTGTCATCAACATCTGCAGGATGCCGCGCTTGGGCCGCACGAGCGATGTGCGGCGCTCGATGCCGGCCTGTTCCGCCGCCCAGTCGATGGCGTCACTCAGATCACCCAGCCGATCGACGAGGCCGAGTTCCTGCGCCTCAGCGCCAGTGTGAATCTCGCCCGATGCGAGCGATTCAACCTGCTCACGGCTCAGATCAGGCCGGCCTTCGGCCACAATGTCCACGAACCGGCCGTAGACCGAGGCGATCAGCGCGTCGAGTTTCTCGTCTTCCTCAGGCGTGTTCTCGCGGAAGAGCGAGCCCATGTCCTTGTACTCGCCGGCGGCGCGAGTCCGCATTTTGACACCCACACGGTCGAGCGCGTCGGAGATCATCGGCGCGGTCCAGATCACGCCGATCGATCCGACGATCGAGGTTGGCAGCGCGAAGATCGGGTTGGCAGCGCAGGCGATCATGTATCCGCCCGAGGCTCCGACGCCGCGGATCGCCGCGGCGACGGGTTTCTTCTCGGCCATCCGCTGGGCCGCGATGTAGAGCGCTTCAGACGCCGCCGCGCCGCCGCCGGGCGAGTCGATGTCGAGCACGACCGCGGGATAGCTGTCGTTCTCGGCGACGCGCTGGAAGGTGCGCGAGAGCTCGCGCGGATTGATCCGCGTGCCGATCTGCCCAGCGACTTCGATGATCGCAATTCGCTGAGGCGACAGGTACTGTTCGAACACCATGCTGGGCTCCGTTCTCGTCGGCGGGGACTGATCCAGTCTATGCGCCAGACCGATTGGGCAAGTGTTACGCGTTGACTGTGCTGGCCGTCCGCGCGATGATCGAGGCGGACCTGCCAGAGCGAAGAACCGCCATTTCAGGGAGGCGCACCATGGCCGAGACCGCCGTCTGTCCCGTGTCCGAGCTGCCGCCGGGAGAAGTGACCGCCGCCGATGTGGATGGCACCCGCGTCTGCGTGGCCAATGTGCACGGTGAGATCTTCGCCGTGCAGGACAAGTGCCCGCACCTGTTCGCGCCGCTCTCGGTGGGCGAGCTGAAGAACTCGCACATCGTCTGCCCCTGGCACGACTGCGAGTTCGACATGCGCACCGGTCAGACCAAGGCCTGGCTGCCAAACGGCGTCTGGAACATGATCCACAAGCTGATGCCGCCGCCACCGGGGTTCATCAAGAACAAGATCGAGCCGGAACGAATCCAAACCTTCTCCACGCGCGTGGCCGACGGCACCATCTACGTCTCGGACGAGTGATCGATCAGTCGTCGCGCTCCCGCAGACGCCGCAACTCGGCCTCAAGCTCCGCGATGCGCTGCTCGGCTTCGATGCGGCCCTGACGTTCCTGTTCGAACGTCGACACTGGTCTGCCCGTCGAAGGCTCGACCCAATAGAGGTCACCATCTTCCCAGCGCAGGATCATGTCGAGCACTTCGCAGTACCCCTCGACACTGCCTGAGGCCATCTCCCGCACAGGGATCGGCTCGTAACGACCGTTGACAAGGCGGTCTCCGCCGAGTCGGGCGCCGTGCGATTTGCCGTCTGGATCGAATCGCCAATACTCCAGCACGCCCCAATACTCGTAGTCGTCCCGCTTGGCACCGATATCCCGATCACCGGTGCTTGGCGATCCCACTTCAAGAATGAAGTCGGGAGGCTTGCCCTGTTCGGTGATGACGTATCCGTTGCTGGCCTGGTACGCCGCTGGATCGACGTGGAAGGCGACGAGCAGATCGGGGTACCTCGCCTTGTCGACGAATGTGGAGAAGTCTTCGATGATCCACTTGTCGGCGGTCATCAGTGTCGTGTTGCGGTCGGCGCCGCGAATGAACAGATGTTGCAGGAGGTGGTGGGAGTTCCCGTCGTGAAACAGATGCTCGTATTGGGTCACTTCGTCCTCGTGTCGCTGCGGGATTTCCGGCAGCTCCCAGCGAGCAGTCGTCACAGCGGGTTTGAGCGTGGTCATCAGGATTCCTCTGACCTCAGTGTAATGTTCCGCTTGACAGAGAGCGGCGACGGAGCTCAGCGTCGATCACGAAGCCCGCTGCCGCTGTCTCGCCGCTGATCCCCACGCAGCAACAGGGGGTTAGAAGCCCTGGAAGTTGGGCTCGCGCTTCTCGGCGAACGCGCGCGGACCCTCCACGGCGTCTTCGGTTGACCTCGCGATCACCATCGCGTGGTCCGCCATCTCGAGCGACTCGTGCAGTCCGGTCTCGGCCGAACGGTAGGCGAGGCGCTTGATCAGCTGCACGCTGACCGCTGGCATCTTCGCGATCTCGCCGGCGAACTCGAGCGTGCGATCCATCAGCTCGTCGTGCGGGACGACCTGGCTCACGTAACCGATTTCCAGCGCTTCGTCCGCGTTGAAAAGCTTGCCCGTCCACATCAGCTTGAGCGCCTTGGACATCCCCACGATGCGCGGCAGGTAGTAGCAACCGCCGTCGCCGGGGATCAGCGCCATGTTCACGTAGCGCATGCCGAATCGCGCCCGATCACTGGCGATCCGCAGGTCAGCCATCGACGCCATGTCCATGCCGGCACCGGCCGCGACGCCGTTGACCGCGGCGATGTACGGCTTCTCACAGTTGAACAGGGCTCTGGGGACGCGTTGGACGGAGTTGCGCAGCGAGTTGCGGTTGGCCGCCGGCGCGTTGGGATCGCCGCCGAGCACGTCCGCGCCGGCCCGCTCGCGTCCGACGTCAGCGCCCGAGCAGAAGCCGCGTCCAGCGCCGGTGACCACGATCACGCGCACGTCCTGATCGGTCGATGCGCGCACGATGGACTCCTGCCACGCGTGCAGCATCTCGTTCGAAAACGCATTCAATTTCTCGGGACGGTTCAGCGTGATCACGGCCACGTGATCCTGAACGTCGTAGAGCAGTTCGTCGGACATTGGGGCGTCTCGCTTTCTCTGAGCGATCGGTTGGAGGCGCTGAGCGCCGTTCTTGCCGGGCTATGCCGAGATGAATGGGCGGAGCCCCCTCAGCCTTCGGCAGCTCCCCAGAGGGGGAGCGGTTTGTTCCTTCGGCAGCTCCGTCTGGAAGGGGGAACCCCCCACAGCCTTCGGCAGCTCCCCCAAAGGGGGAGCGGTTTGTTCCTTCGGCAGCTCTCCCAAAGGAGGAGCGGTTTGTTTCTTCGGCAGCTCCGTTTGGAAGGGGGAGCGGTTAGGCGGGGGAGTGGGGTGTGGGTTAGTTCATGCGCATGCCGCCGTCGACGTTGAGCGATTGTCCGGTGATGTTCTTGGCGTCGTCGCTGGCAAAGAAGACCGCGGCCTTGCCGATGTCCTCTGGAGTCTGCTCGCGAGCCAGCGGCATGTTGCTGGCGACGACCGCCTCGAACCGCTCGCGGCGGTCGACGACCTCTTCGGTGTGGTCGCCGGCGAACATCCCTTCGATCTGACGCCAGAGATCGGTCCAGAGCAGACCGGGGCAGATCGCGTTGACGTTCACGTTGAAGCGGCCGTACTCCGCCGCTTGCGATTGCGTGATGCTGATCGCGCCTGCTTTCGATGCGGAGTACGACGACATCCCGCCGCCGAGCCGTCCGGCGATCGAGGCGATGTTGACGATCTTGCCCTCGTTGCGCTCCTTAAAGTGCGGCACGACGGCCGTGGTGACCTTCCAGATGCCCTTCAGGTTCACTTCGTAGCAGCGGTCCCAGTCTGCCTCGGTCTCGTCGGCGCCGAAGTTGTCAGGCGGCACGCCGGCGTTGTTGACGAGGATGTCGATCTTGCCCATCTGCGACAACGCCTCGCGGACCTGCGCTGCGACCGAGTCATCGCTGGTCACGTCCATCTCGAGCGCGATGGCGGTCACGCCGTGTTTGTTCTGCAACTCTCCCGCCGTGCGGAAGGCATCATCGATCAGCAGGTCGCAGATCACGATGTCCGCGCCCTCTTTGGCGAGCTCCGTCGCGATGCCCTTGCCAATCCCCCGCGCCGCGCCGGTGACCAGCGCAACCTTATCGTCCAAGCGTCCCATGTGAGTCGTCCACGCCTTCTAGTTGGTGGTGTGTGGAGTGTTCCGCCGCTCAGGCTAGCGCACGCCTTCGCGCGCGCGTCAGGAGCACGAGGAACGCCAGCGTGAGCGCGTTCATCGCGGCAATCCCGATCAGCACCGGCTGATAGTCGCCGTCGAAGCTGTCGAGCAGCAGCCCCGCCGCAAACGGACCGATCGCCAGCGCCACGTTGCCCATCGCCGTCTGCATCGCCATCAAGGTGCCCAGTCGGCGCAGACCGAAGACGTCGGAGGCGATCAATCCCTGCAGCGGATTGGTCTGGCCCCAGACGAGTCCGGCGATCACCGCTGACAGGTAGATCCAGACCATCGGACCAGCCGCCAACAGCGACAGCGTGCCGAGCAGCATGACGGCATAGCCCACGCCCAGCGCCGGTCTGAGCCCGAGTACGGACGCCATCGGACCGATCAACGCACGGCCGGGAATGGAGAGGAATCCGCGCAGGCCGGTGAGCGCGCCCGCGGCGGTGACCGACAGTCCGGCGGCGGTGGCCGCGGGCACGAAGTGGTTGAGCAGCGCGCCGAGCGCGAACGAGCTGCAGAGAATCATGGCCAGCATGATCTGCACCTCCCGCGAACGCAGCGCTTCGCGGACGCCGCCGAATCCGTGCCGATCCACCGATCCGCCGCCGGCAGAGATCGGATCAGCCGACGGGATCGGCGGCAGACGCCTGACCGTGAGCGTTGCCGGGAGCGATATGACCGCAGCCAGAATCAGCAGGATGCGCACCGCCCAGCGCCAGCCCAGCTCTTCGGTGAACAGCCCGGTCAGCGGCATGAAGATGACTGAAGAGAATCCGCCCGTGGTCACGAGCACAGTCATCGCGGCGGTCTGCCGGTGCGGATACAGCCGCGCGGTGATCGGCATCGTCACGTTGTAGAAGAGTCCGGCGATGGTGACCGAACCTCCCAGCGTCCAGAACAAGATGAACAGCCACAGACTGTCCACGTAGGACGCGGCGAAAAGGAAGATCGTGCCCGCGATCAGCCCCGTCCACAAGACCGGGCGCGGTCCGAACGCATCGAGCACGCGTCCCGAGACCAGCGACGCCGCGGCGCCCAACAGGTACGAGCCCATGAACGCCGCATTGACCCCGGCCGAAGACCAACCCTCGTCCTCTTGCATGGGGCCCGAGATGATCCCGAAGCCGTAGAGGACCAGGCCGTACGATCCGCAGGTCAGGACGCCCAAGAGGATTGGCGGCCGCCAGGTGGTAAACGACTCGACCAGCCAGGTCATGAACGTGGACGGTGAGGTCAGCGGCGGTGGCAGGTTCATCGATGCAGGGTAGGCTGCACCTATGCCGAACCCCTCACAGCAGTCGTGGCACTCGGTGACCGTCGAACGTCAGCGGCTGCGCTTTGCCGCAGGACACTTCGCCACGTTTGCCGACGAGCTCGAGCCGATCCACGGCCACAACTACGACGTCTTCGTCGAGGTGGTGGGACCGCTCACCGACGAGTCGTGGGTGATCGACTTCTCCCTGCTCAAACGGCTCACGCGCGAGGTCTGCGAGACGCTCGACCACAAGTTTCTGCTGCAAATGGACTCCCGTGCGTTGACGATCAGCGATGACGACACGCACTATGTCATCCAGTACCGCGACGAGCTGGCCTATCGGCTGCCCAAGCACGACGTGGCCGCGTTGCCCATTGACAACAGCACGGCCGAACGGCTGGCGCAGTACATCGCAGGGCAACTGACCGCGTCGCTGGCCGCATCGGGGCCGCCTGCTTTGGCGAGGCTGCGAGTGGGGGTGGAAGAAATGCCCGGCCAGGCGGCGTGGTTCGAGACTCAGCTCTGATGTCGGCCGCATCGGACAGCTGCGTGGCGCTAATGCTCTACCACTACCAGGGCATCGTGGCCGAGGCCGAGGTGGCCGATGCCTGACTCCTACGATCCGCATGCGTTGCTCGGCGTCGGACTCGGCGCGTCGAAGGACGAGATTGAGAAGGCGTGGCTTCGGAAAGCGAAGCATGTGCACCCCGATGTCTCTTCCGCGCCCGACGCGACGGAGCAGTTCATGCGCCTGACCGAGGCGAGAGACCTGCTGATCCGACGCCTGGAGCAAGTGCTGCCGACGCCTCCGAGCGCAGCCGACCGCTACACCCCATCGCAGCCTGTTGACGAGGATGAGCAAGAGCGCATCATCCAGCACACGCGCCGCATGCGCCGCGCCGAACAGCGCCACGGGAACCGTCAGCAGGCCACGGTCAGCCGCAGGGCGCGCCGCGCCAAGCGGGCGGGCGAACAGGCGCGACGAGAACGCGAGCGCCGGGCCGAGCGCGAAGCGCAGGAGTATCGAGAGGCCGCACGGCGCAACCGCGAGCGTCTGGAACGGGAACGCCAGGAACGTCAGGCCCAGCAGGAGGAACGCGAGCGAGAGCAGGAAGCGCAGGCCCGAGAGGAGCTAGAACGGCGTCGGCGTCTCGAGCGCCAACGGGCCGAGCTGCGCCGTCAGGAACGCGAGCGAGCAAAGCAAGCCGAGCAGGCCCGCGCCGCCGAGGCGGAGCGTCGCGAGGCGGAGGCGCAGCAGCGCGAGCGCGAACGGCTCGAGCGTTTGCGGGCCGAGGAGGCAGCCGAGAAAGCTGCCGAGGCCAAACGCCGCGAGCAGAGCCGTCCCCGCTGGGCCCAGCGCACCGAGCCGCCCAAGCCCGAACCGCGCCGTCGGACACCCGCGCCAGCCGTCCGACACGACACCGCGTCCGCCCGATCAACGCGTGAGGCTGGCCGCTGCGCCTGGAAGGGCTGCGATGTGTCGCAGGAACTCTCCGAGCCGGTCCAGACCGTGCTGGGTCTGCGTCGCTTCTGCGCCGACCATCGACAGGCCTACCTGCAACGAAACGCCGATCGGGCAAGCAGGCGAGCCAGCGCGTCGCGATCTCGCCGCTAGCCTGATCCGCAGATGCTGCATGTCGTGTAGCTGAGTCGTGCAGCTGAGAGGACGCATCATGACCGACTACGAGAATGTCGCCGTTGAGATCGACGGCGCGGTGGCGACGGTGACGCTGAACCGTCCGGAGAAGCTCAACGCCATCTCCAACGGCCTGCGCGACGATCTCGAAGCCGCGCTGCGCGACCTCAATCCGGGCGACGACGTGCGCGTGATCCGACTCAAGGGCGCCGGCCGCGCCTTCTGCGCTGGGTACGATCTCTCGCCTGAGCGGGGCGCGCTCAACTGGCGGCCCAACCAGCGCAGCGGCGACCAGGCCTGGGAACTCGGTGAATCGCGCATCGCGCTCGACCGCGAAGGCCTGCGCGTCTCGGTCGACCGCTGGCTGTGGATGTGGTCCTACCGCAAACCGATCGTCGCGCAGGTGCATGGTTGGTGCCTGGCCGGCGGCGGCGAGATGATCGGCGCGTGCGACATCGTCTTCGCCTCGGACACCGCCCGCTTCGGACATCCAGCCGGCCGCGCCATCGGCATCCCGCCGACGCTGGGTATGTGGCCGGTCAAGATCGGCATGCTCAAGACCAAGGAGCTGCTCTTCAGCGGCGACACGGTCGACGGGCTCGAGGCCGAACGGATCGGCATGATCAACCGCGCCTATCCCGAAGACCAGCTCGACCAGGCCACCATGGACTACTGCCAGCGGATCGCGCAGGTGCCGATGGACGGTCTGACCGTGCACAAGCACTCCACCAACCGCTGGTTCGAGCTGATGGGTCTGAGAGTCGCCGCCTCCGAGGGCGCCGACTTCGACGCCATCTGGCACGAAGCGCCCAGCATCGCCGAGTTCGCCACCATCTCGAGGGAGAAGGGTCTCAAGGTCGCGCTGGAATGGCGCGACGATCCCTTCGGCGACGGCCGAGGCGAGATCCGCCGCCGCACGTAAGCGCTGGCAGGCGCACGTAGGCAATGACGCGGCGTCTCTTCGTCGTTCTGATTCCGCTCCAAGTGGTAGGGAGTGCGTGAACCGATGACCGATCGACCTCTGCCCACCGCTTCGACCGCGCATGTTCGCGGATATGCCTTGCGTGTCTGGGAGTGGCCGAGCTTTTGGGCCGCGACCCAGACGGCGGTGTTGATCCACGCCACCGGATTTCATGCTCGCACGTGGGATGACGTGGTGCGGTTGCTGCCGAGAAACTGGCGCGTGTTCGCAATCGACATGCGGGGGCACGGCGCGTCGCAAGCTCCGACCGACCCGTCCGGCGCAGACTGGCGTGAAATGGCCGCCGACCTGGTTGAGTGGTTGGAGCAGCGCGACCTGCGAAATGTCGCCGCCGCTGGACACTCCATGGGCGGCGCGGTCTGCACGATCGCCGCTGCGAACACCGATCGGATCACGTCCCTCGCGCTGATCGATCCCGTCCTGATCGACCCGCGCGGTCCGATGCCGCCGAATCCGCCGAGCGGATTGGCGGCGGCGACGCGCAAGCGGCGTCGGATCTGGGGCACTCCGCGCGAGATGTCGGATTCGCTCACTGGTCGGGGAGCGTTCACTCACTGGCCGAAGGAAGCGGTCGAGCGTTATGTCCGGTACGGACTGAATCCCACTGGTCGGTTGGGAGAGTGGGAGCTGGCCTGCGATCCGCAGGTCGAGGCATGGTGCTTCGAACACGCGCCAACCGTCGATGCATGGCCGGAGATGGCGCGCGTGTCCCAACCGACGCTGATTCTGGTCGCCGGCGAGACAGAAGGCCATGGGTCGCCCACAGGCGAGAGCGCAGCGGACGTCTTCCCCAACGCCTTCGAGGAAGTCGTCGCCGACTCCGACCACTTCATCCCCATGCGCCGCCCCAACGCCGTCGCCAAGACCATCCAAACAGTCGCCAGAGACTGCTCCGAGGACTAAGGGCTGAGCAGGTAGCCGGGGTCGAACTCTGTCGCGCGGCACGTAGACTATGCCTCAGCGCCGCGACGGTCTAATCGCCAACGCTCCCCATTCCAGCCCACACCGCCATCCCAGCGACCACCGTCATTCCAGCCCCCACCGTCATTCCAGCTTGTCTGGAATCTCGCCCGACCAGACGCGCGCAGATGGAACGAGGTTGACTCCCTCTCCCAGAGGGAGAGGGGACCGGAGGGGGACTTGGCGCAGGTTTCCCGTGCGACGGAGGCGTGTCCCCGCCGAACCACTGGTCGAACGCGACGGAGACCAGGTGCTCGACGTATTCCTCGTCGGACATACCCACTGGTTCCTCGTCGACGTACTCGTTGTCTTCGCCCGGCGGTCGCGCTGCCCTGGTCGCATGCCTCCTGCAAGGGCCGCGGCAAATCCTGTGCCTGTTGAGCGTGCACCCGCTCGACGACCCGGACGTCCAGCTCGTCAGCATCCAGGCCTCGCCAGCGTGGATCGCCCCCGACGAGCAGCAGCGCCTGTAGCTCGTCATCGCAGGTGACCGTAATGGAAATCCAGCGATCGCTGGACTGTGGTCAGGTCATCGGAATCTTGATAGGGAACGCGATAGCCTGGTCTGGCTCAAGGCGCCACTCAGTTGCGAGGCCTGGGCACTGGTAGTCGATTCGTCTCGCAACTGTGTGCGAACTGGAGGATGCTTATGCAACGGAGAGTGCGGCTCATTGCCATACTCCTCTCGATTGGAGCGGTTGCAATCGGATTCTCATTGGTAGCGGCACAATCGCCCGATGACAGCGAACCTTACTCATACACCCGTTCAGACACTCGGGAAGGGGCGTTCAGGTTCGATCTTCCGGTCGGTGACCACGCCTGTCGCTTCATCAGCAACCACGACGGATCTGAGGACGATCTGCCGTCTGGATACATCGATGCATCGGCTTGGCTGAATGACGAGGATGCAGACACGTGGACTGAGTTCACACTGGACGATACCAAGTTCGTGTCAGTCACCGCTCCACTCTCCGATGCTGAGAGCGAGCTGGACGCGTGGGCCGCTCAGCTAGCGCAGGCATTCAGAAACCTATCGCTCTTCGGCATTCAAGTCTCAATCAGGGACTCGACGCCGCGGCTTGAGATCGATCTCTCCAGGGGGTTCAGGCAAGCCAAACTAGCGTGGACGTTCCAGTGTGTTGAGTTTGCCTGGCCCGAGTAACGGCGAGTGCAGTGTGTTCGCGGAGGGTGCCGATCGGGGATGGTCAGGGAATCTGAGGCGTTACTCGAACGCGCCGGAGACCAGGTGATTGATGTATTCCTCTTCCGACATGCCGACGATCTCCTTGTAGACGTACTCGTTGTCAGCTCCGAGCAGCGGTGCGGCTTTGGTCAGCTCGGCGGGCGTTTCGGAGAGTCGGAAGGATGGGCCGTCGTAGGCTCGCCGACCCATCGTGGGATGGTCCAGGAACCAGAAGTGGCCTCGGTGCGCGAGCTGCGGGTCGTTGCGCAGGTCTTCGGGCGTTTGCACGACGCCGGCCGGGACACCCGCCTCTTGCAGCTGCTGCATGAGCGCTTCTGCCTGCTGCGTGCGCGTCCACTCCGCAATCCTGGCGTCCAGCGCATCGTCACTCAGCGACCGCCAGTCGGGCTGGCCGGCGACCTGCAGGAGCGCCGTCAGCTCGGCGTCGTTGGTGACGGTGATCGCAATCCAGCGATCGTCGTCGTCACCGCCGACATCGCCGCTGCGCGGAGCGCACTGGTAGGTGTTGTAGGGGTGGTACGCCTGATGGCCGGCGCCGCGTGCGCTCTGCTCGCGGCCGTTGACCGTGTAGTCGAGCACCATGGTCTCGGTGGCGTGGATCGCGGCCTCCATCTGGCCGAAGTCGATGTTCTGGCCCTCGCCCGTCCGCTGCCGATGGTCGAGCGCCGCGAGCAACCCGGCGGCAGCGAAGTGTGGGACGAGGAAGTCGGTGTAGGCGACACCCGTGCCAATCGGTTCCTCGCCGGGATACGCAGTCAGATGCGAGATGCCGGCGGCGGCCTGCAGCACATGGCCGTACCCCTGCCACATCGACCAGGGACCGGTCAGCCCGTACATCGGCATCGAGATCATGATCAGGTCGGGCCGAACCTCGCAGAGGTCCTCGTAGGTCATGCCCCAGCCGCGCATCGCCTTGGGCGTGAACGACTCCGTCACGATGTCGCAGTGCTCGACGATCCGCTTGGCCAGCGCGACGCCGTCGGGATGCTGCAAGTTGAGCGACGCGCACTGCTTGGACGAGTTGAAATCGGCGTAGTAGCCGCTGTTGTCCAGGCCAGGTTGATCATCGACGAACGGCGGCGCGCGGCGCAGCGGCTCCGGACGCACCGAGGACTCGATTCGGATCACTTCCGCGCCGTGGTCGGCGAGGTACTTGGAGACCAACGGTCCCACGCCGACCCAGGCAAAGTCGGCGACGCGGAGACCCTCAAAGACGCGGTCGGGTAGCTCGGTGGTCATGGCAGCGACACTCCAGTATCAGGACACTGTTCCCAATGCAGCGTTAGAGCTGAACCGAGGGGAGTCGACGCAGGGTTTCGCTATTCATGTCGATCTCGATGCCGAGCGACTCCATGGCGGTCGCGCCGAGCAACGGCTGAACGTTGTCGTCGGCGAAGACGACGGTGACACCGGCAAAACCGCCCATGAGCCCGACGAGCGCTCCGCCAACCTCAAGATCGCGGGAGCTGCCGTCAGCCAGGGTGTAGCGCCTTGTTTCCACGGTGGCAATGCCGATTTCGCGCAATCGACTTCCCGGTACGACCGTGTCGATCGCGCCCGTGTCGATGAGGAACTCGCCTTGCCAGTGCCGGGCTGGGTCAGCCGGGTTTGTGATGGTGACTTCTGCGGTGATCGCGCCCATTGATGCTCCCTTCGCGTGCGTTGTTGCTCAGCTCAGCTCAGTTTAAGGCTCTTGGCATCGCAACACACGACTTGGTAGACCAAGATATCTGCGGTCAGGGCAGGCATGATGGAGGCTGCCGGGCGGATGTGACGCAGGTGATCACGGCTGTGTCGAGGAGTCAGATCGTGCCTGCGTTCGCGAGCTGCTCGATCTCGTCGTCCGCGAGGCCCAGCAGCTCGCCGTACACGTAGTCGTTGTGCTCGCCCACGTGCGGCGCGCGATGCCGAGTGCTCAGCGGCGTCTTGCTCAGCTTCGCCCACGGGCCCGGATACGTCACATGCGCATCCTCATGCTCGATCTCTTGCCAATACTCCCGCTCGGCGAGATGCTCGTTCTCCAGCAAGTCCCGCGGCGTATGGACGATGCCCCAGCCATTGCGGATCTGCTGCGCCTCGGCGACGAGCTGCGCCCGCGTGAACTGCTTGCAGAAGGCGACGAGCGTCTCGTTCAGATAGTCCGCGTCCGGGCCGGCCGGCGGGATCAGGACTCCCTGCGTGGCGTCGAGCTTCGTCAGCCATTCTTCCGAGGTGAGATCGCGCGCCATGCCGTGATGATCGAGCCATGCGATCGTCTGACGCGCGGTGAGACCGAAGAGTCCGCCGTAGGAGAGCGCCGCGACGTAGCCGTCGGCGGCCTCGTAGACATACTGGCCCGACTTGTAGCCGCCAATCTCGCGTCCGTTGCCAGGCCGTCCGTTGTTGATGCCGCGGATGTCCCAGGTCGGCGACGCGTTGTCGTGCGTGAAGGTGACCGCCTCCTGCATGGACTGATCGACGTGCTGGCCACGGCCGGTTCTGGTCCGTTGGTAGTGCGCGATCAGCGTGCCCACGACCGCCTGCGCCGACACCTGGGCGAAGCCTTGCGACGCCGTCGGCCGAATCGGCTGCCGTCCCGGCGCGCCGCAGAGCGACGACAGCCCGCCCATCGCCGTCCCCACGAGGTCGGTGGCCTTCCAATGGGCGTACGGCCCGTCGCGCCCAAACGGGGTGATCGATGTGTGGACCAGCTTCGGATGCGAAGCGCGGATCGACTCGACGCCGAGCCCAATCGCGGCCGCGGCGTCGGGTGGTGTCGTCTCAAGCAGGAAGTCAGCCGTGTCCAGCAGCCGTCCAAACAGCTCCTGCCCGGCGGCTGTGGTCAGATCGAGCGTCGCGCTGAGCTTGTTGGTGTTGAATGTCCACCAGTGCAACGACGCTTCGGGATCCACGACATCGCCGCGGAACGGCCCGATGAAGCGCGTCTGATCGCCGCCCGGCGGTTCGACCTTGATCACCTCCGCGCCGAGATCGCCCAGCATCCGCCCGGCGAGCTGCCCCAACTCGTTGGTCAGATCGAGCACTCGGAACGGCGCGAGCGGGCCGGCAGACGCAGACCCTGTCATGGAACCAGTCATGGCGACATGCTAGCCGGCGGCGGCCGCGCCGCGACGCTGAACGATGTGGACGTCATCGAGGCTGGGCAAGATGCCCGCGATCGCGAACCGCAGCGTGTCCAGATTGACCGCCTCCTGCGCCGACACAGCGATGACCTTCGTGCCCAGTGCCGCCTCGATCTCCGCAATCTGATCTGCGGGCTCATCCAGCAGGTCGATCTTGTTGACCACCGTCAGCGTCGGCCGCTGGTCGACCCCGAGGTCGCGCAGCGTGCCCTCGACGCTCTCCATCTGCTCAAGAATGTCGGGCGAGGCGCCGTCCACGACGTGGAGGAGCAGGTCGGCCTCTTCCAGCTCCTCGAGCGTCGCTCGAAACGCGGCCACGAGCTGGGTCGGCAGCTTCTGGATGAATCCCACGGTGTCGGAGAGCAACACCGTGTGCTCGTCGGACAGGCGGCAGCGTCGCGTGGTTGGATCGAGCGTCTCGAAGAGTCGGTCGCGGGCGCGGACGTTGGCGTCGGTCATGGCATTCATCAGCGTCGACTTGCCGGCGTTGGTGTATCCGACCAACGCGACCAGCGGAATGCCCGCCCGATCACGCTTGTTGCGGTGCTGCTGCCGATGCGTGCGGACGCGGTCGAGGTCCTTCTTGAGCCGCTTGATCTGGTTGCGGATCAGGCGTCGGTCGGTCTCCAGCTGCGTCTCGCCCGGTCCGCGCGATCCAATCGCGCCCTCCATCCGCTCCAGGTGCTCCCACTGACCGGTCAAGCGGGGCAGCAGATACTCGTGCTGCGCCAGCGCGACCTGGACAACGCCTTCCCGCGTTCTCGCGCGCTGCGCGAAGATGTCAAGGATCAGTGCCGTGCGATCGATGATCTTGATGCCCAGCCGCCGTTCCAGCGTGCGCTGCTGAGCCGGCGTCAGCTCGTCGTCGAAGATCGCCAGCGTCGCGCGCAGCTCGTCTCGCAGCTCCACCAACTGCTCCAGCTTGCCCTTGCCGACGTAGGAGTTGGGGTCGGGATGCCGCAGCCGTTGCTTGACCCGCGCGAGCGGCATCGCCCCCGCCGTGACGGCCAGCTGCGCCAACTCCTCGAGCGACGCCTCAATGTTCCAATGGACCGAGCGTCGGGCGTCAACGCCGACGAGTATCGCGCGCTCGCGTGGAGGATGAGTGGGATGCTGTCGGCGGCCGCTCTTCGGTCGTCTGTTGCGTATGCGTGAAATGGGAGTCTCCGTCGCTACGCTCACGCGGCCGACGCCGCATGCGCGATTCAGTCTAGTCAGGCAGATTGACGGAGCCTAGTTGTCCATGTCGACGCGGACCTCCTGGATCGTCTCGTTGATCCCAGCCTACTGCGAAGTGAACGCGGCGATGCGTTCGACGCCTTCGTCGACCTCGTCGTCGGGCAGGGTGAGGCTGAGGCGAATGTAGCCCTCGCCGGCGGGTCCGTAGCCGTTGCCCGGCGTGACCACGACGCCTTGCTCCTCAATCAACCGCGCGGCGAAGTCGGCGGAGGTGTCGCCCTCCGGAATCCTGGCCCAGATGTACAGCGAGGCTTTGGGATTGGTCACTTCGAGGCCGATCGAGCGCAGCGCGGCGACCACCTTGTCGCGCCGACGCTGGATGATCGCGTTGTTCGCCTCGATCACCGACTGGTCGCCGTCGAGCGCGGCGATGGCCATCCGCTGGATCGCCTGGGGAATGCCCGAGTCGATGTTCGACTTGACGCGCAGCAGCGGATCGACGAGCTCGGCGTGTCCGCAAGCCCAGCCGAGACGCCAACCGGTCATGTTGAACGTCTTCGAGAGCGAGAAGTACTCCATCCCCGCGGCCTTGGCCGAGGGCGCTTGCAGATAGGCGGGCGCCTCGTAGCCGTCGAAGGTGACATCGCAATAGGCGTTGTCGTGCAGCACGGCGATCTCGTTGTCGAGCCCGAACTGCGCGGCCCGCTCGAAGAAGTCCACGTCTGCCAGCGCGCCCGTCGGATTGTTCGGATAGTTCAGCCACAGGACCCGTGCCTGCTCCCGCACATCGGTGGGAATGGCATCGAGGTCGGGCAGGAAGCCGTGCTCTTCGGTCAGCGGCAGATGGTACGACGTGCCGCCCGCGAACATCGTGCCGATCGCATAGACCGGATAGGCAGGATCGGGGACGAGGGCGACGTCGCCGGGATCGATGAAGCAGAGCGCCGTGTTGGCGATGCCTTCTTTGGCCCCGATCAGCGGCACGATCTCCGTCGCCGGATCGAGGCTGACCTCGAAGCGTTCGGACATCCAGCGGGCGATGCACTCGCGCAGCTCGGGCAGGCCCTCCGTCTCCGGATAGCGGTGATTGGCCGGCACATCGGCGTGCTCGTGCAGCGCCTCGAGGATGTGCGGATGCGTCGGCAGATCGGGATCGCCGATGCCGAACGAAATGACCCGCACGCCCTTCTCGCGCTGCTCCGCAATCTTGCGCGAAATCTCGACGAAGAGGTACGGCGGGAGGTCTTGAACTCGTTGAGCGGTGCGCATACGTCGTTCCTTCGGATCATCGAATTCGGGGAAGCCCCCTCTGCCTGCGGCATCTCCCCCAGAGGGGGAGACCGTGACGCTTAGAAGCGCCCCCAGATCTTGCCGACCTTGACGAACGTCGTGACCTTCTCGTCGTAGCGGCGCTGCACCTCTGCCGGATCCGCGGGCCGCTGATAGGTCAACTCGTTGGTGATGTGGCGGAAGCTGAACTCTTTGAGCAGCGGATCGCCCGCGCTCTCACCCGCGACGCGGAGCGTCATCGCGCGCCGGTTGTCGGCCGCGCCGCGCTGCATCGCCGCGGCCAACAGCGCCCGCGAGACCTCGGTGAAGTCGTGGTCGGGATGCACGACCAGCTCCTCAGCCGAAATCCCCCGCTTCTCCGCAGGACCGACCTGGATGTAGCCGGCCGGCGAGCCGCCGCGTTCCGCGATCCCGATCCATTCCGATTCTTCGAAGAACTGCGGCGCGAGCGGCGGCGTGTGCGCCGCCTCACCCGCGGCCGATGCCTCAATCTCAACGATCGCATCGGCGTCGCTCTGCTCCGCGCCGCGCACGCTCAGATCGCCGTTCAACTCGGGCAGCGCCTGATCGCGCACGTCCCGACAGCGCATCACCGCCACCTCCGACGGTGAGACGAACCCTGCGCCGATCAGCATCGGCTCCACGTAATGGCGGTGCGGGAAGTCGGTGAAATCGAGCACCATCAGCTCGGTCTCCGAGTGCTCGTTCGCGAGCTCGCCCATGTCGTTGAGCAGGTTGGTCAGGTGCAGTCGAATGTGGTTGATCGTGTCGAACTCGTAGAACAGCCTGAGGTGGCGGCCGTAGGGCACGCCGATCACATAGCCGTCGTCGCACTGCGTCGACATCAGGCGCGGCCGGCGGACGAGCGCGTCGTAATCGAGATCAGGTTGGTTTCGATACGCGAGCTGCTTGGACGCGAGCGTCTCATGCAGCTCGCGGACCATGCCAGGCGCGACGTCCTGCTGGTGTCGTGAGTAATCGGGGGTGACCATCAATCGTCCGTTCGTTTGTCGGGCAGGGTCAGCAGGTTGTGATCGAGCACGCCCTCGAAGGAGAATCGCGCCTCGCCGGTCATGAAGACCGACTCGGACGGGTCTTCGCGCCCCTGCCAGGTGATGTCAACGTCGCCGCCCGGCATTGAGACGGTGGCCTCTTCGTCAACCAGACCGCGCAGCCGGGCGGCCACCATGACCGCGCACGCACCGGTCCCGCAGGCCTGGGTCAGACCCACACCGCGCTCCCACACGCGCATCTTGATCTGAGTCCGCGACAGCACGTTCACAATCTCGACGTTGGTCTTGTTGGGAAAGTCGCGGTTCGTCTCGACGATCGGCCCATACGCGTCGAGCGCGAAATCGTCCACGTCCTGATACTCGCCGTCCATGAACCAGACCGCATGCGGGTTGCCCATGCTGACGCAGGTGAAGTTGACCGGGCCAAGCGGGAACTCAATCATGTGCTCCAGCACCGGACCGGGACCATCGTGCCGCACCGGGATCTGCTCAGGCTCAAGCAGCGCCGGACCCATGTCGACCGTGACGATGTCCACGTCGCCGTCTTCCCAATCGAAGATGTACGCGTCGAGCACACCGGCGCCGGTCTCAATCGAGAGCGAGTCGCCCTCCGGCCTGATACCGGCGCGCTCGATCAGGTACTTGACAAAGCAGCGCAGGCCGTTGCCGCACATCTCCCCGTCGGAGCCGTCCGAGTTGACGATCACCATCCGCGCGGCGGCGGCGGTGTCGGAGTCCTGAGCGATCAGGATGCCGTCCGCGCCGACACCGAGGTGACGGTCGCAGATGCGCGGCGCCAACGCCGACCAATCCTGCTCGAGCCGATCCGCATTCGGCCCCAGCGCGTCGATCAGCACGAAGTCGTTGCCAGCGCCTTGCACCTTCAGAAATGGCACGCTGAGCGGTTGAGTCGTCATCACTTCAGCTTACTCGAGCACACGCCATGGGATCGACGCCGCCCAATGAATGCTCGAATCATCGGGCCGAAACCACTTTGCCTGGTTCCGCGCGAGCCGCTTGGTGTGCTCCGCGACCAGTGCGATCGCGGCGCTCCGCTCAATGCGGCCGCGCAGCAGATCGATCGTCTCGCGGTAACCGATGCTGTCGAATCCTGGCGCGTTGGCCGACACGCCCTCACCGAGCAGGACGCGCGTCTCCTCAATGATGCCGCCGGAGAACATCGCCTCGGTGCGGTCCTCGATCCGGCGCGCCAGGTTCTCTGGGGTCAGTTGTGGTCCGATGGCGACGCATGCCAGCGGCGCGCGCCGCTGTTGCCACTCCGAGATCGGAACGCCCGTCGATTCGTAGACCTCAAGCGCTCGGCTCACGCGGCGCAGATTGCCGGCCGGGATGGCCTCAGCAGCGGCCGGGTCGACCTGTCGGAGCTGATGGTGCAGCGCGCCGCGTCCGCGTCGATCGGCAACGTAGCGGTGCTGGCCGCGCAGCGCCTGGTTGGGCGGCGACGGCGGGATCTGCCAACCCTCGCGAATGGCGCGCATGTGCTGTCCCGCGCCGCCGACAATGACCGGGCGCTTGCCGCGCGACTCAATGTCCGCAATCGCAGCCCGTGCGGCGGTCAGATACTCCGCGAGCGAGTAGCGCTCGGCCGCGTCCACCAGGTCGAGACAGTGATGCGGGACCGCAGACCGCTGGGCGGGCGTGGGTTTGGCCGTGCCGACATCCAGGCGGCGGTAGACCTGGCGACTGTCGACGTTGACGATCTCGCCGTCGACCCGCTGGGCGATCTGGACGGCCCAGTCGGTCTTGCCGCTGGCGGTCGGACCGACGATGACAATCGGGCGTGGGTTACGAGTTGGCGGCGATGGCACGGGTGATCGCGAGGAACGCATCGGCGTCGAGCGCGGCGCCGCCCACGAGCGCACCGTCGATATCCGGCTGCGCCATGAAGTCGGCGATGTTGTCGGGCTTGACCGAACCGCCGTAGAGGATGCGCACGGCGTCAGCGGTGTCAGCGCCCAGCTTGTCGGCCGCGACGCTGCGGATCAGTTCGCAGGCGGACTGCGCTTCCTCGGGCGTCGCCGCCTGTCCCGTCCCGATCGCCCAGACCGGTTCGTAGGCGATGACGAGACCAGCCGGCGGCGGATCGTCGCCCAGCGCCAGCGACACCTGCCGCGTGAGCACCGCTGACGTGCGCTTGTTCTCGCGCTCGGC
Source organism: Dehalococcoidia bacterium (assembly GCA_022824765.1). Lineage (GTDB taxonomy): Bacteria > Chloroflexota > Dehalococcoidia > Bin125 > Bin125 > Bin125. The sequence continues at coordinate 9,606 of JAJDZG010000163.1, read as the reverse complement.
CTCCGACTCGCCGACGCAGAGGATTGGCGTCAGGCCGTGCGCGTCGGCGGCGCGCAGCTTCAGCGCCAGCGTTTGGTCATCCTCGCAGAAGAACTGGCGGCGCTCGGAGTGTCCCAGGATGACCCAATCGGCGACCTCAGCGAGCTGCAGCGGCGAGACCTCACCGGTGAACGCGCCGGAGGGCTGGGTGTGCATGTTCTGGCCCGCGATGTGCACATCGGTGCCGCACCAGAAGTCCCAGACGAGTCCGAGCTGCGTGAAGCTGGGCGAGAGCACGACCTCCACGCCGGCAATCTGATCGATGCCGCTCAGCCCTCGACAGAGCGCACGCGCTTCGGCGCTCGTGCCGTTCATCTTCCAGTTGCCCGCCGCGATCGGTGTTCGTGGCATCAGGCGTCCTCTTCAGCGTCATCAGCGTCCGGCAAGACGGCAATGCCGGGCAGTTCGAGTCCTTGCAGATACTCCAGCGCCGCTCCACCGCCGGTCGACACATGGGTCATCCGGTCGGTCAGTCGGAACTGGGCCACCGCGGCCGCCGTCTCGCCGCCGCAGATGACCGTTTGGGTGTCCGAGAGCGCGGCGAGCGCCTCAGCCATGGCGCGCGTGCCGCCCGAGAACGCCTCGCGCTCGAACAGCCCCAGCGGACCATTCCAGACCACCGTGTCGCAGTCGCCGACGGCTGCCGCGAAGGCCTCCACCGTGGCCGGCCCGACATCGAGGATTTGCCAATCGTCGGGCAGATCTTCCTCAGCAAAGGCGAGCGGTTTGGCGCGCGGGGGCGCGTCGGCGCCTCGCGCGATCACGCCGTCGCTGGGGATCAGCAGGCGGCAGTGCTGTTCCGCGGCGACGGCCGAAATCTCGTTCGCCGCTTCGACCATGTTCTGCTCCAGCAGCGACGACCCGGTGGGCAGTCCCTGCGCCAGCAGGAAGGTGTTGGCCATGGCTCCGCCGATCACCATCACCTCGGAAATCTCGGCGAGCCGCTCCAGCAGTCCCAGCTTGTCCGAGACCTTGGCTCCGCCGCAGATGAAGCCCATCTTGCCAGCCTGGCCGTTGCGAATCGGATCGAGCGCCGCGATCTCGCGCTGCAAGAGCAGCCCCGCCGCAGACGGCAGCTGCCTGGCGACAGCGTGCGTCGACGCGTGCGCACGATGCGCCGCGCCGAACGCGTCGTTGACGTAGACATCCGCCAGGTCGGCCAGTTGCGAGGCGAAGTAGGCGTCGTTCGCCTCCTCTTCCTCGTGAAAGCGCAGATTCTGCAGCACGAGCACCTGTCCCGGATTGAGATTGCCGGCCATCTCGTTGGCGACCGATCCGATGCAGTCCGGCGCCATCTGCACATTCATGCGCAAGTGACGCGCCAGACGCACGGCGGCCGGCGTCAGATCAAAGGCAGGGTTGCGCTCGCCCTTCGGTCGTCCCAGATGCGAGCAGACCACGACCGACGCGCCCTGCTCCAGGGCGTAGCGGATCGTCGGCGCGGACGCCTTGATCCGCGTGTCATCGGCGACCCGGCCCTCGTCCATCGGCACGTTCAGGTCGAGCCGCAGCAGCACCCGCTTGCCGGCGAGGTCGAGTTCGCGGATCGATCGCTTCGTCATCAGGAATCCATCGAGTCGCCGCTAGGTCATCGGCGAGAGTTCAGCCGAACGTTCTACAGAGCTGTGCCGCGCCTCGACCTGGGCCAGCTTGCCCAGGCGTCGTGCGTGGCGTCCGCCCTCAAACTCGGCGCTGAGGAAGGCGTCGACAATCTCCCTCGCAATCTGCGAGCCGATCACATAGGCGCCCAGCGCGAGAATGTTGCAGTCGGTGTGCTCGCGGGCGCGCCGCGCAGACCAGCTATCGGCGACGAGCGCCGCGCGCGCGCCGCGGACCTTGTTGGCCGCGATGCTCACGCCGACGCCGTTCGAGCAGATCACGATGCCCAGTCGGTGCTGTCCGTCGACCACCGCCTCGGCCAGCGGCGCGGCGATGTCGGCATAGTCGGTCGGGTCAGGCGCGGACGGTCCGAAGTCGGCCACGTCCCAGCCCTGAGCGGTCAGATACTGCAGCAGATGCTGCTTCAGCTCATATCCGGCGTGGTCGCTGCCGATCGCGATCGACTGCTGGTACTGATGGCTTGACCGGCTCGTCTCAGTCATGTGACTCACTGCGCGCTGACCTCGTTTCGCAGGTGGTCGTGGGGTGTTCAGCTTCGGCGCTCGGGCGTTGCGTCCAGTTTGGCGTCCGGCTCCGCGTCGATGTCGGCGAGTCCCCAGAGCTCCGCCAACAGGTCGCCTACCGCTGGCGGCAGATCGGCGCCGCGACGCAGGACGCGCGGCATTCGACCGCTGCAATCCAAGATAGTCGAGGCGGCGCCGGCAGGTGGGACGCCGCCATCCTCCAGTATGTGAAGTGTTTCACTTGCCGAAGGCGCTGACAAGTCAGCGCTGAACTGTCGGCGCACCTCAGCGGACGTCAGCGCCGCCGCCTCGCCATGCAGATTGGCAGATGTACCCGTCAACGGCGCATCGACCAGATCCAGCAGCGACGCAGCCACCGGATGATCGGGGATGCGCAGGGCAATCGTGCCGCCCTCGACGGCTCGGGTCGGCCAGTCATCGCGTTTGGGCACGATCAGCGTCAATGCGCCCGGCCAGGCCGCCGCGACGAGCGTCTCCACCCGCTCATCCAGCGGCGCCGCGATCTCCGCGAGATGCGCCCGCCAGCGTCGCGGCGGCAGAAACACCGGCAGATTCTCACCGCCGGGCCGACGCTTGAGCCGGAAGACCCGGCCGACCGCGATGTCATCGGACGCGACAGCGGCCAGACCGTACTGGGTATCCGTGGGCAGCGCGACGACTCCGCCGCCGCGCAAGTGCTCAACTGCATGATCAAGTGATCCGTTTGACACGATCCCAGCTTAGATCACTCGTATCATGCAGTCGTTATGACGAACACAGCAACGCAGAAACCCGCTGAGGAGTCCGCGCACGAGTCGATCGTGATCGTCGACCTCGGCTCGCAGACCGCGATGCTGATCGCGCGTCGCGTCCGCGAGCTCAACGTCTACTGCGAACTGGTCCCGCCTGGCGCGACGTGGGAGCGCGTGTCGCAGCTAAATCCTCGCGGTGTCATCCTCAGCGGCGGACCGGCCAGCGTCCACGACGACGGCGCGCCCGCCGCGCCCGACTGGGCGCTGGACGGACGCCTGCCGGTGCTCGGCATCTGTTATGGCATGCAAGCGATGGCGAGCCAGCTCGGCGGCCGCGTCGAAGCTGGCCGCGAGCGCGAGTTCGGCGCGGCGCACATCTACCCGAGCGGTACATCAGCGCTGCTCGAAGACCTGCCCCGACCAATGCCCGTCTGGATGTCGCACGGCGACCGAGTCGACGAGCTGCCGTCGGGCTTCCGCGTGCTAGCCGGCACCGACAGCATTCCGATCGCCGCGATGGGCGACGACGACGGACGCTTCGGCATTCAGTTTCACCCTGAGGTCGTGCACACGCCGCACGGGCTGCACTTGCTGAGCAACTTCGTGCACCACATCTGCGGCTGCGTCGGCGACTGGGACGCTGCCCACTTCGTCACTGAGTCGGTCGATGAGATCCGCCGACGCGTCGGCGGCGCGTCCGTGATCTGCGGACTGTCCGGCGGCGTTGACTCCTCCGTCGCCGCCGCTCTGGTGCATCGCGCGATTGGCGACCAGCTGACCTGCATCTACGTCGACAACGGACTCATGCGGCTGGGCGAGACCGAACAGGTCGTCGAGACGTTCCAGCGTCACATGGGCATGGACTTGCGCGCCGTCTCGGCCGGTGACCAGTTCCTGGAGGAGCTAGCCGGCGTCGACGATCCTGAAACCAAGCGCAAACGCATCGGCGAGACGTTCATCTCCGTCTTCGAGCAGACCGCGGCAGAGATCGCATCTGACGAGCGCGGCGTCGACTACCTGGTGCAGGGCACGACGTATCCCGACGTCGTCGAGTCGGCCGGCTCCGGTCACGGCTCGGCCACGGCGGTGATCAAGTCGCATCACAACGTCGGCGGACTGCCGGACGACCTGCGCTTCGAGCTGATCGAGCCCTTGCGCCACCTGTTCAAGGACGAAGTGCGAGAGGTCGGCCGCGAGTTGGGCTTGCCAGAGGAGATCGTCGGGCGCCAGCCGTATCCCGGACCGGGCCTCGCGATCCGCATCATCGGACCGGTCACGCATCAGAAGGTGGCCGTGCTACAACAGGCCGACGCAGTGGTGATGGAAGAGATCCGCACCGCCGGACTCTATGACGATCTCTGGCAGTCGTTCGCGATCCTGACCGACACGAGGACGGTCGGCGTGCAAGGCGACGCCCGCACCTACGGCTGGGTCTGCGCCATCCGCGCCGTCACCGCCGACGACGCGATGACCGCCGACTGGGCGCGAATCCCCTACGACGTGCTGGGCGCGATCGCGAATCGGATCGTGAACGAGATTTCGCAGATCAACCGCGTCGTCTACGACATCACGTCGAAGCCGCCAGGCACGATTGAGTGGGAATGACGGGGCTGGAGGCAATGGAGGCCATGTGGTCATCACCATCTGCATGAGCATGTCGCTGCGGCATCGGCTGCCCGAGGTCTGCCGCGTCCTCGAGGCGGCCGGACACGAGGTCCGCACGCCCGTCGACACGCGCGAGTTCAACTACGAGTCGGCCAACGATCTCGAGCGCGCGGAACTCAAGCGCGCCAAGGACCTGATCCGCACCCATTACGAGAAGATCAAGACCTCGGACGCGATCCTGGTGCTCAACGAGGACCTGCCAGGCAAGCCGCGACACATCGGCGGCAACAGCTTCCTCGAAATGGGCTTCGCGCACGTGCTCGACATCCCGATCTACCTGATGCAGACGGTGCCAGACACGGGCTATCGGTCAGAGATGCTGGCCATGGATCCAATCGTGATCGACGGAGATCTGTCGAGGATTGATCTTGCACGCATCATGAAGTAGTCAGGAACACCACCACAAGAATTGCTGTCCAAACTATGAGAGTGAGTGCGCCAAGTCCCCATATCGCGAGCAGTTGCTGACGGTGTTGTCGTTCAGCGCGCAGCGATTGCTCATCCCACTTCTCTTTGATCTGCTGCCATCGTGCTTCGTCAGCCAGCCTGACGCCAACGCGGATTGATTCCTGCCAATCAAGCAGCGCACGACGACTCTGTTCCTCGGTGCTCAAGCGCAGCGCACGGACTAGAACGCTCAAACCGATGCGCATGGTCTTGATCGATTCCGCTAGCTCTTCCTCGCTCAACGTGCACTGAGATGGATCGATCGAGTGCGCGATGCGGTGCGCCCGATCGTCGGGCACGCCGACGTTGATCAAGGCTTCCGCAACCTCGCGAGGCGTCGTGACCACGGCCAATCTCCTGCCCGCATGGTACCGCAGATAGACTCACCATATGCGAGTCCTGATTGTTGGCGGAGGCGGTCGCGAGCATGCGCTGGCCTGGAAGCTGGCGCAGTCGCCGCTCTGTAGCGAGATTCTGGCCGCGCCCGGCAACGCCGGCACTGCCGATCTCGGCCGCAATCTCCCGACCCGTGACACCGACATCAACGGCATCTGCGACGCCGCGGCCCGCGAACGGATCGACCTCGTCGTCGTCGGACCCGAAGCGCCGCTGGCCGCTGGCCTCGTCGACGCACTGGGCGAACGCGGCATCGCGGCATTCGGTCCCTCGCAGGCTGCGGCCCGGCTTGAGTCTTCCAAGTGGTTTGCCAAATCGATCATGCAGCGCTCCGGCGTTGCGCACGCCCGCGGAGAGCTGTTCGAGTCTGCCGCGCCGGCGCACAAGTGGATCGAGATACTGGGCCCCGACGCTCTGCCCGTGCTCAAGGCCGACGGCCTGGCCGCCGGCAAGGGCGTGATCGTGCCCGATCACATTGACGACGCGCATGCAGCCGTCGACGACCTCTTCGGCGGGCGCTTCGGCTCCGCCGGCGAACGAGTGGTGATTGAGGACCGCCTCGTCGGCACCGAGGCTTCGGCGATGGCCATCGTCTCGGGCGCGGACATCCTGCCGCTCCCGCTGAGCTGCGACTATAAGCGCGTCATGAACGGTGATCAGGGACCCAACACGGGCGGCATGGGCGTCTACGCTCCGCCCGGCTTCGTCCCGTCCGACGCAGCGCTGTTCGAGTCCGTTCACGGTCGCGTGCTGCGCCAGATGGCCGACGACGGCTGCGAGTTTCGCGGTGTCCTCTACGCAGGACTGATGGTGGACGACGGCGATGCCAACGTGTTGGAGTTCAACGTCCGCTTCGGCGACCCTGAGACGCAGGCCCTGATGCCGATGATCGACGGCGATCTGCTGCCCGCGCTGGCGGCGTCCGCGCGCGGCGAGCCGCTGCCGTCCGACGCCATCGTCAACAGCGGACGCGCGACGGTCAGCGTGGCCATCGTCAGCGGCGGATATCCGCAGTCGTATGAAACCGGCCACGTGATCGACGGCCTCGATGCCGTTGACACCGACGTCACCGTCTTCCACGCCGGGACAGCCCTCGACGATGACGGACGAGTCATCACCGAGGGCGGCCGAGTGCTGGCCGTCACGGCGGTCGCCGATACGCTGGAGGCGGCGCGTGGGATCGCCTACGACAATGTCCGCAGGATCAGCTTCGAGAACTCGTTCTTCCGGACCGATATCGCGCTCAGAGAGGTTACGAGATGACCACCAGATCGATCGCCCCCAACTTGCAGGCGCACGACGAGGCAGAGCGGATCGAGATGTTCCCCGGCGTTGCGCGCCGAACGCTGAACGCGGGCGAACGCACGTCGATCCACGAGATTGAGATCGCGGCCGGCTGTGTCGTGCCCATGCATACCCATCCGCATGAGCAGATTGGCTACCTCGTCTCGGGCCGCGTCAAGTTTGAACTCGGCGATGAGGTCCGAGAACTGTCGGCGGGCGATTCCTGGATCATCCCCTCCGAGGTCCCGCACGAGGTGACCGCGCTCGAAGACGCGGTTGCGCTGGACATCTTTTCCCCGGCTCGCGAGGAGTACATCCCCTAATGATCCCCCGCTATCAACGCGCGGCGATGGCCGCGCTCTGGACCGACGAGGCCAAGTGGCAGCGCTGGCTTGATGTCGAGATTGCCGTCGTCAACGCCTGGGCTGATGAGGGCGTCGTGCCCAGCGAGGACGCAGAGCTGGTTGCCACGAACGCCGGCTTCAACGTCGCCGACATCGACCGCTACCAGGCCGAAGTCCACCACGACACGCTCGCGTTCCTGCGCTCCGTCGCCGACACGCTCGGTCCAGAGTCGCGCTGGGTGCATCACGGACTGACCACCTCAGACGTCTGGGACACCGCCTCCGCGCTGCAGATTCGCGACGCCGCCCGAATCATCGAGGACGACCTCGAACGCCTGGAACGCGCAATCACCAAACGCGCCGTGGAGCACAAGCACACCCTGTGCATCGGCCGCACGCACGGCATCCACGGCGAGCCGACGACCTTCGGACTCAAGCTGGCCGGTTGGGTCGACGAGACGCGCCGCAATCGCCGGCGTCTGGCAGACGCGATTGATTCTGTCGCCGTCGGCAAGATCTCCGGCGCCGTCGGCACCCATGCCACGGTGCCGCCGCACATTGAGGAACGCGTCTGCCGCGAGCTGGGACTCGGCGTCGAGGCGATCTCGACGCAAGTCGTGCAGCGAGATCGACATGCGCATTTCCTGACCACTCTGGCGGTGATCGCCGCGTCTCTGGAGCGATTCGCGACCGAGATTCGCCACCTGCAGCGAACCGAAGTCCGCGAAGTCCGCGAACCCTTCGCAGAAGGCCAGGCCGGATCGTCGGCGATGCCGCACAAGCGCAACCCCGAGAAGGCCGAGCGCGTCTGCGGGCTCGCCCGCACCATCCGCGCCAACGCCATGACCGCGCTGGAGAATGTCGCCCTCTGGCACGAACGCGACATCTCGCACACCTCCGCCGAACGCATCGCCATTCCCGACGCCTGCTTCGCGCTCGACTACATCACGGACATGCTCGCCTGGATCATCGACGGCCTCGTCATCGACGCAGAGCGCATGCGCGAGAACATGGACTCCTCCTACGGTCTGATCTACAGCCAGCGCGTCATGCTCACCCTCACCGAGGCCGGCGTGGGCCGCGACGACGCCTACAAGCGCGTCCAGTCCTACGCCATGCAGGCCTGGGACGAGGGCATCCAGTTCCGCGAGCTGATCGAACAGGACGAGGTCATCGCCGCCGCGCTGGACGAGTCCGCGATGAACGAGGTCTTTGATCCCAGCTACTTCACCAGACACATCGACGACGCATTCGCGCGACTGGCACTCTAGCCACCGCACTGAAGGGACAATCAAATGACCGTGATGATGGAATCCAACCTCGACCTGCCCAAGCACTCGGGCAAGGTGCGCGATATCTACGACCTGGGCGACCGGTTGCTGCTGGTCACTACCGACCGCGTCTCGGCATTCGACGTCGTGTTGCCGACCGGGATTCCCGACAAGGGGTGCGTGCTCACCCAGATGTCCGCCTTCTGGTTCGAAGCCACCGAGTCGGTGGTGCCCAACCACATGATCCGCGTGATCGACTCGACCGAGAATCCAGATATCCCGGTTGCACTGGGGCCTGAGTACATCGGACGCTCGATGCTGGTCAAGAAGTGCGAACCGGTCAAGCTCGAAGCAATCGTGCGAGGCTACCTGGCCGGTTCTGGCTGGGCCGAGTATCAGCGCGACGGCACCGTCTGCGGCATCCCGCTGCCCGGCGGACTGACCGAGTCGGAGCCGCTGCCCAATCCGATCTTCACGCCGTCCACCAAAGGCGAGGTCGGCGAGCACGACGAGAACATCACCTACGAGCAGGCCGTCGGCATCGTCGGCGAGGACACCGCCAACACGGTCAAGGTGCGCTCGATGGCGCTCTACACCTACGGACTCTCGCGGGCGCAGGAGGCCGGCTTCTTCCTCGCCGACACCAAGTTCGAGTTCGGCGTCACCCAGAACGACCAGGGCGAAGACGAGGTGATCCTGATCGACGAAGCGCTCACGCCCGACTCTTCCCGCTTCTGGGACGCCGAAATCTACAAGCCCGGCCAGTCACAGCCGTCGTACGACAAACAGCCGTTGCGCGATTGGCTCTCGGGCACGGGTTGGGACAAGGAGCCGCCCGGCCCGCCGCTGCCCGACGATGTCGTGGAGAACATCCGCAGCCGCTACCGCACCGCCTTCGAACGCGTCACCGGCCGCGACCTGATTGCGGCCGGCTGAGCGATCAACGATGCAGTTCAAGGCCGACATCCACGTCACACTGAAGCGAACGGTCAACGATCCGCAAGGACTCGCCATCCGCGGCGGTCTCCACTCGCTCGGCTACGAGTCAGTAGAGTCCGTCCGCGCAGGCAAGTTTATCGAGGTCTGGCTAGAAGCCGAGACATCAGAAGAGGCAAAACGCTTGGCCAACGAGATGTCCAACCAGCTCCTAGCCAACCCAGTCATCGAGGATTACACAGTAGCCATCGGCAACGCTCCCACCCAACCCTCCCCCGCCGGGTGTGGTGTCAAAGCTCCCACCCAAACCTCCCCCTCGGGGGGTGGTGTCACGCAGTGACGGAGGGGG
>JAJDZG010000142.1 GCA_022824765.1 Dehalococcoidia bacterium | reverse complement strand
GGCATACATGTTGATGACCAACTCCTCGCCGTCGATCTCAAACAACCAACCTGGATTCTCCTTGCTGATCCTCTCCAGCTGCTCGTCGCTGATCGGCGCAAACTGGCGCAGCCGAATCAGGCCGTCAAGCCTCGGAGGCTGAGCGGCAGGTCTAGCAACAGGAGCTTCAGCAGCAGTCGTAGTCATATCAGCAGGATAGACGCGAAAAACAAACGCCTAAATCACACCATCAGCAGCAAACTCAGCCAGCTCGTCATCGCTCAGTCTTCCTCTCCTTCGGCCTCGCGGGCTGCCGCCTCGTCGGCGAGTCTCCAGACGTCGCTGAAGTCGACCTCAAGACCCACCATCACATCTTCGCCCGAGAGCGTGTCAGGCCGCCGGTAGAGCTCCGGCTCACGATCCGCTCGATAGACCCAGACGTCGCGGTTTGCCATGTCAACCAGCCAGCCCAGCCGCACACCGTGGTGCATCCACAGCTGCATTTTCGTCTGTTGCTGGTCAAGTCTGTCGCTCGGAGACCGAACCTCGAGCACAAAGTCAGGCGCGAAGCCCGTGGCTCCCGTCAACTCTTCGCGAGTCGCCCGCTCCAGCCGCTCGGGACTAATCCACGACGCATCAGCCTGCATCAGGTGGGACAGACCAGCGTCGTCGGTCATCCGATATCCAGAGCTCGCGCCGCGCCCACGACCGCCACCCCCACTCACTCGCCAGTTCCCGACTTGTCTTCCAACCTCAAACTCTGCGTCGCCGCTCTCGTCTCCGGCATACATGTTGATGACCAACTCCTCGCCGTCGATCTCGAACAACCAACCTGGATTCTCCTTGCTGATCCTCTCCAGCTGCTCGTCGCTGATCGGCGCAAACTGGCGCAGCCGAATCAGGCCGTCAAGCCTCGGAGGCTGAGCGGCCAATCTGGCAACAGGAGCTTCGGCAGCAGTCGTAGTCATATCAGCAGGATAGACCCGTAAAACAAACAGCTAAATCACACCATCAGCAGCAAACTCAGCCAGCTCATCATCGCTCACCCCCAACAAACCGCCGTACACCTCGTGATTGTGCTCGCCCAGCGTCGGCGCACGGCGCTTGACGCCGCCCGGCGTCTTCGACAGGCGCGGCGAGATGCCCGGCTGCGGCAGCGTCCCATGCTGCTCCGACGGCACATCCACCACCTGCTCCCGCGCCGCGTAGTGCGGATCCGACATAATGTCCGATGTCGCATAGACCTTCGTCGCCGGCACGCCGTGCGCGTCCAACGCCGCCTGCGCCTGCTCCAACGTCAATCCACCGACCCATGCACCGACAATCTCGTGCAGCGCGGCATACTGCCGCCGACGTTCGCCGTGCTCTTCGAAGCGCGAGTCCGTCACCAGTTCCGGCTGACCCATCGCCTCGCACAGCCGCACGAACGTGCCCTGCGTCGTGCCATTGATGATCAGGTGATGCCCATCCGACGTCTCAAACTGCTCCGCCGGCACCACGCCCGGCCAGTAGTTGCCCGAACGCGGCCGATTCTCTCCCGTGCGCGAGAACATCGACGCGTGCGTGCCCGATTGCTTCCAAATCGCCTCGTAGAGCGCCACGTCAACATCCTGACCCAGCCCGCCGTTGACATCGCGGGCGCGCAGCGCCAGCAGCGTGCCCATCGCGGCAAACACGCCCGCCGAGTAGTCCGCGACCATGTAGCCCGGACGCACCGGCGGACCGTCGGCCCAGCCGGTCTGGTGGGTCATCCCGCCGAACCCGAGCGCCACCCGGTCGAAGCCCGCGCGAGCCGCGTACGGGCCGTCTTGCCCGTAGCCCGACACCCGCGTCACGACCAGCGACGGATTCAGCGCCCGCAGCGCATCCGGCGCGAGCCCCATCTTCTCCAGCGTGCCCGGTCGGAAGTTCTCGACCAGCACGTCGGCTCGACCGCACAGCTTGCGGAACAAATCCTTGCCGCGCGGATCAGCCAGATTGCAGGTCACACCCCGCTGCGATCGATTCTCCTGCACGTACGAGATCGTGCCATGATTCGGCTCGCCCGTACCCGGCCGCTCGACCTTGATGACGTCCGCGCCGAACTCGGCCAGCATCGTCGCGCAGAACGGCGCCGCCAGAATCTGGCCCGCATTGACGACGAGCACGCCGTCCAACGGCGGCCGCGGTGAATCCGTAAAGGTGTCTGAAGTAGTCATGGCTCGATCATATGCGACGCCCTCAGTCGCACTCAGTCGCCTAGGCCATCTGCTCGCTCGAACCACGCGCCGGAGGCGACCGCGGCAATCTCCTCGCCGATCACCAGGCTCGCCGTCGCGCCTGGACTCGGCGCATTGAGAATGTGAATCAGCCGGTCCTGGTGCACAATCTCAAAGTCGTCGGCCAGGCTGCCGTCGCGGCGCAACGCCTGTGCGCGCACGCCCGCTCCACCGCGGACCAGCTGCGCGTCCGCCAGATCCGGCATCAGACGCCGCAGCGCCGACACGAACGCGGCCTTGTTGACCGACCGCCAGACCTCGCCCAGCCCAGTGCGCCAGTGCGATCGCGCCAATCGCAGGAATCCCGGCCACGACAGGCTCTCCGCCGCGTCTCGCGGCGACACATCTCGCCAGCGGTACCCCTCGCGTTTCAGCGCCAGCACCGCATTCGGGCCCGCCTCAACCGACCCGTCCAGCCGACGCGTGAAATGCACGCCCAGAAACGGAAACTCAGGATCGGGCACGGGATAGATCAGGTTGCGCAGCATCCCCCGCGCCGACGGCACGAGATCGTAGTACTCGCCCCGAAACGGCACGATCCGCAGGTCGCGCGCCGCTGCCGCGCCAGCGCGGCGAGCCAACCGATCAGCCTGCAGACCCGCGCAGTTCACCGCGTAGCGCGCCTGCACAGTACCCGTCGTGGTAGCCAACTGGACGCCGTCAGGATCGCTCCGGATCGCGCCCACGCGAGATCGCAACCGCACCTCGCCGCCCGCTGCCACCAGCAACTCGCGATACCGCTCCGCGACGCCTCGATAGTCCGCGATCCCGGTCGACGGAATCTGCAGCGCTCGAATCCCCGCCGCGTACGGCTCAAGCTCATGCAACTCATCCGGTCCGATCTCGCGGATATCCGGCACGCCGTTCGCGTCACCGCGACGACGCAGCTCCTGCATCCGCTCGAGCTCCGACGCGTCCGTCGCCACGACGACCTTGCCGCAGCGCTCGGCACCGATCCCGTGCTCCGCGCAGAAGGCGTACATCCGCTCCGCGCCCGAAACGGCCATACGGGCCTTCTCCGAACCTGGCCGGTAGTACAAGCCTGAGTGAATCACACCCGAGTTGTTGCCCGTCTGGTGCCGCGCGACACCAGACTCCTGCTCCAACGCCACCACCCGCAGCCCCTCGTACCGCTGCGCGATCGACATCGCCGTCGCGAGACCCAGAATGCCCGCACCAATCACCGCCACATCGGCTGTTGGCTCAGACACGAGGTGCCTCCGGCAGCCGCACGCTGAGCTCTCCGCCCTCCACGACATCAACGACCCGGGCCACAGGCGACGCAACCACGCCGCGTTCGCGCAGCTGGTGGACCAGGTGCGGCGCCTCGACAATGCCCGCCGCGATCAGCAGTCCGCCCGACGTCTGCGGGTCGTACAGCAACGCCTCCTCGAATGCGCTCAGCGATCGTTCACCGATCACCGACAGACGCGCGCCGTAGTACTCGCGATTGCGGCCCTGACCGCCCGATCCAAAGCCGGCCGCGACCGCCTCAGACAGTCCGCCCAGCGCAGGCGCCGCGCCGAGATCAATCTCAATCGACGCATCGCTCAGCTCGGCCATCTCTTGCAGATGGCCAGCCAGTCCGAAACCAGTCACATCGGCCATCGCGTGGACTCCGAGCGACAGATCGGCTTCCGCCGCTGCTTCGGCTGCGTCCCGGTTCAGCGCCATCATCTGCGAGATCGCCGCCTCCCAATGCCCGTCCGACACCGCCCCTTGCTGGTTCGCGCCGATCAAGACGCCGGTCCCGATCTCCTTGGTCAGGATGATCGTGTCTCCCGGCTGCACTCCGCCCGTCGTCCGGATCTGATCGCGCCGAACCTCGCCCGTCACGGCCAGACCGTACTTCGGCTCAACGTCGATGATCGTGTGTCCGCCCGCGACCACCGCGCCGGCCTCTCGCACCTTCTCGGCGCCGCCGCGCAACACCTCGGCGATCACCTCCGACCCCAGGTCCTCGGGAAACGCGGCGATGTTCAGCGCGAACAGCACCCGACCGCCCATCGCGTAGACGTCCGACATCGCATTCGCCGCCGCGATCGCGCCAAACTGATACGGATCGTCCACCAGCGGCGCGAAGAAGTCCAACGTCTGCACGAGCGCTCGCTCGTCGTCCAGCGCGTAGACCGCCGCGTCGTCCGGACGCTCGAGACCCACGAGCAGCTGCGGATGCTCCGACGGCGGAAACAGCGGTCCCAGATGGCGCAGCACCTGCGCCAGCCCCTCAGGGCCAAACTTCGAGCCTCAACCGCCGCAGTTCGCCAGCTCGGTCAGTCGCACGGCGCGCAGATCGCGCTCGGACATGGCAGTTCCTCCCCAGCCGCACGGCGCGTCACCGTCTCGCTACGTCTCGCTGCGTCTCGGTACTCGCAGGCTATCGCGCGTCCGACCACCGCGACGCCATCGTCGACATCCGCAAGCCGCATAGCACTTGAGTTCTAGTCCCATCTTCTCTACGATTCGCTCAATGCGCAGCTCGGCCGATCTACAGACCGACCGAGCGTCCCCACGACGGAAGCAGCAACGGAGGCCGACTGATGACCGAACACTGCTGGATCGACACCCCGCTCGGCGCGATGCATCTTTCGATCTCTGATGGCGCCCTGCGCGAGGCCGGCTTCGTCGAGACCTGGGCCCGTCCCGTCCTCCAACCTGACGATCAGGCCGACACTGACGCCCTGTCGGATGACGCAGCGGGTGTCCGCGACGCCGTTGACGCCTACTTCAACGGCGACGTCGATGCGCTCGACCAGATCGCCATCGCGCCGCAGGGCACGCCCTTTCAGCGCGCCGTCTGGGACGCCATCCGAGATGTCCCGGCCGGCCAGACCGCCTCCTATCAGGAGATCGCCCAGGCAATCGGCAAGCCCGCCGCCTACCGCGCCGTCGGAACCGCCACGGGACGCAATCCCGTCGGCATCGCCGTCCCTTGTCACCGCATCGTTCGCTCCGACGGTGGACTCGGCGGCTACGGCGGAGGCATCGAGCGCAAAGTCTGGTTCCTCGATCATGAACAGCGCCATCGCCAACCACAGAACGGACACAAGGCATGACGACCAGCTCCGACCCAGCCATCGCCCACGCCCTGGCTAACGACCTGATCATCGACATCACCACCATCGGCCGCAGGAGCGGCGAGCCCAAGCGGCTCGAAATCTGGTTCCACAACGTCGACGACCGCTACTACATCACCGGCCGACCCGGCCCGCGCAGCTGGTACGCCAACGTCCTCGCCGACCCGCGCATCACCTTCCACTTCAAGGAATCAACCGAGGCCGACCTCGACGGCCTGGCCCGCGCCGTCACCGACGCCGACGCCAAGCGCAAGTTCTTCCTCAGCGCCAGCAAGCTGCAGGAATACATCAACGAGCAAAACGTCCAGCAATGGGTCGAAGGCTCCCCACTCATCGAAGTGGTCTTCGGCGATCCCGACTAGTGCCTGTTCACATGTTGGCGTAGATGTGTCAAATTGACTTTGCGCGTCGGCGCGGCCCAACGTTCGTCATTCCAGCAAAAGCCGTCATTCCAGCTTGTCTGGAATCTCGCCTGGTTTCCCGCCTGGCCAGCAGCGCCCACAGGGAACGAGGTCCCAGACTTCGCTGGGACGACGATCCACTACCGCGACCTCGCCCTGATCTGCGACGCGCTCCAGTTACAGTGAACGGGCCCGAGCGACGCCATTCGTCACAAGCCGCAGCGTCAACGACGACACCATCAACCTGGAGGTAGGAGCAACCGTCTATGACCCACGATCCGCGATTCCCCGACGAAGACTTCGAAGACGAACCCATGGAGGTGATCATCGCCGAGAACCCGGGTGCCGTGTTTCAAGTGAGATTCACGTTCGACGAGGTCAAGGAACTCAGCGAAGAGCAGCGTGCCTCAGGCGTAAACCCCATTCACTTCATTCATGACGTCGCCCTCGAGACTGTCCGCGCCAGGCGCCGCGCACGCGAGGCTGGACAGGCCGAAGTCGCCGATTAACCTGCCTCCTTGGCCGCCAACACCGCGATCTGCGTGAACATGAAAAATGGCTCCGCCGACTCCGCCCAGCGAGCCCAGCCGCCCGAAATCCGCTCCAGCGCCGCTTCGTCCGCCAGACCGTACTCCAGCGCCTGATCAGCGATCCCGCTGTACAAAATCCGCTGCGACCACGTCCGACCCCAGATTCGCGCCTCCTCGCCCTCCATCGCGACCACATTCGGATGCAGCTCCACCGACTCGAAGCCCGCCGCGCGAACCCACGACGCTAACACCCGTCCAGCATCCGGCTCCGCCTGATTGCGGTACGCAACCTCGTGATAGAGCCGATTCCAGTCGTCGAACTCCGCAAACTTGGGATGCGGACTCATCGTCGCGTAGTCCGCGTCGCGCACGCCGAGCCAGCCGCCCGGCTTCAGCACCCGCCGCATCTCAACAATCGCCGCCACCGGATCCGTCAGATGCTGCAACAGCTGGTTGGCGTAGACCACATCGAACGACCTGTCCGCAAACTCCAGCGCGTACACGTCGCCCGACACGAACTCGATGTTGCCGACGTCTTCCGATGCGGCATGTTCCCGCGCGTGTTCCAACACCGATTCCGCGGCATCAAGGCCGATCACCGATCCGCCAGCCACCGCTCTCGCCAAACCCGTCGTGATCGTGCCCGGTCCGCAGCCGACATCCAGCAAGCGCATGTCCGGCGCCAGACGCGGCAGCAAGAACCAGGCCTCAACCTCCGCTCGCCGACGCGCATGCGATTGCACCACCGATTGGTGGTGACCGTGCGTGTAGCGGTCCCCGCGCTGCTCCAGACTCAGTCGCTCCTCAGTCATCGCCGAATCCATCCACCAGACGGCTCATCGTCGACACGGCGTGCTCCGAGAGCGGCAGCGTCAGCGCGGCCGCCTGCGCCGCCGCCGACATCTTGCGCCACGTCCGACCCAGCGCGCGTCGCTGCTGACCCTCATCGAGATCAGCCAACAGCGCATCAAGCTGCGTCTCCAGGAAGACCAGCGAAAGCGCGTCCTCCAGCGTCTGCGCATCCGCGTCGCCATCGCGCAACAGGTCTGCTTTCTGGACCAGCGCCGCGGTGCGCTCGACCGCGCCTCGCGGATAACCGCACTGCTCGAGGATCGCCGCGGTCAACTCGGCGTGGAACCCGTGTAGCGCACGACGCCAGCGCAGATAGCCGGACCTCCCAGCCGGAAAGTCAGCACGGGGGATCACCCAGCGTCGGATGTGATGCGCCCGAGCCGCCAGCAGCAGCTCCTCCGACGCTGAGGGGTCGAGGCGCCGCACCCAGCGCGTCGCCATCTCCGCATGCGTCAGCTCCTTCGGCCGCTCGACCCCATCAACAACCAACGTGAACGGATCATCCAAATTCGCCGCATCAATCGCCGCAATCGCCCGCCCAAAGCGCTCGTCGGTCGTATCAGTCATCAGCATCACCCGTTATGAATCAATCAAGGCAAACAGCCGATCGAGCTCCGCCAGCTCATCACCTTGCTGGACGATATTGAACTCGACATCAAACCGAAAAGTACATGGTGAGATCGGTTGCAGTAGGTGCTCGGCGTCGCGGACATCCAAGCGTCGAAGGACGCCTGGCATGGAGTCGAGTCGAAGATTGGCTTGAGGCGTGTTCGGCGGAAACGTCACATTGATGCGCGTGTGAACGCCCGCGTCGAGTTCGTGTTGAACGACGAAGGACCGACCCCGTGCTGACGGTCCTTCGACCGTGAGGGTGGAAGAGGCGTTTGTCGGCTGCCCGCGGATGGTCAGATCGATCCGGTATTGGGTGATCGGTAAGACGTACAGGGATTCACGGAAGTGGTGCTCGAGTGTCGGTGGCTGTGAGTATCTGAGCCTCGGGTGCTCATATGTGATCACGGGCCGTGACAAGCGTTCACCCGAAGGGTGCGCCGATGCCCACAAGTGAACGGGACCATCATCGAGGGGCGTGTTCAGGACCCATTCGCCGGATCGAGGTACTGAGGTCCGGCCGCTCCAGTGTGTGGTTTCAGCGTGGATGTACAGCTGACCGGAATCGGCAGAGCCGCAAAGATGTCGCAAATCGTGGATGTGCGCCACGTCGCCGGAGAGCCGCATCAGACCCGGCTCACCGACATTGAGTGTGAGCCGCAGCGGCGCATGCTCGGCGGTGAGGCCGCCTCCCGTAATCCCTGCCGCGTCGCCATTGATCGTGAAGTATGGCTCTTCAATCCCCGGCCAAATGTGGAAAGCGGTTGGAATCAGCGGCCTCGAAACGGAAAAGCTACAATCATATGACGGACCGGCACCGTCCCTGAGGCACAGCTCGGCAACGGCGTGAGCTGACTGTGGAACACCGAAACGTGTCCATTGATCGACATGCGCAATCAGATACGCGGGGGTAGGGTCAGTATCGACGCCAACATGAAGCTCGATGTCAAGGTGATGCCCGGGCTGGAACTCGTTCCAGTCGATGTTCGGCACAAGGAATCCGTCCACATATATCTGAACGTCTTCCCACTCGGTGTCGAAGAAGGAGACCCAGGAGCCATCGACTTTCACATAACTACCTTGGACCAGCCTTGGCAGCCCGACGTCATCGTGGCCCTTGGCGCTTTCGATTAAGGTTCGAGGTGGCGCGATCTTCCCATTGATCGTGACTGAACCAGGGCCGCCCGCAATAGCGGCCCACGTGTCTTCTTGCGCCCCAGATCGGGCCGTGAGAGCGACGCCGACCACGACGCTCAGCGTCAGCACTGTCAACGCCGCGAGCAGCCGACTCACGACGACCACTCCGACGCGAACTCGTCGCAGACATCCACCGCACGCGCGAACCGCACGCCGCTCTTGGATTGCATGTACGCAATCAATCGCTCCAGCATCGCCAAGCGCCCCGGCCGACCGATGATGTATGGGTGCATGGTCAGCGTGAAGACGCCGCCACGACGACGAATCTCGTCGAAGGCGTCCCGCCAGGTCGACTCGACCTGCTCAGGCGCCGCCTGCAACCGCCGACCATCCGTCGGCGCGAAGACGAAGTACGGATAGTCGTCCAGCGCCCAGTGGATCGGCAGCTCCACCAACCACGATGCCCCCGCCGAGACCCAGTAGGGCGCGTCGGAACCCATCAGCGACGAGTCGTAGCGAAATCCTCGCTCAGCCATCAGCTCCAGCGACACATCGCTCAACTCCCACGACGGCGACCGATATCCCGCAACCGGCTCGCCCGTCATGCCGCTCAGGATGGCCAGCCCCCGATCCAGCACCTCAGCCTCCTCCTCCGCGGAAAGCGTCGCCGGCGGCTCGTGCAGATAGCCGTGATGGCCAATCTCATGTCCCGCCGACGCAATCTGCTCGACCGTCGCCGGCCAGCGCTCGGCCACCCAGCCGGGAATGTAGAAGGACGCCGACACTCCCGCCCGCGCAAGCGCGGACACGATGTGCGGCACCGCGACCATCGGACCGTAGTCGCCGAACGACCGCGCCGACGGCAGATGCTCAATCTGCGGATTGCGGTTGATCATCCCCGACGATCCGTCGACGTCGAAGGACAGCACCACCGTGCACTCGCCCGCCCCCTCGTCGCTGTCGGGCGACCACAGCGCCGCCCCGCACGCCGGGCAGAAGCGCCGCTCGCCGCTCCAGCCGCAGTGGAGACAGGCGCTGGATACGCTTGACCTCATCGGACTAGGCAAAGTCCGTGATCGTCACGAACCCCGTCGTCTGGAAGGTCGTCATCGAGTCCACCACGTCCGGCACCTGATCCAGCGAGATCGTGTCAGTCACAATCGTCTCAGGATGCAGCTTGCCCGACGCCACCATGTTCAGCATCGACGGATAGTTCTGGTTGGGCAGACCCAGCGATCCGCGGAACTCGATCTCGGACATCGTGATCAGGTCGATCGGCAGGCCGACCTCGCCCGCTTCCTCGGCCGACGTGATCCCAATCTGCACGTGCACGCCGCCCTTGCGCAGCGAGTTGACCGAGTTCAGCATCGTCGCGCGGATGCCCAGCGCGTCGACCGACACGTTGGCGCCGCCGTCGGTGATCTCCTTCACCCGCGTGGGCACGTCGTCCTCTGCGGCGTTGATCGTCTCCAGCGCGCCCTCGGCGCGAGCCTTCGACAGCTTGCCTTCCTCGAGGTCAACCGCGATCACCTGAGCGCCCAGCGACGCCGCCACCTGGATCGCCGACAGACCAATCCCGCCGCAGCCGTTGACCACAACCCAGTCGCCGCCCGACACCTCGCCGCGATCGGCCACGCCGTGGTACGACGTCATGAACCGGCAGCCCATCGCCGCGCCGGCCTCGAACGAAACGTTGTCAGGCAGCGGGATCGCGTTGAAGTCAGCGTTGTAGATCGCCGCCTTCTGGGCGAAACCGCCCGCGAACCCACCCTGGTTGTCGCAGATGTTGGGCAAGCCGTTGCGGCACAGGTCGCAGTTGCCGCAGCCGTTATGGAACGGCGTCAGCACCCGCATGCCGGGCCGAATGTATTCGACATCCGAACCGACCGCCTCGACCGTGCCAGCCCATTCATGCCCCAGCACACACGGGCTCGGCAGCTCGAAACCCACCCACGACAGGTCACCCTGCCACAGATGCCAGTCCGAGCGGCAGACGCCGCACGCTTCGACACGCACCAGCGCATCCTTGGGTCCGATCACGGGATCGGGAAACTCGCGCACCACCAACGGCTGGCGGACGGCTTCCATCACAACGGCTTTCATCAGGCACACCTTTCCAGGAACTCTCAGGTTCAGGTGGAAAATAACAGGTTCACCACGCCCCCACTAGCCACCGGCCGGCAACAACCGACAAGCATCAGGACGCAGCAGACGCAGCGGTCCCACCCGCACCGACTCCTTGATGGCATACACGCTGAGCGCCTCGCGATACGACACCTCCCGCTCAGTCGCGGAGACAGGCAGGGACAGCGCCCAGGCATCGTGCGGCACACCCAGACGGCTGCCGTCCGCGAGCGGCAACACCGAGACCTCCGCGCCCATCGCCGCCTCCTGCACCTCCATCAACAGACTCGCCAGCGACGCCGAGCGCGGCACGCGCGGATCCGCCGCCACCTGCGCCGCCGCTTCCTGCTCTACTGCCAACATCCGACTGGCCAGCGCCTCCGCCATCCGCTCCCGAGGCAGCGACCACACATAGCGCCGCGACCGCTCCACCTGCTGATTCGTGAACCGAAATGACCAGCGAACCGTGCGCCAATCCGACGCCGGCGTCTCCAGCACCGTCGGAATCGCCAGCCGGGCCCGAAAACCCGCCTCCAGCTCCATCCGAGCCAGCTCGTCCAGCAGAAAATCCATCAACGGATCAGAAGCACCAGTCATGTCCCCCACATCATCGCGCATAAATCCCCCACTCCCCGCTCAGATTCCCCAGTCCCTGGTTCCTCCAGGGACCCGCTCGGTCCCCGCCTGCGAGGCGACCAAACAATCCTCCCCCCACCGGGGGGAGTAAGAGGGGGGCTCCCGTCTCCCGCCAAGCCTCCCCCGCAGCAAGACCCAACATCCCAACTCCTCGCTTCACGCAGGGACATCTCCCAGTCCCCGCTTCCTCCAGGGACCCGCTCGCCCCCCTCCAACTCACCGAAACACCGGATCACGCTTCTCGAAGAACGCCTGAATGCCCTCCTTCGTCTCAGGACGCCTCGACGCGTCCGCGATCGCCCGAGTCTCCCACTCCATCTGCGACTCCAGGCCCTCGTTCCACGACTGGTGATACAGCCGCTTCGCCGCGCCAATCGATTCCGTCGGTCCCGCCGCCAGCTGCGCCGCCAGGGCGTGAGTCTCAGACTGCAAGTCTTCGTCCGCGACCACACGGTTGATCATGCCCCAATCAAGCGCTTCCTGGGCGCTCAGCATCCGATTGGTCAGGCACAGCTCCAACGATCGACGCAGACCGACCAGTCGCGGCAGAAAGTACGTGCTCGATCCATCCGGCGTCAGACCAATCCGGCTGTACGCCATCGTGAAGCGGCTCGACTCCCCCGCCACTGCGAGGTCGCCAAACAGCGCCAGACTCATCCCCGCGCCCGCGCACGTGCCGTTGACCGCCGTGACCAGCGGCGCATCCATCCGCGTGAACCGCGAGACGGCAGCGTGCAGATACGTGGTCATCTCCTTCACAAACGTCGCCATCTCCGGACCGGCCGGCGGAAACCCGCGCAGATCGGCGCCGGTGCAGAAGAACCGCCCAGACCCGCGCAGCACCACCGCGCGCACCTCCGGATCGTCGTCCACCCGGATCGACGCATCCATCAGCTCCTGGCACATCTCCATCGACAGCGAGTTCGCCGCTTCGGGACGATCAATCGTGATCGTCGCCACGCCGTCGGCCGTCTCGTAGCCCAGAGTCTCGTACGTCATCGCTCAACCTTTCGTTACAGTTGCCACAAGAGCAGGCTAACCCCGCCACGGAGGCGACCATGCACAACGTCCCAGCGCAGACCTCGCAACCAGTGGTCGAGCTGCGCATCCCCACAGACCACGGTGCGCTCAAGGCCGCGCTGGCCCGTCCGGCCAACACCAACAGCCCCGCGCCCGCCGTGATCGTCCTGCACGAGCTGTTTGGTCTCAACAACGACATTCGCCGCATCGCCGAGCAGTTCGCCGATCACGGCTACGTCGCGCTCGCCCCCGATCTCTACTCCGTCGGCCCGCCGCTCAGACCCATCTGCATCGCCCAGACCGTTCGCATGATGCGCCAGGGCGCCGGCCGACCCTTCGACCTGATCGAGGCCAGCCGCGCCTGGCTCGCAGACCGCGACGAAGTCGACGAGTCCCGCCTCGCCGTCGCCGGATTCTGTCTGGGCGGCGGATTTGCCATGCTCTACGCCGCCCGTGCGCCGCTCGGCGCGGCCGCCGTCTTCTACGGTCAAGCGCCCCGCTCAGCCAAGCGACTCGAGGGCATCTGCGCCACCTTCGGCGCCTACGGCGACCAGGACCGCATCGCCGGCCGCGACGCCGAAGTCCTCCGATCCCACCTCGAAGAGCTCGGCGTCGACCACGAAGTCAAGGTCTATCCCGGCGCCGGACACTCCTTCATGCATCAATACACCGGACTCCGAGCACAGTTCGTGCGGCTCGGCCCCGGTCCCATCGGCTTCGACGAACCAGTCGCCGCCGACGCCTGGGCCTCCATGCTCAGC
The DNA here is from genome assembly GCA_022824765.1 of Dehalococcoidia bacterium. Classification (GTDB taxonomy): domain Bacteria; phylum Chloroflexota; class Dehalococcoidia; order Bin125; family Bin125; genus Bin125. The sequence continues at coordinate 1,325 of JAJDZG010000142.1, read as the reverse complement.
TTCTTCGATCAACACCTGTCGGGAACCAACCAGGCCGCGGATGCGTCCTAGATACATGACGGCGCATTCTTGGAGCAGACTTGAGGAGCACGTGAGATGACACACACACTCAGTTCGCGCATCAGCATCAGAGCCGCCGCGCTCGCGGCCGCATTGGCCGCAGTCGTGGCGCTCGCGGCCTTCGCCGCAGGACTGTTCAACGTCAGCGCGCAAGAGCCCGACGACGATCCCGCGGTCCCCGCCTTGATTTCCGAGCCCGCTGCCGGCAGCGAACAGCTGACCAGGCTGACCATCGAAGGCGCCGCATCGCGCAGCGTCACCCACGACGGCGTGGTCGCGGAATTCACCATCAGCGTGCTCGCGCCGACCGTGCTGGAAGCGGCAGAGCAGGGCAACCAGGCGGTCGACGCGATCAGCGACGCCGTCAATGAGCAATGCACGCCCGGCGAGCCCGACGGCGCCGATCACACCGCCCCGCCAACCTGCATCTCGCCCGAAGGCTTGCAGACCACATCGATCAACATCCGCGAGGAGTTCGACTGGGTCGAGGGACGCAGCGTTTCGCGAGGCTTCCGCTACGACAACAGCCTCCAGATCGCGCTGCGCGGCACCGGCTTCGCCGGCGGCATCGTCGACCTCGTCACCCGCTCCGGCGGCGACCACGTCCGCTTCGACAGCATCCGCTTCACCGCCTCCCGAACGGCCGAGCAGCAGCGGCTCGCCCTGCTCGATGCCAGCGACGACGCGCAAGCGACCGCTGCCTCGATCACTGAGCACATGGGCTACGAAATCGTGCGCATCGTGGAAATTCAGCCTCCGGCCGCTGGCTTTGCGCCGTTCCGCGGTGAGGTTGAGTTCGTCGAGCATGCAATGGCCGACGATTCGTTCACGCCAACACCAGTCTTCGGCGGCAGCCAGACCGTCTCCTCCACCGTGCAAATCGTCTACGAAATCCAACCACAGTAACCCCCAACATCCCTAACCCCTGGTTCAAGCGGGGATCCAACATCCCCAGTCCCTGGTTCCTCCAGGGACCCGCTCGGCTCCCCCCACTTGCGAGGCGACCAATCAATCCTCCCCCCTCGGGGGGGAGTATGTGGGGGGCTCCCTCCCCCACCTAGCCTCCCCGCACCAAGATCCAACATCCCCAGTCCCTGGTTCCTCCAGGGACCCGCTCGGCTCCCCCCACTTGCAAGGCGACCAAACAACCCTCCCCCACTAACGAGGCGACCAAACAATCCTCCCCCACTAACGAGGCGAACAATCAACCCTCCCCCCTTGCGGGGCAACCCAACAATCCTCCCCCCTCCGGGGGGAGTTAGAGG
>JAJDZG010000138.1 GCA_022824765.1 Dehalococcoidia bacterium | reverse complement strand
GTCAGCGCCTTCTTCAGCCTCTGGCACTATGTCCGCACCGAAGACAACATCGTCAACTGGGTCGTTCACCGTCGTCCGACGGTCTGGATCGACGGCGGCTGGGACGAGCACTTCGGCTTGCACCGCACCTCGCAGGGCACCGGCATGACCAAGAGCGAGGCCGACGCGGTCCTGCTCACCGATGTCGACGGCTGGCTGCGCTACCAGCAGAGCGTCTGGGAAGTCACGCGCGAGTGGGTCGGCACACTCAGAGACGACGACTTGGGCAACGAGATCGTCATCCGTCCCACGCCGCCGATGACCATCTGGCAGGCGCTGACCGGCATGCTGCTCTACCACGGCTATCGGCACGTCGGAGAGGTCGAGCACGCACGGGGCCTGGTCGGTCTCGGCGGCCTGACGATCTAGCGCCAGGCAACAGCTGGTAAGCGGATTGTGGAAGAATCGGGGCCACAGCCTGCGACGTCAGGGGCGATCCCTGACCGGACGCAGGCGATATCCTCTGAGATGAACGACCGCAGACAGATGGACAGGACGACCCATGACCGATTTTGGCGTATCGATGTTCCCGACCGACTACGCGATTCAGCCGATGGAACTCGCTCGCGAAGCGGAAGCGCGGGGATTCGAATCGCTCTGGTTCCCGGAGCACACGCACATTCCCACATCGCGGATCTCACCCTGGCCGGGCGGCGGCGATCTGCCACAGGAGTACTGGCACACGCACGACCCGTATGTCTCCCTGATGGCCGCCGCCGCGGCGACCGAGACAATCAAGGTGGGCACCGGCATCCTGCTCGTCCCCGAGCACGACGTCCTCGTCGCAGCCAAGTCGGCAGCCTCGCTGGACATGATCTCCGGCGGACGCCTGATCCTCGGCATCGGCGCGGGCTGGAATGCGGAAGAGCTCGAGAATCATGGCTGGAACTTCAAGGATCGCTGGAAGGTGACGCGCGAGATCGTGCTCGCCTGGCGTGAGCTTTGGTCTCAGGACGAGCCCGAGTTCCACGGCGAGTTCATCGACTTCGACCCCGTCTGGAGCTACCCGAAGCCGGTCGACGGAGACGTGCCGATCTTGCTCGGTGCGCAGTCCAAGTGGTCCTTCGACCGCGTCGTCGACTACTGCGACGGTTGGCTGCCGATCAACGGGCGCGGCGACCTGCGCGCCGACATGGAGCAGCTTCGCGCCTCGGCCGACCGTGCCGAGCGAGACTTTGACACGATCCAGCGCAGCGTCTTCGGCGTCGGACCCGACCCGGCGCAGGTGCAAAACCTGATCGACATCGGCTTCCAGCGGATTATCTTCGGGCTGCCGCCTGCCGACGCAGGCACGGTGGTTCCGCTCCTTGACCGCTACAGCGAGCTCAAGGCTGAGTTCAACGGCGGCTGATCGAAGCGGCTGTTCGAGGCGTCGGGGCGGCGCAATGGACACCGATCGTCCAGGCGATCGGCTTTCGCGAGCCCGTCTCCGCCAACTACAGCGGCTGACGTCCGCCAAGGGGCGCCGCGAGGCCGGTCAGCTTCTGATTGACGGCGAGAAGCTGGTTCGCGATGCACTTGCGGCCTCTGCGCCCGTCACGGAGATCCTCAGTGTCGATCCCGCGCTGTGGCGCGGCGCCCCTGTGGCTGTCACGCGGATCAGCGAGGCCGACGCGGAGCGCCTGTCGGACACACGCACACCGCAGGGCCACTTGGCCGTTGTGCGAGATGAGCTGTCTCCACTCGCTGTCCCACAAGCAGCGCGGTGGCAGGTCGTCGCACTCGACGGCGTGCAGGACGCGGGCAACGTTGGCGGAATCATCCGCTCAGCCGCAGCCTTCGGCGTCGACGCAGTGCTCGTCGGCCCGGGCAGCGCCAATCCGACCCATCCGCGCACGACGCGAGCAGCGACCGGTGCCTGGTTCCGCGTCCGAATTGCGCGCTCGAACGATCTCTACGCCGATCTCCAGCAGATGCGCGATGCTGGGGCTGCCATCATCGCTGCCGACAGCGATGGCTCGCCGTTGGACGACTTGGCGGACAACTCGCCGCTGACCTGCCCCGTCGTCTGGGTGTTCGGCAGTGAAGGCGCTGGCGTCAGCGCGGCGCTCAGCCCGCTGATCAATCAGCGGGTCGCCGTGCCGATCGCAGAGGGCGTGGACTCGCTGAATGTCAACGTGGCGGCCGGCATCATCCTCCACCACTCGCAACGACTGCGCAGGAGCGCAGAGATCGAAGGGAGCTCCGAGTGAAGATCACGACGTGGAACGTCAACTCCATTCGCGCGCGAGAGGACCGAGTGCTGAACTGGATCGATCAGCATCAGCCCGACGTCCTCTGCCTGCAGGAGCTGAAATGCACCGAGGAGCAGTTCCCATTCGACGGCTTCGACGAGCTGGGTTACCACGTGATCATCCACGGTCAAAAGTCCTACAACGGCGTGGCAATCGCTTCGCTGTCCTACCCGGACGAGGTCGAGCCGGCCGTGCCCTGGCCCGAAGACGAGCAGTCGCGCGGCATCGCAGCCGTGATCGACGGGGTTCGCGTCGTCAGCCTGTATTGCCCGAACGGCCGCACCGTTGGACACGAGATGTACGAGTACAAGCTGCAGTGGTTCGATCGACTAAACGACTGGCTCTCCACCTTTGCCCGCAGCGATGACATCGTTCTGACTGGCGACTTCAACATCACCTTCGACGACCGCGATGTGCACGATCCCGAGTCATGGCGAGACAAGATTCTCTGCTCCAAACCTGAACGGGACCGACTCAACGCGCTGATCGACTGGGGCCTGACCGACGCCTTGCGGCTCTTCGACGAGTCGGGCGGCGTCTACACCTGGTGGGACTACCGAACGGGCGGCGTGCTGCAGAATCAGGGTCTCAGAATCGATCACCAGCTGATCAGCTCGCCGCTCGTCGAGCGCGCCGCCGCCGTCGAGATCGACATCGAAGAGCGCAAGCAGGAGGGCGATGGAGACAAACCGTCCGACCACGCGCCGGTCACGCTCATCCTTGACTAAGAACGTCAGGGCCGCCAGAAGCGGCAGCCGCGCTCGCAGGAAACGCCGTCGCCATCGCCGTCATACCGAGCCTGATAGCCGAACGATTCCTGGTAGCACGGTCCGATCGTGACCCAGCCAGTCTTGGTCGAGCGGCAGGACGGGTCGGAAACGCGCACGGTCGGTTGAGCCGCTGTGTCGGCCTCTCGCTTGGCCGCTGTGTCGGCCTCGCGTTTTGCCGCAAGCAGGTAGTCGTTCATCTGCCGATTGACGTTGTTCGAACGCCACACGATGACCCCGACGAAGCGGTCGTAACTTGTCTCGCCGGACCACTTGAAGATCCAGAGCGGGCCGGCCGACAGC
>JAJDZG010000066.1 GCA_022824765.1 Dehalococcoidia bacterium | reverse complement strand
CTCCGAGCTCTGCGACGTGCTCGTGTCGGTGCAGGCCATCGACCGCGAGGGCGAGGCCGTCACAATCGACGCCGCTGATCTCGGCCTGGGTTATCGAGACTCTCGTGTTCGCAGCGGCGATCTGCAGGGCTGCATCGTGACCGCCCTCACGCTGCAGCTCGAGCGCGGCGATGTCGCGGCCTCAGAGCGTGAGATCGACCGTGTCGAGTCGCTGCGCAAGGCCAATGCGCCAGTCGGTCCGTCGCTGGGATCGACCTTCCGCAATCCGTCCGTCGGCCCGACCGCTGGCGAGTTGATCGAGCAGGCCGGCTTGAAGGGTGAGCGGATCGGCGCTGCGCAGGTCTCGGAGCGTCATGCCAACTATATCCAGAACGTTGATGTGCCGCGCGCTCGGGCGGTGGACTTCCTGGCGTTGATGGCGCGCGTGCAGGACCGGGTGGCGTCAGAGAGCGGTGTTCGGCTGGAGCCGGAGATCGCCGTGATCGGGGAGGAATGGTCCAATGGCTGATCATCCTCGGCGGCTGGCGGTGATTCTCGGCGGTGCTTCGGTGGAGCACACGATCTCGATCCGGTCGGCGTGCGCCGTGCTGGCTGCGGTCGACCGAAAGCGCTGGCAACCGGTCCCATTCGCGGTCGACCGACTCGGCCGCTGGCTGTCGGTGGAAGAGTCGGGGGCGGTGCTCGCGGCGATCGGGCGCGGCGCGGCTGAGGAGGTTCCCTCCGCCGATGCGCGCCATGAGGGTGTGCCCATCGATCACGAGACGATAGCGGCGCTGCAGGAGTGCGACGCCGTCTTCCCGCTGATTCATGGTGCGACGGGCGAGGATGGGATGCTGCAGGGCTTCCTCGAGCTGCTGGGATTGGCGTACGTGGGATCGGATGTGGCGGCATCGGCGTTGGCGATGGACAAAACACGCTGCAAGCAGATTCTGCGGCAGGCGGGCATTCCCGTTGCGCCGTCGATGACGATCAGCTGCGCCGATTGGGAGTCCGACGCGACGGACGTGCTGCGCCGCGCTGCTGAGTTTGGCTACCCCTACTTCGTCAAGCCGTCGCGCGGCGGATCGAGCATCGGCACGAGCAAGGTCGAAAGCCTTGAGGACGCGGCGTCCGCGGTCGCGGCGGCGCTGGCCTGCGATGTTGAGGTGCTGATCGAGGAGGCGATGCCGTCGCCGCGCGAGATTGAGTGCGGCGTGTTGGGATCGCGCGGCGGCGGCGCGCCGATTGCCTCGCCGCTGGGTGAGATCCGCACGTCGCGCGAGTTCTATGACTACGAGGCGAAGTATGAAGACCCGGCCACTGAGATGATCGCGCCGGCCGAGCTCGACGCGGCGACCGCTCGCCGGCTGCAAGAGATGTCGCTCGAGGCCTGGCTCGCGGTCGGTGCGGCCGGCATGGTTCGCGCTGACTTCCTGATCGGCGGCGACGGCCGAATCTGGCTGGGCGAACTGAACACCATTCCCGGCTTTACTTCTGCTTCGATGTATCCGGTGCTCTTCGAGGCGGCGGGCATTTCGCTGTCTGCGTTGATTGACCGACTCGTCGAGCTGGGCATCGAGCGGCGTCAACACTCGCGGCGCTTGCGGTTCGGAGGCAGTCATGCCTGACGCGCCGATCCAGCCTGACGCAGCGGAGCAGCCGACCGCGCCGAATGGCGGCCGAACGCCGCGGCGGCGGATTGGGCTGCGTGGCTTCCTGGCAGGCGGCGCCATTCTGATCGTGGCGGTGGTGGGGACGCTGCTGGCGTTGCTCAACTCTCCGTTGCTGGAAATCCAGCAGGTTGACGTTGAGGGCGCGAACGTGGTGTCGGCCGCGTCGGTCCGACAGCTGGCCGGCCTGGTCGGCGAGCACGTCGTCCTGGCCGACTACGACGCCGCGGCGTCGCGAATCTCGGCGTTGCCGATGGTGCGCGACGTGGAAATCCAGCGCAACTGGCCGAATGGCGCCACGATCGTGATCGTCGAGCGGACGCCGTGGGGTCGCTGGCAGGCGGATCGCGCGGTCTGGCCGATCGATGCCGAGGGCGTGGTGCTCGAGGGCGCTGCGCCGTCGTTCAGTGGTCCGATCGTTCAGCAAGTCTCCGCGCAGCCGGCGGTGACGGCCGGCGCGACGGTCGATCTGGACGCGATCCGCATGGCGGACGAGTTGCACCAGCGCGGTGCGCCGCTGCCCTTGCCCGTCATTGTCGGCTTCGAGTGGTCGCTGTCGGACGGTCTGACGGTGGTGACCGAGCATGGGCGGATCGTGTTCGGCAGCAGTGATGGTCTGGATTACAAGTATCAGGTGTGGGAGCTGCTGGAACGCGAAGCGAAGAGCCGCGGGGAGCCGCTGCTCTTTGCCGACCTGCGCTTCGGTCTGCGCCCGCGCGTGGAGATTGGTCTCAATGAGGGTCGCGGCGTGCGACTGACCGAGTCGAGCGCCGCCGATCTGTCCGCCGCCAGCCGATAACACCAGAGGAGAAGGTTTGATATGAGCCAGCCATCGCAATACCAGGTCGCTGTGGACCTCGGGTCGTCGGTCGTGACAACGGTTGTCGGCAGCACTGACGATTACGGTCGGCTGCACGTCCACGGGGTCGGTCGCGCACCGTCGAACGGGATCGACAGGGGGCAGGTCACCAATGTGACCCGCGCGGCTGCGTCGATTCGCCAATCGCTGGATCAGGCAGAGGCTTCGTCGGGCCGGGCGATCACAGAGGTCGGTCTCTGCGTCACGGGCCCGCATTTCAAGAGCCAGAACAATCGCGGCGCGTTCGAGTTGCGTTCGACGGAGGAACCGATCACGTGGGACGACATGCGTCGCGCCGAAGAGTTAGCCAAGTCGGTGACGATCGATCCGGGTACCGAGCTCGTCCACGCGATCCCGCGCTATTTCATCGTCGACCTCGAACGCCGCTGCGATGACCCGCGCGGCCAGCATGGCCGCCGGCTCGATGTCGAGACGCACATCGTGACGGGAAAGATGAGCGCCAACGATGACGCGGCTTCCTGCGTCAAGATGGCGGGCGTGCAAGTCAAGCTGATCGCAGCGAAGCCGGTTGTGGGCGCCGTCCGAGCCGTCCATGACGATGACCGGCGGCTGGGTGCGCTGGTGTTGGGTCTGGACGCCGGCACGACATCGATCAATGCCTTTGAAGACGGCGCGATTTCACACACCTCCGTGATCGGCATGGGCACGCTGGACATCGCGCATGACCTGGCGATTGGACTCGGTTGCAGAGTCGATCACGCGCTGGAGCTGATGCGAGAGTACGGCCGGGCGCATCCGTTGTTGGTTCCGCGCGGAGCGGAACCGATCCAGCTGCGGGACTTTGCGGATGGCGTCCAGCAGGTCACGCTGACGCAGATGACGGAGTACATCTTTCCGCGTCTGAACGAGATCATCACGTTGGTGTTGAAGCAGGTGGAGGAGCACCAGCTGCAGTATGCGGCGAGCTGCGGGATCGTCTTGACCGGCGTCGGGGCGACATTGCAGGGAGTGGAGCAGGTGATCAGCCGCTCCTTCCGCGCGCCCGCGCGGATCGGCAGCGTGGGACCGCTGAGCGGCCTGAGCGATCAGCTGTCCGGGCCCGAGGCGATCGCCGCGGTGGGAATGCTTGAGTGGCTGGTGCAGGGCGCCGCGCAATCGGCGGCTGCAGATGGCCAGTCGAGACGGAACGAATCGGCCAAACCGTCGCTGATTGGATCGCTCGCGGCTGCTGTCTCCAGCATCGCCCGAGTGTTCAGTCCGCACGCATGAGCAGGAGCCAGCACCAGTCGATCGGGTCACCAACTGGCACGATCAAGAGAGGACCGCGTATGACGAGCCCACAGACACAGCAGAGCCCAGAGCGAACGGACGGCATCCCACCGATCACCGTTGTGGGGGTTGGCGGCGGCGGCTGCAACGCCGTCAACCGGATGATCTCCGACAGCATTCCCGGCGTCAAGTTCGTCGCCGTGAACACAGACAATCAGCAGCTGTCGAACACCCAAGCGGAGCGGATTGTCCGCATCGCGGACGCCGAGTCCAAGGGTCTGGGCGTCGGCGGCGATCCGGATCGCGGCGCGCGCGCCGCTGACAACTCGCGCGATGAGCTGCGACAGCTCTTCCAGGGCGTTGACATGGCCTTCATCACGGCGGGCATGGGCGGAGGCACCGGCACGGGTGCTGCGCCGGTCGTGGCTGAGGTCGCGCGTGAGGCAGGCGCGCTGACCATCGGCGTCGTCACGCGGCCGTTCGAGTTCGAAGGCAGCACTCGCGGGAACACGGCAGAGGTTGGCATCCAGAAACTGACCGAAGTCGCGGACACCGTGATCGTGATCCCGAACCAGGAGTTGCTTGACCCGAAGGACCGAAGCCTGACCCTGACCGGCGGGTTTGAGAAGGCCGATGATGTCCTGCGCCAGGCGGTGCGTGGTATCTCGGACGTGCTGACCGTGCCGGGTGAGATCAACCTGGACTTCAACGATGTGAAGAAGGTGATGGGCTCGGGCGGGCACGCGCTGATGGCATTGGGTCGTGGCAGCGGCGACGCCCGCGCTCAGGATGCCGTTGAGGAGGCCATGCGCTCGCCTCTGCTGGAGAACAGCATCCATGGCGCGATGCGCGTGCTCTACAACATCACGTCGAACGGCGACCTCGGCATGCTCGAGCTGCAGCAGATTGCCGAGACGGTCAGGGAGCAAGTCCATCCGAACGCGGAGATCATCTTCGGCACGGTGATCAACGAGTCGATGGACGGTGATCTGCAGATGACGCTGATTGCGACCGGCTTCGCCCCGCAGGGGGCGGCTTCGGCTGCAGTCGCGGCGCCTCAGGCGGCGTCGGGCGTAGCGGCGCCGCGATTCGCGGCGGTACCGCAGTCGGACGATCCGATGAAAGACTTCGAGTTCAAGCCCGCGACTCGCCGCAGCGCGGAGGAGCGGTCGACGCCGGCCTACTTGCGACAGGGCCAGGCGTCGCTGAACCTGGAGCCGGGCGCGAGCCGTGCCGTTGGCGGCGGAAGTTTCGATCCGCGTGCCGCGTACGAGCGCGAATGAGGATCGACATCGTCAGCATCTTCCCGCCGATGTTTGCGGGCGCGTTTGACCACAGCATTGTCAAACGCGCCCGCGAGCGGGGGATCGTGCGGATTGCCGTCCACGACCTGCGAGCGCACGCGACGGATCGCCACCGCAGCGTGGACGATGAACCGTACGGCGGCGGTCCCGGGATGGTCATGACGCCCGAGCCGTGGTTCCGCGCGGTGGAGTCGCTGCGCGAAGACGACGAGCGCGGCCGCACGGTGCTGATGACGCCGCAAGGCCGACGCCTGGACCAGCGGATCGTGCGCGAACTGGCCGCAGAGCAGCGTCTGATTCTGCTCTGCGGGCGCTATGAGGGCGTCGACGAGCGTGTCCGCGAGCACCTGGTGGACGACGAGATATCGATCGGCGATTACGTACTCTCGGGCGGGGAGCCTGCCGCGGTCGTGCTCGTCGATGCGGTGGTGCGGTTGCAAGCCGGTGCGCTCGGCTCGGCGCAGTCCACCGTCGAGGAGTCGTTCAGCGACGGATTGCTGGAGTATCCGCAGTACACGCGACCGGCCGAGTTTCGCGGCTGGCGCGTGCCTGACATCCTGCTCAGCGGTCATCACGCGGAGATCGTTCGCTGGCGTCGGCGTCAACAGATCGAACGCACACGGCTGCGCCGTCCTGATCTGCTCACGGACGTCGACGCTGACGGCGAAGTGTTGGACGCGAACTAGTCTGCAAGCGCGAGTCCGTCGTAAGCTGGGCGACACACTCTCCAGCCACTCAGATTCTCTTCGTCCGGAGCCGACCATGGACCGCAGCGACCTGCTTACTTACGACCGTAATCCGGCGATCGAGGACTTTCAGCCGGGCGACACCGTGCGGGTGCACGCGGTGATCGTCGAGGGCGACCGCGAGCGCACACAGGTCTTTGAGGGCGTGGTGATTCGGCGCAAGAAGCAGGGCAGCTCGTCCAACTTCACGGTTCGCCGGGTGACGAAGGGGATCGGGGTCGAGCGCACGTTCCTGTATCACTCGCCGCGGATCGAGAAGGTCGAAGTGGTTCGTCGCGGCCGCGTCCGCCGCTCGCGCCTGTACTACCTGCGCGACCGCACGGGTCGCGCGGCGCGGATCCCGCAGCGTCCGCGCAACGCCAAGCGGGCCATCCATAGCTACTGATTGCGGCTGATCGCTCGAGTTTCCGTCTCACGAGCGGCGTCGCCAGCGGCTCTCCGATGGGCTCGGCGGCGGGTCGGGGTCGGATTCGACGATGGCCGTCAGGCCCTCCATGCCGACGACTCGGACGGGCGCGCCCTGGTCAATCTCGATGTCACCTGCGGAACGGGCTGACCACAGTTCGGCGTTGACGACGATGGTGCCGCCTGGCGAGAGCGTGTTGTGGGCGACGCCCGCCTGACCGACGATGCCGCTGCTGCCCTGGAAGGTCCATCTGGGCCGACGCTTGTCCATCCCAATCAGCGCGCCCAGTCCGAGCACGACCGCGCCGACGCCGCCACCGACCACGATCAGCGCCCACAGAGAGACCTGTTCCGCGTCGAACGACGCGTCACCGATCAGTAACAGGCCGCCGAGGATCAACGACACGGTCCCGCCGATGCCCAGGAATCCGAAGCCGGCGACCAGCACCTCCGCCAAGAGCAGCACCGCGGCGAGCACCAGCAGCGCGATGCCGGCCGGGTTGGTGTCCAGCGGCCCGAGCGCGTAGAAGCCGAAGATCAGCATGATCACGCCAAACACGCCCGGTCCGACGAGGCCGGGTGAAAACGCCTCGACGACCAGCAACAGACTGCCGATCGAGGTGAGGATGTAGGCGACGTTGGGGTCGGCGATCACGTCGAGGATTGACTCGGCGACGTTGTAGTTGGTTTCGACGATCGGAACGCCGGCGAGCTCGAGCGTGACCTCGTCGCCCTCCGGGTTGAGCTGCACGACGCGGCCGTCGAGCTGATCGATCAGATGGTTGATGTCGTATGCCGTGAGGTCGACGACGTTCAGCTCGACCGCCTCTTCACCGGTGATCGAGACGGACTCGCGCACGGCTTGCTCGGCCCATTCGGCGTTGCGCCCGCGATGATTGGCGATGCCGCGAATGTCGGCCGCGGCGTCGTTGGTGATTTTTTCGTTCAGGTCGCCTTCGATGTCGCCGCCGCCGCCCGCGACCGGGTGCGCTGCGCCGATCTGGGTGTTGGGGGCCATCGCTGCGATGTGTCCGGCCATGGTGATGAACGTCCCCGCCGACGCGGCGCGCGCGCCCGCCGGGCTGACGAACACGATGACGGGAATCTCTGCGGCGAGGATGCGCTGGACGATGTCGTCGGTCGACGAGATCAGTCCGCCGGGCGTGTCCATCATCAGGACCCAGGCGGCGGCGTCCTGATCTTCGGCGCGATCGAGGGCGCGCTCGACGAAGCTGGCGGAGACGGGTCCGATCTCTTGCGCCATGCTCGAGACATGCACCGCGCCGGGCGGATTGCTGGAGCCGCAGCCGCTGAGCAGCAGCGACCCCAACCCCAGCGTCAGGATCGCCAGGCCCAGCAGTCGGATTGGATGGCGGGCCAGATCTCTCATGCGCCAATCATACGCATGCGCGATAAACTCCGAACATGCCGCCACTGGTGTCCCACATGATCGCCGCTGCACGCGCTGGCGCGCAGGTCAGCCTCGACCGCGCCGCCGACGCGCCGTTCGACCGGTCGAACGGCGATTTCCTGCTCGGCGCGACCACGCCCGATATCCGCGTGTTGACCCGTTGGGATCGCGAGAGGACGCACTTCTTCGACATCTACAACGACGGCCACCAGGATTGCGTGGAGAACTTCTTCGCCGCCCACCGGATGTTCCGCGACGCCGCGCGGCTGACTCCCGAGACACGGGCCTGGGTGGCGGGATATCTGACCCACGTGATCATGGATCAGGAGTACGTGCTGCAGATCTATCGACCGTTCTTCGGTGCGCGATCGGTCCTGGGCGGCAGTTCGCACGCCAATCTGCTCGACCGCGTCCTGCAGTACGAGCTCGACCGGCGCGAGCGCGAGTCGGCGGCGGAGATGCAGCAGTTGCGCCGCGCGCTCGCGGAGTCGGCGGTGGCCATCGACGCCGGCTTTGTCGATCGTCCGCTGCTGACCCGTTGGCGGGACACGACCGCTGCCATGACGGAGCATCCGCCCGATTGGGAGCGCTTCAGCTTCATCGCCTCGCGACATTTGAAGAGCGCGGGCATTGAGAGCGAAACGGGTCTGCGGGACTTCATGGAGTCGATTCCCGAGCTGCTCGACGATACGCTCGGACACGTCGACCAGCACGCGCTGGACGGCTTCTTTGAATCGGTAGCGGAGCGCACGTCGAGCGTGCTGCGGGAATGGCTGGCGACCGACTGATGACCACGACGGAGTTCGCAGAGACGGAGATCGCGATCTGGCGCGGAGCGTCGGTGGCGCGTCGCGAGCTGCTCGCCCGGCGTCGTCCCGACGATGATTCGCTGAGCAGTGTCGAGCGGGCCATCTTGCGGCGTCTCTTCGATGATGAGCCTGATTTCGAGGAAGCCGTCCGCCGAATCATCGAGCAAGTCCGCGACGGCGGCGACGCAGCGGTCAGGCGGATCGCTGCCGCAATCGACGGCGCGGCGCCGGACGATCTGGTCGTGACGCCCGCGGAGTTTGCCGCGGCCCGCCGCGAGGTGGATGCGGAGCTCGTGAACGCGCTGCAGCACGCGGCAGATCGGGTGCGCCAGTATCACGAGCTTCAACTCCAGCACGCCGCGCAGTCGTTCTCGATCGGCGGACTCGGACAGCTGGTGCGGCCGCTCGAGCGGGTTGGCCTGTACGTGCCGGGCACGGAGGCGGTCTATCCGTCGACGGTGCTGCACACGGCCATCCCTGCGCAGGTGGCGGGCGTCTCGGACGTGGTGATCGCGTCTCCCGCGGTGCCGTCAGCGGACGGCGTCGCGCAGGTCAATGCGCTGAAGCTGGTCGCGGCGGAGATTGCGGGCGTCGAGACGGTCTACAAAGTGGGCGGCGCGCAGGCGATCGCCGCGTTGGCCTACGGCACGGAGTCGATTGACGCCGTGGACAAGATTTTCGGGCCGGGCAACCGCTTCGTGACGGCCGCCAAGCGTCGGTTGTACGGCGTGGTGGGGATCGATGCGATCTACGGCCCGACTGAGACGTTGATCGTCGCGGACGCGACGGCCAACCCCGAGCTGGTCGCCGCGGACCTGCTGGCCCAGGCCGAGCATGATCACTACGCCGCGCCGATTCTGATCTCGACGAGCGACGAGCTGGCCGAGGCGGTGGTCGATCAGCTGCGCGAGCAGACGGCGGACCTGCCGCGCCGGGAGATCGCGCTCAGTTCCATCGGCGGACGCGGCGGGATCGCCGTGGTGTCCGGCGTGGACGAGGCGCTCGCCATCGCCAACGAGTACGCGCCCGAGCATCTGGCTCTGGTCATTGACGGCGCGCCGCAGCGCGTTGCCGATGTGCGTAACGCGGGCGGATTGTTTGTCGGCGAGGCGTCACCTGAGGCGCTCGGCGACTATGTGGCCGGACCATCGCACGTGATGCCGACGGGCGGATCGGCGCGCTTCGCGTCGGCGCTGAACGTGGGCGAGTTCATGAAGATCACGACGGTCGTCAACGTCAGCGATGATCTGCTGGACGAGGTCTCGGCCGATGCCGAGCTGATCGCCCACGCCGAGCAGCTGGATGCGCACGCCCGATCGCTCGAGCGGCGCCGGCGCGACCGATGAGCGTCGAGCGCCCGTTCGTACGTCCGCATCTTGCCCGCTTGGCCGGCTACGCGCCGGTCGTGCCGTTGTCCGAGCGGGCCGCAGCGGCCGGTCTCGCGCCGGAGGCATGTCTCAAGCTCGACGCCAATGAGAATCCGTACGGGATGCAGGACGGCGTCCGCGACGCGCTGCGGCAGGCGCTGCAAGAGACGGGGTTCGGCGCCATCTATCCCGATCCGGACCAGATGGAGCTGCGCGCGGCGCTCGCCGGCTACACGGGACTTGATGCGTCGATGATCCTCGCCGGCGCCGGGGCCGACGAGCTGCTTGACCTGACGCTGCGCGCCGTGCTCGCGCCCGGATCGGCGATCATCACCTGCACGCCATCGTTTGGCATGTACCCATTCCTCGCCGATCTCAACCAGCTGGAACTGATCGATGTCCCGCGCGGAGATGGGTTTGCGTTGCGTCCGGATGCCCTGTTGGAAGCGGTGCAGTCAGTGCGAGCGCGGGGTGTTGACTTGGTCGTGATCCTGACATCGCCGAACAATCCGACGGGCGATCTCGTGCCGCGCGACCTGCTGGAAGCGCTGCTCAACGGCGGCGCGACGGTCATGCTGGACGAGGCATATGTTGAGTTCGCCGGTCTCGACGCGTCGGCGCAGGCTCTGCTCAGCGTGCAGCCGCGGTTGATCATCATGCGCACATTCAGCAAGTGGGCCGGGATCGCGGGGCTGCGCCTGGGCTACATGCTGGCGACTGCGGGGTTGATCGCCGATCTGGCCAAGGTGAAGCAGCCGTACAACGTCAATCAGGCGGCGGAGATCGCCGGGATCGCGGCCATCGAGCGCCGCGCGGAGATCGGTGAGCAGCTGGCCGCCATTCGCGCCACTCGCGACCGACTCGTCAACGCGCTGGCCGCGCTGCCCGGGCTCGAGCCGCTGCCTTCCGAGTCCAACTTCGTCCTCGTGCGTGTCGACCCGGCGATTGGCAGCGGGCGCGAGCTGCACGATCGTCTGGCATCGGTCGGAGTGTTTGTCCGCACATACAGCGATCCTCTGCTGGCCGGATCGCTGCGCATCTCAGTCCCCCGCGCCGATCAGCTCGACGTGCTGTTGGAGCGGATCGCTGCTGTTCTCTGACGCTCTATCCTGCCTCCGCGCGAACATGCAGCAGGAGGAAGATGCGATGCGACTCTCCGAACCACGACTGGCGCCGTTGACGGTGGAGACCGCGGAGGGCGAGTCGAAGGCTCAGCTCGAGCGTGCGGAGGCTCGCGGCGGGCCGGTGTTGAACATCACGCGCACGCTGGCGCATTATCCGCAGCTGTCGTCGGCCTGGGGACGGTTCGCGCGGCATGTGCTGTGGGATTCGTCGCTGCCGCCACGCGAGCGTGAGTTGGTCATCCTGCGCATGGGCTGGAACTGCCAGTCGGGCTACGAGTTCGGACAGCATCGTCGGATCGGGCAGGAGGCGGGGCTGTCGCTGGCGGAGGTTGAGCGGGTCAAGGCAGGCCCCGATCACGAGGCATGGACGGCGCACGAGTCCGCGCTGCTGCGCGCCACCGATGAACTGCACTCCGACGCATTCATCAGCGACGCGACGTGGTCGGCGCTGGCGGAGACCTACGACCAGCAGCAGCTGATGGACGTCGTCTTTGCGGCGGGGCAGTACAACCTGGTCTCGATGGCGCTCAACACGCTCGGGGTGCAGCTTGAGCCGGGCACGCCCGGACTTGAGCTGGACTAGGCGGACTGGTCATGCCTGGTCCGCTCGATGGGTTGCGCGTCCTTGACTTCACGTGGGCGTTGGCGGGTCCGTATGGGTCGATGATCCTCGCCGATCTCGGCGCTGAGGTGTTCAAGGTCGAGCATGTCGGTACGAATGAGACCCACCGCGGCGCTGGACCGTACG
>JAJDZG010000155.1 GCA_022824765.1 Dehalococcoidia bacterium | reverse complement strand
CAGCCAACACGTTCGCGGACGCGGACGGCGATTCCCTGACCTACAGCGCGCTGCAATCCAACGGCTCCACCCTGCCGACCTGGCTAACCTTCACGGCGAGCAGCCGCACCTTCTCAGGCGCGCCGCAGTCAGGCGACACCGGAACGATCACGGTGCGGGTCACGGCGGACGACAGCAACAGCGGCACCGTCACCGATGACTTCGACATCGTCGTGTCGGCGCCCACCAGCACCGACGTCGACGTCACGATGTCAAAGTCCGACGGCGACTCAAACGGCAACGCCGTCGAGGGCGCGAGCGATTCGACTGGCTACGTCACAATCACAGTCACGCTGGGCCAGACGTTGACGCAAGGCCAGAAGCTCACCGTGCCACTGACCGTCAAAGGCGCAACCGTCACGACCGATTACACATTCGAGCTGGAGCCAGACCCGCAGACTGGCGCTACCCTCAACACGTCAGGCACATATAACGCGCAGAACCCGGCCATTGTCTTCGTAGGCGGCGGCTCGACTGCGACACTGCGTCTGACGCCGGTCGACAACGACGATCGCACGCAACCATATGTGGTCGTGGATTACGGCACAAGCGGGAGCACGACCGATACGCACACAATCGGTACGCGCTCGGGCAATCCGATCGGCGTCGTCTTCGTCGACGACGAAACGGGCGACATAGAGTTGCCATCCAGCTCGCCATTGAAGCCTTCCGGCCTGGGCCCTGGCGACGACTTCCGCCTGATCTTCCGCACGTCAACCCAGCGCGACGCGACTTCCACGGACATCGCAGACTACGACGCATTCATCCGCAAGGTAATCTTGGACACCGGCCTCGACGCAATGAAACCCTACGCCGGTCTCTTCAAAGTCTTCGCATCGACGCGCAGCGCTTCAGGTTCAACAGGCACAACCGCACGCGTCCACAACGGCATGACATCGACGCACAACGGTCACACTCCGACATGGGGTGATAACTCAGGTACCGACTCGGACGCCGCGGGCATCCCGACGTACTGGCTCAACGGCGTGAAGCTGGCCAACAACTACCGCGACCTCTGCGACCAGAAGTGGAGCGGGACGGGAACGGGCGTCCTCAACGGGTTCGAACAAGGCGATCCGCGCAGCGAGGATGGGACGCAGAATATTCCGGATGGGACGGTCAGCACCCCGAGGCTCTATGAACCCTGGACAGGTTCAGGAAACGGTTGCGAGGCGTGGAACCACCCGTTGGGCGCCTCGACCGTATCCCGGGGCGGCCACAGCGGTGCCGGAAGTCTGTTCCACGTGAACGCGCAGGCAAACACGCAGGAGCGCCCGCTCTACGGTTACTCCCCGGTCTTCAAAGTCGCATCTGGTAGCGGAACGGCGGGCATCACGTTCTCCAGCGCGTCGGTCACCGTGAACGAGGGGGCAACGGGCACGTACACCGTCAAGTTGGACACGCAGCCCACGGCAACGGTGACAGTGACGATCAGTTCCAACAACAGCGACGTCACCGTCAGCCCGACCTCGCTCACCTTCAATGCAAGCGGCAGCAATCTGTGGAGCACGGCGCAGACAGTCACCGTCTCCGCGGGGCAGGACAACGACGCCACCGCTGACAACGCGACCCTGACCCACTCCGCATCCGGCGGCGGCTACGGCAGCGTGAGTGGCAGCGTCTCAGTCAACGTGACCGACGACGATACGGCGGGTATCACGTTCTCCAAAACCTCGGTCACCGTGAACGAAGGTTCAACGGACACTTATACCGTTCGTCTGGACACGCAGCCCACGGCAGCGGTGACAGTGTCCATCTCTTCCAATAACACCGACGTCACCGTCAACCCAACGTCGCTCACCTTCAATGCAAGCGGAAGCAATCTGTGGAACGCTCCGCAGACGGTCACCGTCTCAGCGCAGCAGGACAACGACGCCACCAACGACACCGCGACCCTGACCCACTCGGCGTCCGGCGGCGGCTACGGCAGCGTGACAGGTAGCGTCTCAGTCACCGTGAACGACGACGAGGCGACCACCCCGACCCTGAGTATCACGGGCGGGACGGCAGTAACTGAGGGCGGCAACGCCTCGTTCACCATCAATGCATCGCGTGCGCCGTCGAGCGCGATCACGGTCAAGTACACGGTCACACAGCAAGGCTCGTTCGTCGCGTCAGGCCAACTCAACGCCAAGATGCGGAGCTTCTCTGGCACCAGCGCTACGTTCACCATCCCCACCCTGAACGACAACGTGGACGAGAACGACGGCTCGGTCACGGTGACGCTGAACCCCGGCACGGGCTACACCGTCGGCTCTCCAAGTAACGCCACGGTGAACGTGAACGACAACGACACGGCGGCCGTGAGCATCGTCCAGAGCGGCGGGAACACTATCGTCAGCGAAGACGGCTCGACAACTACCGATACGTACACGATTCGCCTTGCCACGCAACCCGTCGGACCAGTGACGATCACCGTGACGGCGGGTGCCGGTACGCAGGTCGATGGCCCCGCCGCTGGTCGGTCGTGGGCGTCAACGGTGAAGACGAACACCTTCACCCAGTCCAACTGGAACACAGCGCAGACGATCACTGTGCGCGGCCAGGAGGACAACATCGTCAACCCTGGCGGGTACCGCACGGTCACGATCACCCATTCCATCGCGTCGGGTGAGGGCGATGGTAGTAAGTACAGGCCCGGGACACCGAGCATCAACAGCGTCTCCGTACGAGTCAATGACAACGACACCGCCCCCACCACACCAGTCGCATCGTTTGCATCAAGCACATCCACCGCGTCGGAGAATGCAGGGTCGCACAATGTTACAGTTACCTTGCGCCCCGCGCCCGCGAGTGGGATCACCGTCTCCTACGACCTCGGCGGTACGGTGTCGAGTGTGAGCGTCAGCGCCGGCGTGACGAGCGTCAGCATCCCGGTCACACTCATCGACAACGATGCCGAAGATGGCTCGAGGGCGATCATCCTCACACTCCGCAGCGGCAGTGGCTACGACATTGGCAGTACGAGCATACACACCCTGACGATCACCGACGACGAAACCGAGCCCACAACCAGGCGGCGCCAGCCGGTCTACCAGGACCCGCCAAACTTCTGTCGCAGCGTCATCCACGACGTGTCAGAGCCTGAGCTGCAAGCATTCCCGAACCTTGGCTATGAGGCGCCGCCACTTCGACCATGCAGCGGCTCAGGACTCCTCGATCTCAACAGCATCGACGAGGCGCTGAACGAAGAACAACTAGAGCGGCAGCGCGGCATCTACATCACGACACAACTACAAGACATCCCCGACTACCGAAGCCGCTTCCGCGGCAGCGCCGACAATGAGTTGTACATCATCGCCGGCGAGGACGAGCAACGCTACAACGTCATCCGTCCACAGAACATGATCGATCTACACCTGTGGCTAATCAAAGAACGCCCAGACAACGGCCTCAACACGGTCGAGCAGGTCGGCCGCCGCGAAGCGCTGAGCGTCGACCTCATGGTCTGCATTCGCGATCGCAGCCGCGGCGCAGAGCGATCCACAAACGTCGCAGTTTGGGATCCCGGAAATCTACATTGGCGCGTCCTACCGATGAGTGTGTGGCTGCCCGACGACAAAATCTGCACCCTCACCAACCAGTTCTCCAGCTTCATCCTCGTCCGAGAGATCAAGCCCGATCCACCGCGCGACGCCGAAGGCAACCTCCTCTTGCAGCCCGCCGCTGATTCAGATAGCGAGCCAGAGGCCGAGGCTGAGGCTGAAGAGCGCTTCCTGCAACCAGAAGTCCTCCCCGAACCATCCCGCGACGCCGAAGGCAACTTCCTCCTGGAAGCCGCCGGCGACTCAGATCCCGAGCCAACCGAGACCACCACAGAAGAACGCTCCTTGCAACCAGAAGTCCTGCCCGAATCAGAGCGGGAAGCGGCAGGCGATCCAAAATCCACGGCAGGTCTTTAACGGTTTCGGGCACGAAAAAAGACCGTCACATATGGACTCGGGGGAGGCCGCCGCAGATTGCGACGACCTCCCCCTTTCCACTACCCGCCAGCAGCGGCGAGACCAGCTTGCTGCTCTCGCTCCAGCGCCCAGTCGAAGAGCGAGGCCGAAGGCTCTGCCTGCTTCCGACCGCGGCGCTTGGTCGGCTTGGGTTCCTCGGAGAGGAACTCAGCCCAGCTGAACCGGGACTGCTGCACGGGTGCGCCGGTGTGATGCTCACACGGGACCAGCGCAGCGGCCGGTTCCAACTCGACGACCCCAGCGTCAACGAGGAGCGGTGAATCGGGCTCCGCCCGCTCCCAATCGGGATCGACCAGCAACTGGTCAGCCTGGGCCGCGATCTCCTGCGCCTGTCGGAAGATGTCCTCGACCGGCTCATCCTCGGCGTCGCCGGAGACGAGTTTGCGGGCGAGGGCCATCATCAGGTCGTCGCCGCTGTCGCCGTAGCCGGCCAGGCCGTCTTCGGGCAGCTCGCCCTCGACCGCCAGAGAGGACTGCAGCTTCTGCGCAACCAACTTGAGCGCATCGGCCTGCAGCGTGTTCCGGTAGGCCATGAAGACGACCTTGACGGGGCGTGTTTGACCGATCCGCCAGGAGCGCCGAGAGGCCTGCCGCATGGTGTAGACCGAGTAGTCAGTCTCGTACCAGCAGATCGTTGGGAACTGGATCAGGTCGAGCCCGGTCTGGACCAGCCGGGGATGGCAGATCAGGACATCGATGCCTTGCTCGACCCTATGCGCCACCCAGGCCTCCCGCTGCTTGGGTTCGACCCGGTCCGCCTTCATCACGGCGGCTCGGAAGCCGTGCCGCTCCAGTAAGGTCTGGAGCCGCCCGGTGATGTCGCGGGTGGCGGTGTGCGTCGCGTAGACCAGCACCCGACGGCCCGCCATCCGCTCCTGCGCGACCAGGTCGATCAGCTGCTGCTCCTTGGGGTAGACGCGCTCCTCGTCCAAGGGCGGCAAGTGGACGATCAGGTCGCCCGACTCGGGGTCGAAGACCGTCTCGCCGCGCGTGCAGCCCTCCGGGTAGGCGAGCAGCGATTGCAGGTAGGTCGAGAGCAGCCGCTGTGAACCGAGTTCCAGCGCAACCAGCAAGGCCCGCTTGAGGTTGACTGCGAGATGCTGGTAGGCCGAGGCCTGAGAGAACCCGTGCAGGTTGGGCTCGTCGCCCAGCCGCGCGACCTGGATCTGCTCCTCGTAGGGCGGCAGACCCGAGGCGACATCCGCGAGCTTGAGGAAGAGCGAGTGGCCGATGATGTGGAACAGCGCTCCGGGCGCCAGACCGGGCCGTTCCTTGACCTGGTTGCGGTACCTCTTGCGGCGCGAGACGGAGCCGTCCTCGGTCGGGTACTCGAGGTCGCGGTCGTGGCGCACCGACTGTTCGAGGAACCCGTAGCGCTGCACCCACTTGCTCTCCTCAGAGCGTCCGAACTCGGAGCGGATCTCGGGCGAGAACCGGTAGAGCAGGTGAAACAGGGTCGAGGCGTACCCGCCCATCAAGGTTCCACTCAGCGCCAGCGACTTGCCGCAGGCGTCGGCCAGGATGCCGGCCGAGAGGCCCTGGGCTGAACCTCTGCCTTTGTGCTCATGCACCTCGTCCACGATCAGCAGGTCGAAGTAGCCGCGCATGTGGTTCTTGACGTAGTCGGCCAGCGGGTACTTGCGCGGCCCCTGACCGGACGTGCGGCGGGCCATGAGACCGGCGTTGTAGTCGGTCGTCACGTTCTGCACAGGACGCGCCTCCGCCATCCACAGAGGCGTGCCGCACTTTGGGCAGTTGTGACGCTTGCGGTCCAACTGCTTGTGCGAGACAGGCACGCCTTCGGCGTCCACGATCTGCGCCGTGCAATCAGGGCAGGCCGGGGTCATGACGAACTCGCCGGTCTCCTCGTCTCTGACGGGCAGGCCATCCTCGTCCTGCAGCCGCCTGGTCCAGTAGGCGGGACGGAAGCGGTGACCGAGCTTGGCCCGCGAGTGAGACATGACCACGTACTGCGGTCCGGTTCCCTCCTGATGGCGCAGTGCCTCAAGGTCCGTAATGCTGTCCGCGATGGCGGTACGGACCAGCGGGATGGTCTCCTCGACCTCGCGCTTCCACTTGCCGACGAGGTGCGGCGGGCAGAGCACGAGCACATGTCGGAAGCCGGCCAGCTCCGCTGCGGCGATGCCGATGAACGTCTTGCCCACGCCCATCTCGCCGACCACGGTCGTGCCACGCTGCTCGGTCAGACTCAGCGCGGCACCGCGGATCGCGGTCTCCTGGGCACCCATCGGACGGCGCTTGAGCGGCGGCAGCGGACGGTCGTCCGCCGCCGGGCGATACCTGGGTGGGTAGCTGTGGACGATCCGACTGGTGATCGCCTCTCGGTAGGTGTCGATGAACTCTGAGAGGTTCATGGGTCGGTTACTCCTCAATGTGGGCCCGCGCGTCGCGGACGCACTCGGGCAGGTGTTCGTACTCGTCACGGTTGAGACCGCAGCGGCACCACCAGCTGTAGCTGCGGCCGGCGGTCTGGTTGCCGTGTTCGTCAATGGCCGCGAGTTCCTCGAAGAAGACCTCGCAGCCCCGTTCGTTGCTCCAGGGGTTCATGGTTGGTGAGTCCTCGATGTGGCGGCGCGCGTCGCGGACGCAGTCGGCGAGCGACTCATAGTCGTCGTGGTCGCGCCCGCAGCTGGCGCAGTGGTAGCAGTAGGTGCTGGGCGCAGCGTCGGCGCCGTGCTCGTCGATCGGGGTGATCCGGTCGAAGTAGATGTGGCAGCCCAGGTCGTTCAACCAGGGGTTCATGGTTGGGGTTCCGTTCTAGCCCGACCCGCTCAAGCGGCGGGTCGGGCGGAGTGGGGTGTGGGTCTAGGCAGTGAGCGCGAGCGTCAGCTGCCGCTCGGGAGCGGCGGCGGCGAGATGCTCGGCCAGCTGGCGCGCGAAGTCGCGGTCGAGGCAGTCGTCGAGGTCGAACTCTTCGAGTTCGAACAGCGCGCTCACGACCTGGCCGATTGTGACAACGGCGTTGAAGTCCGGCAGGCCGGACGAGGG
>JAJDZG010000140.1 GCA_022824765.1 Dehalococcoidia bacterium | reverse complement strand
GCCGCCTCGAGGCCGAGCGAATCCTCCTCGGGAATCTGAATGTCCGTGAAGTAGGGCAGTACGCCAATCGCCGGGACGCCCGTGTGTGCCTCGAAGAGGTCGATGCTGTCGGTCAGCAGCGTGTGATCGCCGCGAAACTTGTTGATCACGTGGCCGGTAATGAGCGCCCGCTCCTCAGGTTCGAGGAGCGTCATCGTGCCCACGACCTGCGCGAAGACACCGCCGCGCTCGATGTCCGCGACCAGCAGCACCGGCGCATCGGCGTACCTGGCGACGCGCATGTTGACGATGTCGTGCTGCTTCAGGTTGATCTCTGCCGGGCTGCCCGCTCCTTCGATGACCACTATGTCGAACTCGCGCCGCAGCGAGTCCAGCGCCTCAGTCACTCGCGGCCACAGCTGTTGCTTTAGCTGGTAGTACTCCCGCGCGGAGCGAGCCAGTTGCGGTCGACCGAGCACGACAACCTGCGATCGCGACTCGGCCTCGGGCTTGAGCAGGACCGGGTTCATCTCGACGCGTGGCTCGACCATCGCAGCCGCCGCCTGGACCGCTTGCGAACGGCCGATCTCACCGCCGTCGGGCGTGACGAACGAGTTCAGGGACATGTTCTGGGCCTTGAACGGGGCCACCTGGTAGCCCGCTCGCGCAAACAGGCGGCACAACGCTGCCGCCAACACCGACTTCCCCGCATGCGAGGATGTGCCCTGCACCATCACGACCTTGCCCAATGCGCTCATCGGGAATCGTCCGAGCTGAGTACTTCGCTCAGGACATCGACCAGTCGCGCGCACTGATCGAGGAGCCGGACGCCGATGCGGACGTGACCCGGCAGCCCGAACGACGTGCAGTCGCGCACCGCGATTCCCCGTTCCAATAACGCCGAACGGACACGGGCCGCGTCGCCGACATCGACCAGCAGAAAGTTCGCGGCGGACGGCGTGACCGCCAGCCCAAGAGTCTCCAGCCGCTCGGCGAGGAAGGCTTTGGATTCGCGAACGACCGCGCGCGCCGCCTCAACGTGGGCGTCGTCGTCCAGCGCGGCCAGTCCCGCCGCCTGAGCGACAGAACTCACGCTCCAGGACGGCTGCAACGCTCGCACTGCGGCGCACAGGGCCGGCGGCGCGATGAGATAGCCCAGTCTCACGCCAGCCAAGGCATGGTGCTTCGTCATCGATCGCACAATAGCCGCGCCGCGCCGCTCGACCAGCGGCTCGGGCGGCCATGCGTCGGCGACCAACGGAGCGTATGCGTCCGTCCAGGACGAGCAGTCCGGTTGCCCCAACGGAAGCCCTGATGCGTTCGACGGTTTCGAAATCGAGATAGACACCGCTGGGATTGTTCGGATTACAGAGGAAGACGACCGTCGGTCGCAGCGTGCGGATGGTCGAGAGGGCTCGGTCGATGTCCCAGCGAAATGCATCAGACTGTTCTGCGTGGAACCGGTGAATCTCGGCCCCGGCGATCTTCGCTGCAGCCGCGTACTCGCCGAATGTTGGATCGAAGATGAGGCAGCGATCGCCGGGCTGCAACGTCACGCGGCTGACGAGGTGGATCAGCTCTGTCGCGCCGTTACCGACCACCAGATTGTCCGCTTGAATGTCCAGCGTTGCCGACAGCGCTTCCACGAGAGCCGTGCAGTTGCGATCCGGGTACGACGCAAGGTCGGCGGTCGCGACGGCGCGGATGACCGTCTCGGACGTGCCCAGCGGATTGATGTTGGAGCTGAAGTCGAGCACTTCCTGCGGGCGCAAGCCCAGAGATCGCAGTTCCGCCGGGTCGAGGCCGCCATGGGTGACCGTCATCCGAATGCCCAATGCCCGAGGGCCAACAGCGCGAGTGACGCGACGGCGCCAAGCCCGGCGCTGCCAAGCGCGATACGGTTGCCTCGCCCGATGTCATCAGCCGCCGGCGGTGGGAGTTCCGCGCCGAGGTTGTAATGGTCGGCCTTCTCGAGGCGTCGTCCGAGCATGCCAGCCATTGCGGACATCGTCCAACCGGCGTTGGGACTCTCGGTCAGGTGCTGGTCGCGACGCATGATCCTCCAGCCTTGCGCTCCAGAGCCGGAGCCGAGCGGGGCCGCGGAGAGCAGCAGCAGGGCGCTGAGGCGTGCCGGCAGGTAGTTCAGGGCGTCGTCCAGGCGCGCGGCGAACTTGCCGAGATGCTCATAACGGCCTCGCTTGCCCCACATGCTGTCGAAGGTGTTGACCGCACGATACGCCGCGGCCGCAGGCAGGCCGAAGACTCCGAACGCCAACCAGGGCGAGATGAAGCTATCGGTCGTGTTCTCGGCCACCGATTCAATCGCCGCCGCAGTCACCAACGCCGGGGAGAGCGACGCGCGTTCGCGGCTGACCAGGCTGATCAGCTGCTCTCGAGCGTTGTCCAGCCGCTCCGCTTCCAATGCTCGCTGCGTCCGAGCGGCGGCGTCGACCAGCCCGCGCACGGCAAACGTCGTCCAGAGCAGCAGTGCCCCGCCAAACACGTAGGCGACCGCGTGCAGCGCCGCCAGTCCGGTCATGGCGGCCCATGCGAGGGCTCCAGACGCTGCTGCGACCAGAATGACCACGGCGGCGCCAAAGGCAAACGCCGGCAGCGGCGCGTGTGGGGCGAAGCGCTCGATCGCCGTGATGGTCCGTCCGATCCAGACGACCGGATGCAGCGCCGCGGGCGGCTCAGGCAGGATCTGATCCAGGATGATCGCCAGCAGGATGATCCCCGCGTCGGCGGCGAACGCCGCCCGCGAGTCGTCGAGCGGGGTGGGAATGACTTCCATGCGGTGGGTCTACTCCGCCGTTGACGAGTCGCGGCGGCGCGCCTCCTCGCTGCGAACGCCGCGCTCGAACGTCGAGAGCGCGTCGCCCAGCGAATCCTCGGCCGATACGTCGAGAGCCCGCGCCTCCATCACCAGATCGAGCAACCGCTCGCCGATCCCCGTTGAATCCATCCCGCCGGGTTCCCGACTGAAGCCGTTGCGCTCGGCGCGGCCCAGGATCGACTGAGCCCGAGCCAACGAGGGCAGCGTCTTGGGCACGCCGTCGAGCACTGACTCTCGCTGCGGCCGCTCCTCCGCCTTGATTCGTTCCCAAGCGCCCATGACCAGCGCCGGCGTGTCGGCGGACCCGCCGCCGAAGACGTGAGGATGGCGGCGCACGAGCTTCGCCCGGATGCCCTCAGACACATCGTCGAGCGTGAAGTGTCCCGCCTGCTCGGCCAGCTTGGCGTGCAGCACGACCTGCATCATCAGATCGCCGAGCTCTTCTTTCAGCTCTGCCATGTCGCCGCCGGCGATAGCTTCCAACACTTCGTAGGTCTCCTCCAAGAGGTGCGGGCGCAGCGACTCGTGGGTTTGTTCCAGATCCCACGGGCAGCCGTCGGTGGGATCCCGTAGACGGTCAATCACGCCTCGCACCCCATCTGGCGCATTGCGGATGTCGAACGGCTCGATCGGCGCGACCACCAACGCCGCCGCCTCAGCGCGGCCCGTCAAGACATCGGCGACGGCGGCCGTACTCAACGACTCATCGCGGTTCACGACGGTCACGGCATGCGCGTCCGGATAGTGACGAAGAGCATTAGCGACTCCGCCCGGTTCATCGATCAGGACCAGCAGCACGCCGTCGGTGACTGGCGGTTCGGCGGCAGAACTCCTCACGACGGCGACCAACGGCTCCTCGCTGAGTTGAGTCAGTTCGATGATCCTGGCGAGTTCGGGCGGCATCAGACCTCCGTTGCTCAATGTGCTCGATACGCTTTGTTCGTTATGAATCCTATCGCGCCGCTCGGATGGCGAATCCTGCAACACCTGGCCTGGACGCTCACTCACAGCGCCCTGGCGCTGGCCTTGCTCGTCCTGCCAATTGCGTTGGCGGTGCGTTACACGGCCACATCGGAATCCTGGTGGGAGCGCGGCTTTGAACGCTACGACGCTGTGTCGCGGACCGGACTCACACCTGCTGAAGTCGATCGCGTGGCGGCGGAAACGCGCGATTACCTGTCCAACGACGACAAACTGCTTGACGTCCGCGTCGACGGCGCACCGTTCTACTCCGAGCGAGAAGTGCTGCACATGGTGGACGTCAAGCGTCTGATGGCGCGTGTCTACGACGCCGGCTGGGCCGCGCTGGGATTCATCATCGCGTTCGCGGTGATCACGTTCTGGCGATCTCGACAAGCGCTGCGCCGTCTCGCGCGATCAATCCTCAGCGCCTGCGGAATCGTCGCGCTCGTCTTCGTGGTCCTGGCGATCGTTGGGCTCAGCGGATTCGACGCCGCCTTCCGCGGTTTCCATCAGATCTTCTTCACCAACGATCTCTGGCAGCTGACCTCGCGAGACGCGCTGATCCAGCTGTTTCCCCAACGATTCTTCTTTGACACGACCGTCTTGATCGCCCTGGCGATCTTGATTCCGCTGACGACGCTGGGCGGATTGAGTTGGTTCATCGTCCGTCGGACGGAACCGCGCTAGTCGATGCTCTCGTACCAACCTGCTCCGAAGATCAGATCGCCGCGCCGCTCGATCCAGCTGTGCTTGGGCGCGTCCTCGCCCGTTTCTGGGTTGGTGAAGATGTAGTCAACCCACTCGCCGCCGCCGCGTTCTGTGACCGCGGCGATGGCTGCTCCGTAGTCGAACCCGTTCGCGTCAATCCTCTCCCGGGTCGTGCCAACAAGCTCAGGCAGCGTTGCGTGAGCGACCGTGTAGAGACCGTCGTCGCGTTCCTGGAGAATGAACACGTACCAGGGGCCGTCGCCGCTCTCGGGCAGGTTGTAGTAGTCCAGCACGGCCTGACGACCCTCAGAGTCGTGCAAGTCCACGGCTTGCTGCACCAGTGCGCGGGCGTAGCCAGCCGGATCTTCGGCCACGAGGTCATAGTTGCGGTCGTACCAGCCCGAACCGAAGATCAACCCGTCATGCCGCACCAGCCACGTGTGTTTGCGCTGGTAGCGCAGGCCGTCATCTGGATTGGGGAACACATACGAGATCCAGCCGCTGGTCTCGATGCTCAGCGTGTCATCCACGTAGTCGTAGCCAGTGACGTCCTCGCCCGAGCCGCGCAGATTGCTGCCCAGCCAACCGGGACGGTCGGCGCGCGCGCCGTTGACCAGACGCGCGCCGTCCGCGTTGTGGATGAACAGGTACCACTCACCGTCAATGCTCGCTGCAGCGTTGTAGTGCTCGAACGTCGCCTCACGGCCCAGCACGCGATACATCTCGAGGGCGCCCGCAACGTAGGACTGAGTGAACGCGCCCGGCGCATGCTGCTTCGATGGCGCGTCCTCGTACCAACCCGAACCGAAGACCAGCCCGTCATGCTCCACCGCCCAAGTGTGCTTGAGTTCTGGCTGTCCGCTCAAGGGATTGGTGGATGGGTAGTCGAGCCAGGCGCCATCGGGATGCGCGGCGGCAAGGACCATGCGTCCGGACGGATAGCCGCCCGGACCAACGACTTCCGCCGTTGGCACTCCAATCAGCTCAGGGTTGAGATGAGCGATGATGTCGCTCTGCTCGTCGATGATGAACACGTACCACTGACCGTCAGCGCTCGCGGGATTGTTGTAGTACTCGACCATCGCTTCGCGGCCGTCGCGGTTGTATCGCTCGATTGCGGCTTCCACAAAGGCACGGGTGTAGGCGTCGGCCGAGATTTCTGACGCAGTCGCGGGAGCGCTGACCGCGAACGAGTCGCTGGAGTACCAGCGACCAGGCTCTGGCTGGGTCGGCAGGAACCGAGCGTCAGGCGCGTGGACCTGCCACTCGCCGTCCACGATGGATTGGGCGCGCACTTCGACTCGTCCACTGACGGTCTGGCGGGCTTGCAGGCGTACATCGATACCGCTGGATGAATCGTCGTTGGAGACCGCGGAGTCACGCGGCAGGAGTCCTGCCAGGATCACCAGAGCACCCACCACTGCGGTGAGCAGCGCTGCGCCGAACACCAGCGCGACGGGCCGCGTCATCGCTGAACCAATCTACGGCTGCACAACCGGCCGGGGCCGAATCCGACGAGCACGAATCGGGGCGTCGTCGACAACCCTTAGTTGAGGCCGCCGTGCCCGCCCGCGCCGCAGCCGCAGGAGCCGCGTCCGCACGCGCAGCCGCCGCCCGACGGCATGGCATCCTCGAGGTCGGTCTCCGAGAACTGTCCGGAGTGCGAGACCACAGCCGCCGTCACGACCTTTTGCGCCACGTGACCGCAGTGGCAGTTGTACGGCTCAGACGCCTCGGTGATTGGGCGCAGCTTGGTGAACTTCTCGTTGCAGGGGCGGCAGTAGTACTCGTACATCGGCATCGGTGTGGCTCCAGGTGCTTCGGGAACTCTCGTGGCTTTGTTCTCAGGATACGAATCCCGTCGGGCGCGTCAAATGCGCTTCGCCCTGCGCATACACTCGACCTACCCCCCGTAGCTCAGGGGATAGAGCACCGGTTTCCTAAACCGCGCGCGGAGGTTCGAATCCTCCCGGGGGGACCAATCAGCGCGCGGCTGCCAGCGCTGACTCGACCGTCGCCGCCTGACCGAGCAGCGTCTCGTCATGACCGAAACGTCCGACCAGCGAGAGACCGAGCGGCAGTCCGTCGACATCCCCAAAGGGCAGAGAGATCACCGGCATGCCCGCGTGTGTCCAGGGCAGATTCATCGCCGGATCCCCGGTCGAGTGCAACCCATGGGGCGCCGGACCCACGGCCGACGGCGCCAGCCACACGTCCACGCCGGCGCGGTCCATCCGTTCATGGAGCCGTTGGCGCAGCGCGATTCGGCTGGCGCGGCCCGCTTCGGCGTCGGCGGCCGAGATGTCCAACCCCGCCTCGTACAACTGAGCGCTCTGCGGACGGAACATCGCACCGTACTTGTCGTAGCGCTCTTGATGCGTCTCCGCAAACTCGCGCGTGGTTAGATTGCGGTGTCGGATGTTGATGTCCGCAATGTCGTGCAGGGTCATCGCCTCTTCGACGGTCATGCCCGCTGCTGCCAGACGGTTGGCCGCGTCATCGAGCGCCGCGCGCATGTCATCGCCTGCCTGATCGAGGAAGTTGCCGACCGGAATGCCCACACGAGGCGCCGGCGCCTCGGCATCCTCGCCCTCGCGCCAGCCGAGCAACACCGAGGCCGCGACCAGCGCCGCATCGGCAACGCTCTGCACGAAGTAGCCGACCGTGTCCACAGACGGCGAGTAGTACAGCGTTCCACCGCTGGGAATGCGGTCGTAGGACGGCTTGAACCCCACGACGCCGCAGAACGACGCGGGTCTCATGACCGATCCGACCGTCTGCGATCCCAACGCCAACGGCGCAATGCCGGCCGCAACCGCCGCGGCCGAGCCGCTGCTCGATCCGCCCGGTGTGTGCTCGCGGTGATGAGGATTGGCGGTCGCGCCTGGCGCGAAGTAGGCGAACTCAGTCGTGACCGCCTTACCGAGCACCAACGCGCCCGCTTCCCGCAGCCGTGCCACGACGTCCGCCTCACGGCCGCTAAACGACTCCGGCGGCACGGCTGATCCTGCCCGGGTGGGCATCCGCTGCACATTGAAGATGTCTTTGACCGCAACCATCGCGCCGTACAACGGAGGCCGCTGCGACGGTACGGGCCAGCGCGCTGCGGCGTCCGCCGCCTCGGACGACAAGCGCTCGCGCAGCCGCGGATCGGGCAGCATCGCGCGGACCAGCGGGTTGACCGCGTCCCAGCGTTCGAGCGTCTGATCAATCAAATCTTGGAGCGGCAGATCGCCAGAGCGCGCGGCCGCGACCTGAGCGCTCAGCGACAGCGGTTGGACCAGGCTCGTCTCGTCTGCCATGGATCGACTTAACCAATCGGGACCAGCGGCTAGAAACCGAGTCCCTCTTTGCCCTGCATCGAGCGGCCGACGTTGATTTGGCCCAGATGGTTGTTGGAGTGGTTGATGATCACCTGGCCGATGATCTCCCACTTGGGCAGTTCGCCTTGCGGGACGATGCGCGTGATCGAGTCGAGATACTCAGGCGTCATGTCCGCGATGCGCGGCACAATCACGTCGGCGACCTCATTCAGGTAGCTGGCAATCGTCGCGCCGTCAGGGAACACCCAGCTCGAGACCTCGTCGTAGCTCGTGCCCGTGCCCTGATCGACCTTGGGCAAGCCCCACTCTTCAAACAGGTTCTGGGACATCCAGATCGGCTGCTCGCGCTCGAACGCGAAATGAATCAGATTGTCAGCGGTGCGCGCGATGTGCCAAGCCTCGAAGCCGATGCAGTTCTGACCATCGTAGGTCTTGAAGTGGACCTCATCCTGCGTCAGATCCTCCATCGACTGTGCGGTCCAGCGCAGCGCTCGGTCGGTGAACTTGGCCAGCGCCGCCGCGAGGTTGTTGTCTGCCATGAAATCGCCTTTCACCCGTCCTCTCGGACAGCTAATCATCCTCTGCCTACGTTATCCCACCCCGCTGACCAGCTCGGCCAACGCGTCGACCCACTGCTGATCGTCATCGGTCTCGACAGAGACCTGGTGCAAGTCCACGCCATCGGCCGACTGCTGATCGAGGTGCGCGGCAACCTCAGCGATCGGGCCTCGGCAAGAAAAGCGCGGCGCGATCTCCATCGCAATCTCCGCCGCAGCGCCTGCGCCTCCGTCCGACCAGGCTTCGCGCATCGCCGCCACCTCGTCGGCGAATCCCTGCCGCTCGAACTGGTGAAAGTAACCCGGCCCATTGCGGACCGCGAAGAAGGCCAGACCCTGCGCGAAATTGCGGTCGGCTTGGCCTTGGAGCGCCCCGTCAAGCAAGACCGCGGCCGAGCCCGGAGCACGCACTTCCACGGCATCGGCGGAGCGCCCGGCTGCTTCCGACCAGCGCTTCACCTGCGCGATCTCTTCGGCGATCCGATCGTTCGGGATCCATGTGGGCATCCAGCCGTCGGCGATCTCGGCGGTCAACCGCACGGACGTCGGATGCAGCGTGGCCAGATGGATCTGGGCCGTTGGCTGTCCTGGGATCATGCCGCTCACAAGCGCTCGCTCAACGTGGATGGTCGGACCGTCGTAGCTGAACCGTTCGCGCGACCAGTAGAGGCGGATCAGCTCGACCGCCTCGCGGATGCGCGCGAACGGGCGCTCGAACTTGACACCGTGGAAGCGCTCGATGGCGCCCGGCGCGCTCGCGCCCAGTCCGATCACGACGCGCCCGCCCGACAGCTGATCTACGGTGCCAAAGCTCTGCGCCAACGTCGCCGGCGTCCGCGAGAACACGTTCACGATCGCTGAGGCAATCCGCGCCCTGGATGTGTGATGCGCCAACAACGCCATGCCCGTGAACGCGTCGTGTCCGTAGCCCTCAAGGACCGAGATTGTATCGACGCCAATCTCGTCGGCCAGCCGCGCCCGCGTGAGGAACGTATCGACGACATCGGGATTCCAGGGCAGGTTGACCGAAATTCGTCGTCTGTGGTGTTCGGATGGCATGAGCGTCACTCCCAGGGCTCATCAGGCGCGGTCACCGCGCTGAGCAGCAAGATCTTGACCACGCAGCGCACCTGTCCGTCCGGGCTGACGACGCGGTCGTCCTCGCGTAGTTCGCCGGCGATCCGCGCAAGCATGGTCTCACGTCCCGCTGGCAGCATGCCCATGCAGCGCAGCATGGACCACCAGGCATCGAAACTGGGCCACCAGAACTCGCGCTCGATCTCTTCGACCTCCAGATCGTCCAGGCGGCGACCGTCGACGCTGCCGATCAGGCCCAGCTGGGCGAACTCGCGAAGGTTGTACTGCGGCTCCAGGTCCGGCCAGGCGACGCCGAGCCGTTCCAACAGTCCCAGCAATCGGTTGCCCGCTGGCGCAAAGAACGGCCGGCCGAATGCCGTCGCCGCGATCCGCCCGCCAGGCCGCACGATCCGGGTGGCCTCATTGAGCAGCGCGACGGGACGGTCGGCGTATGGCAAGACGAGCCCGAGTCCGACAGCGTCGGCACTGCGCCGACGCAGGTCGGTGCTCGATGCGTCGGCCTGGATGAATCGGTGCACCATCTGGGAACGGTGAAAGCGCTGGCGCGCGAGCGTCAGCTGCTCGGCGGCAAGATCGACACCGATCGCCGAGCCCGCCTCCAGGATTGGCTCGGCATGCGCGATCAGCGTGCCCGGGCCGCAGCCGAGGTCCACGAAATCCTGGCCCGGTCGCAGCTCCAACCGTTCGACCAGCCGCGCCGCCGCCAGATGGATCATGTCCGTCGCCGACGACTCGTAGTCACGGCCAGCACGGTTGAAGACGCCCGCGATATCCTCGCTGCGCACAGAACAGCCCCTCAACACAGTCCCGACCGAGACAGATCATGTCCCACGATACTCCGCCGCTGGTCGTCGCCCATCGCACGACCATGGGGCACTCGCCCGAAAACACCCTCGCGGGAATTCGGCGCGCGGCCGAGCTTGGCTGCGACGGCGTCGAGATCGATGTCCGACTCTGCGCCGACGGCGTACCGGTCCTGATTCACGACGACCTGCTGGATCGCACGACCAATGCAACGGGCCGCATCGCCGACACCTCGCGGTCGCAGCTGGAACGGATCGACGCCGGCGACGGCGAACGCGTCCCCACGCTGCGGCAAGCGCTACAGGAGATTGCCGGCAACATGATCCTGATGTGCGAACTGAAAGTGTCCGAGGGCGACGAC
The DNA here is from genome assembly GCA_022824765.1 of Dehalococcoidia bacterium. GTDB lineage: Bacteria > Chloroflexota > Dehalococcoidia > Bin125 > Bin125 > Bin125. The sequence continues at coordinate 16,153 of JAJDZG010000140.1, read as the reverse complement.
ATCGCTGCACTGACGCGAGCTGTGCTTGCCGACATCGAAGAAGCCGACGCGCTCTCGTGGACCTGGTTCTGGAGCTTCGACTCGGCCACCGTCGTCGAGCTGGCCCGCATTGCTCCGCCTGGACGGCGAATCGCGCATCTCTGTCTCGCGCCCACGCCGGACATCTGGCAGATCGTGGATGAGCACCGGCTCGACGGCATCTCGATGCACGGCAAGGGACTCTCAGCACAACATGTCGAGGCTTGCCGTTCGCGCGGCCTCGCGTCATTCGTCTGGACGGTGAACGAGCCGCGCGACATCGCCCGCTGCGTCGAGCTGGGCGTGTCGGGCATTGTGGGCGACGTTCCCGAGCGCATCCAGGCGGCGATCGCCGAACTGCGCTGATCTGCGCGCCAGATTGCCTGCTATGCTCACGGTTGATGGAGGGGTGTAGCTCAGTTTGGCAGAGCAACGGTCTCCAAAACCGTAGGTCGCGGGTTCGAGTCCTGCCACCCCTGCCAGCACTGCCAACAAGTCTGAGCGGCACGCCTCCGGAGCGTTGGTGCTTCGATGCCGAGGTGGCGGAACTGGTAGACGCGCAGCGTTGAGGGCGCTGTGCCCTTCACGGGCGTAAGAGTTCGAGTCTCTTCCTCGGCACCACACAGCACAACGGCAGCTCGGACAGCAGGGACACACAGCCACCAATCTTCTTGACGAGATTGGGGCTACAATGTCCTCAGCGAACGGCATGATGCAGCTCTGACGATGTTCCGACGAGCGGCATTATGATGTTCCGACAAGCGGAAGTGGCGCAGCGGTAGCGCGTCTCCTTGCCAAGGAGAAGGTCGAGGGTTCGAATCCCTTCTTCCGCTCCAGCACCTCACATCAGCAGCCCGGCGACGTGGCCAAGTGGTAAGGCAGGGGTCTGCAAAACCCTCATCACCGGTTCGAATCCGGTCGTCGCCTCCAGTCTCTGCTCTGACTCCATCCTGTGCCCACGTTCGACACCCGTACCGCGCTGATCGTGGTTGACGTGCAGAACGACTTCGCGCATCCCGACGGGTCGCTCGCCGTCGGCGGCGCCGACGCCGTCGTCGCCTACGCCAACGGCGCCATCGACCAGGCCGCCGCGGCCGGCGCGTTGATCGTCTTCACCCAGGACTGGCACCCTCCCCACACGCCCCACTTCGAGCAGGACGGCGGACTCTGGCCCGTCCACTGCGTCGCCAACACCTGGGGCGCCGAGTTCCACAGCGAACTCGCAACTGATTCCGGCGCGATCGTTTGCAAGGGCGTCGACGGCAACGACGGCTACTCAGGCTTTACCACGCGCGATCCGCAGAGCGGCGATGTGTCTGTGACCGAGCTGAACCGCATCCTGCACGACGCCGACATCAAGCGATGCGTGGTGATCGGGTTAGCCACGGACTACTGCGTGAAGGAGACGGCGCTCGACGCCGTTCGCCTCGGCTTCGCCGCCTCCGTGCCGACCCTCGGCGTCGCCGCAGTCGATCTTGAGGCGGGCGACGGCGAGCGGGCGCTCGCTGAGCTTTCTGCGGCCGGCGTGACCGTCGAACGCTGACGCGTTCGAGCCAGCCTGATCCATCCGCGTGCCGTATCTTGCGCTCAGTGAACCCACCGTCCGCGCTCTTCGTCGACCTCTACGAGCTGACCATGGCGCAGCTCTACTTCGAGCGGAGCATGACTAGCGAGTCGGTCTTCGAGCTCACAGTGCGCAGCATGCCGGAAGGCTGGGAGTACCTGATCGCCGCAGGACTGGATCGGGCACTGGACTTCCTCGAGTCACTGCGCTTCGACGCAGATGATCTGGCCTACATCGACTCGCTCCCGCAGTTCGACTCCGGTTTCATCGACCGTCTGCGCCAACTTCGCTTCACCGGCGACGTGTGGGCTCCGCCCGAAGGCACGACGGTCTACCCCGACGAGCCGTTGATCCAGGTCATCGCGCCACTGCCTGAGGCGCAGATCGTCGAGACAGCGCTGATCAATCTGATCGCCTATCCCACGTTGGTGGCCAGCAAGGCCGCGCGAGCCGTCGACATGGCGGCAGGAAGATCGGTGATCGACTTCGGCTGCCGCCGCGCGCACGGAACGGACGCGGCAATTGAGGCCGCACGCGCCGCCTACATCGCCGGCTTCACCGCAACCTCGTCGCTGGAAGCGGGTCGCCTCTACGACATCCCGGTGACCGGCACCATGGCCCACAGCTACATCCTCGCTGAAGACGACGAGCTGTCGGCCTTCAACGCATTCGCGGCTCGCTATCCCGGAACCACGCTGCTCGTGGACACCTACGACACGACGGAAGGTGTCGAGCGCACGATTGAGGTTGCCAAGCGATCAGGGCCGCGGTCGATCGGCGCCATCCGCATCGACTCAGGTGACTTGTTGACAGAGTCTCGACAGGCCCGGCAGAGGTTGGACGCAGCCGGACTCGCCAGCGTCAAGATCATCGTGAGCGGCGGACTTGACGAGTATCAGATCGCCGAACTCGTCGAGGCGGGCGCGCCGATCGATGTGTTTGCCTGCGGCACGAACATCGTCGCGCCGCGCGATGCCGCGACGCTCGACAGCGCCTACAAGATGGTCGAGTACGCGGGCAGAGCGGTTGCCAAGCATTCCGAGGGCAAGCCAAGCATCGGTCACCGCAAGCAGGTCTGGCGCTTGCCTGAGCATGATGAGATCCACGCGTTCGACGACGGAGGCGTGGCTGGAGCAGAACCGCTCTTGCGACCGGTCATGGAACGCGGACGCCGAATTGCGGCACACACGGAATCCCTGACTCAGATACGCGAACGAGCGGCGACTCGGACGATACAGAATTGGGTAACGGTTGACCATGCATTGCTAGACTGAGACCTGAACTGACGACACAGGGGCGAAGCCATGTCCGACACGACCACCGATGTACCGCAGGATGTCATCCCGATCTGGGCTGACGAGCTCGACGACTTTGAAACGGAAGCAACCGCCTTCCGCAACGAGGAACGCGAAGAAGTGGAGTTCATGCTCTACCGCTTGCGACAGGGTGTGTACGGCCAGCGTCAAGCCGACGTGCACATGAACCGGATCAAGCTGCCGATGGGCGGGGTCACCTCGGAGCAGCTCGACTGCTTCGCCGACGTCTGCGAAACGTTCGCGCCGCTGCGCAAGGGGCACATCACGACACGGCAGAACATCCAGGTTCACTTTGTCCCGCTCGATCAGATGCCCGACATGTTGAAGATGCTGGGCCGCAGCGGACTGTCCTCGCGCGAGGCCTGCGGCAACACCGTCCGCAACGTCACCGCCGACCCATGGGCGGGCATCTCCGACGACGAGGTGTTCGATCCCACGCCCTACGCAGGCGCCTTCGTGCGCTACTGGGTGCGCAACTCGATCACCCAGCTGCTACCGCGCAAGTTCAAGGTCTACTTCACTGGCCGCGAGGCTGACTCAGCAATCGCCGCGATCCATGACCTCGCCTTCTTCTCGCAGGTACGCGTGATCGACGGCGAAGAGGTGCGCGGCTTCCGCGTCATGGTCGGCGGCGGACTCTCGACGATGCCCAAGGAAGCGGTGACATTGACCGAGTTCGTGCCGATGTCTGAGTTCCTGACGCTCTCCGAGGCCGTCATCCGAATCTTCAACGCCGCCGATGAGCTGCGCAAGAACATCCTCAAGGCGCGCCTCAAGTTCCTCGTCCACCGCGTTGGCGAGGACGAGTTCCGAAGAATGGTCGACGCGGAGCTGCAAAAGGGCTGGGCGGCAGAGACGCCTCCGCTTGAGGAACTGCTCTTCCTCGACGACGAAGCAGCGGACGTCCGCGATGTCCCCGCCAGCCTGCCATCGCCGAACGGCGATGCTGGCCGCTTCGAGCGTTTCCTCACCACCAACGTCCGAGCGCAGGTGCAAGACGGCTACTCCGCCGTCGAGGCATCTATCGACCAAGGCGACCTGACGCCCGAGCAGTTCCGCGGCTTGGCCGAGATTCTGCGCAAGTACGGTCGCGAGCGCGCGCGCACGACTCCGCAGCAGAACGTTGTCCTGCGTTGGATTCCCAACGACGCCGTCTACGCCGTCTGGCGAGAGCTCGACGCACTCGGCATGGGTGCAGCCGACGCGCAGGAGATCGAGGATGTCGTGTCCTGTCCCGGCACGGACAGTTGCAAGCTCGGCATCACCTCCTCGATGGGCCTGAACCGCGCCGTGCAGGAGCGGGTTCGATCGATGGCCATTGACGATCCGATCACCCGCAAGATGCGCATCCACATGAGCGGCTGCCCGAACAGCTGCGGACAGCATCACATCGCCGACATCGGCTTCCACGGCGCAGCGATCAAGGTCGGCAACCGACAGATCCCCGCGTACCACATGTTCATCGGCGGCTCGTACCGGACCGAAGAGATGCGGCTAGGTCAGCTGGTCCCGCGAGTCAGAATCCCGGCCAAGCGCGTGCCCGACGCTGTCGAGCGTGTGCTGGAGCTCTTCCACCGCGAGCGTGACGGTGACCAGGAACTCTTCAGCGCTTGGGTCGACCGCGTCGGACCACAACCAATCCAGACCGCCGTCGACGACCTGACGCTGCCGCCCGAGTTTTCGGCCGACACGCTGCCCATGTTCATCGACTGGGATCGTGACGATATCTACATCCTCCAGCGCGGCGAAGGCGAGTGCGCGGTCTGAAGCGGAGCATCAGCGAGCGTCGTTTGGCGCGGATGCGCGACGTGATCGAACGTCGCCACGACGATCTCGTGGTGGTGATCGAGAATGTCCACGACAGTCACAACGCCTCGGCCATTCTGCGCAGCTGCGACGCCTTCGGCATCAGCCGCGTCGCGCTCGTCTACACCAACCAGGAGTTTCCCAAGATCTCCAGCGGGGTCGCGGCCAAAGTCGAGAAGTGGTTAGAGATCGAGCGCTTCGACTCGGTCGAGGCCTGTGCCGCGTCGCTGCGTGCCGACGGCATCCCGCTCTACGCCACGAGACTCACTGAGGATGCGCTGGACTACCGAGACGTAGATTTCATGCAGCCCGCGGCGATCGTGCTCGGCAATGAGCATGACGGCTGCTCCGAGGAGATCGCCGCGCTCGCTAACGGCAACGTGATCGTTCCGATGCTGGGATTCGTGCAGAGCCTCAACGTGTCGGTCGCGGCGGCGGTGATGATGTCCGAGATGGCGCGGCAGCGCCGCGACCTGAGCCCGCCGTGGACCGACCGGAAAGCAGCACTGGTGCAGCGCTGGATCGAGCGCGAGTCCTCCCCGACCTGAGCGTCGGGCCCGTCGTGTAGCATCGCATTCGACAACTGCATTCATCCGAACAGGAGCAACCGATGGCTGACTACGCTGGCAGGCTGCCCGTGGCAACGCCCGAATCGCAGCCGTACTGGGACGGCCTCAAAGAGCACAAGCTGATGCTGCCGACCTGCGACGACTGCGGACCCCACTTTTACCCGCGACCGTTCTGCCCGATGCCCAAGTGCTTCAACTGGGACATCAAGTGGACGCAGGCGTCGGGCAAGGGCAAGGTGCACACATTCGTCATCTCGCACCAGCCGATCCCGCCCTACAACTCCGAAGACAACCCGCCGCCCTATGTGATCGCCGTGATCGAGCTCGAAGAGGGCCCGCGCATGATGTCCAACCTGATCATGGACGATCCATACTCGACCACGGTCGACATGGATGTCGAGATCGTCTTCGACGACGTGACCGACGAGGTCACGCTGCCCAAGTTCAAGCCTGTCTAACGCGCCTGCTGGCCGCAACTTCCGAAGGAGACCACTCATGGATCAGATTCGACACAAGGTCGCGATCGTCGGCGCCGCAGAGACCGACGACCTCGGTCAACTGCCGCACATGTCGCGGCTCGCGCTGCACGCGCAAGCCGCCAAGAACGCACTGGACGACGCCGGCATCTCACTCGCCGACGTCGACGGCTTGCTCTGCGCCGGCGCGATTCCGAACGAGGTCGCGGAGTATCTCGGCATCCAGCCGCGTTACATCGACGGCACGTCGGTCGGCGGCTGTTCCTTCATGATTCACGTCCGACACGCAGTCGCGGCAATCATGGCCGGATACTGCGACGTCGCGCTTGTCACACACGGCGAGAGCGGCCGCTCGGGAGTCGATGCGCCGCGCGGCGGCTCCGCATCGTCGCCGGGCGGTCAGTACGAGGCGCCGTTCGCAATCGGTGGCGCGCCCACGACCTTCTCGATCCCCGTCCTCCGACACTTCCACGAGTACGGAACCACCAAAGAGCACCTCGCGCACATCGCCGCTGCCACTCGTGCCTGGGCCAATCTCAATCCAATGGCGATGATGGGTAGTCACCGTCGAACCCCTGAGCGCGGCGGCGGACCAATCACGCCGCAGGACGTGCTCAACTCTCGGATGATCTGCTACCCGTTCAATCTGCTCGACTGCTGCGTCGTGGCCGATGGCGGCGGCGCGCTGGTGCTCGTCTCAGAGGAACGAGCCAAGGACTACGCCAAGGACCCCGTATACGTGCTCGGCGCGGGCGAGGCCGCCGCGCACTGGATGGTCTCGCAAATGCGCGATCACACCACCGCCGACGGCTACCGCATCGCCGGTGAGGCCGCCTACAAGAGCGCTGGACTTGGCCCGCAGGACATCGACCATTGCATGTTCTACGACGCCTTCACGTTCACACCGCTGATGGCAGCCGAAGACCTCGGCTTCGTGCCCAAGGGCGAGGGCGGTCCCTTCTTCGCCGAGACCAAGACTGGTCCCAACGGCGAAGTGATCTACAAGTCCGGCCCCGGCGGCGACTTCCCGATGAACACCAACGGCGGCGGTCTGAGCTATTGCCACACCGGCATGTACGGGATGTTCGCAATCATCGAGTCCGTCCGCCAGCTGCGCGGCGAATGCGGAGATCGCCAAGTGCCGGACGTCAACGTCTCGATGGCGCACGGCCCAGGCGGCATGTTCGCCTCAGCGGGGACGCTCATCCTCTCGAATGCGTAGGATGAAGGCATGGTCACCGCACAGCCTCCTCGAACGGCTCCTGCTCAGCTCCTCACGGCCGACGACCTCCTGCGGATGCCTGCGGACGATTTGCGGAGCGAACTGATCCGAGGGGAGCTCTGCGAGATGCCGCCTCCGGGCGCGGAACACTCGGAAATCGCTGGGCGAGTCGTCAGCCTGCTTCGATCAGCTGTGGTCGAAACAGGCCTCGGCCGGGTGTTCACGGATGGTGGGGTACTTGTTGATCGAGATCCCGACACGGTTCGGGCGCCTGATGTCTCGCTGTTTCTCGCGAACCGGTTACCGCTTACCGAACGGGTAACCGGTTACTTCTCCGTGCTTCCGAATCTGGTCGTGGAGGTGCAGTCGCGGAACGATCGTCAACGAGTGCTGCACGACAAGGCCATCATGTGGCTGAATGCCGGAGTGGAGTTGGTCTGGGTCATCCTCCCCGAACGGCGCAGCGTCGAGGTCTACAGGACCGATCGGACCGTGAAGACGGTCACTGACGACGGCCTGCTTGATGGCATGGACGTGCTGCCCGAATTCAGCTGCTCGCTCGACGCAATCTTCGGTCCGGCGGATCAGGCCGCTTCGCCAACAGCACGCTGAGCGCTGCACTGAGCAGTAGTCCGATGAAGACGATGTAGATCAAGTCGTAGCTGCCGCGGCTGTCAATCACGAGTCCGCTGATGAACGGCCCGAAGGCGTTGATCAGCAGCTGCGGCGGCGCGGTGACCGAGCGAATGCGGCCGACCGAGTAGCGTCCAAAGTAGTCGGGGAACGAGATGCGGTTGAGCGGCAGCTGGGCACCGAACGCGAGCCCGTGCCAGACGGCGAAGACGAACGCCATCCAGGTCGAGTTGAGCAACACGAACCAGACCAGCGCGCTGGTCGTGACCATGATCACGAGCGGAAGCGAGTAGCGCACTGGCAGCCGCTGGCGGAGCTCGCCGCCGAGTACGCCGCCGATGATCCCCATTCCAGCCCACAGCGCCAGTGCCGAGCGGGCAGTGTCGGGGTCGATCCCGTTCTGTGTCATGTGCGACACGAAGGTGAAGTTCACCGAGCCGCCGACGGCCATCAGCATCGTCGTTCCGAACAGCAGCAGCCAGAACGCACGCGTGCGAACGGCGTCGCGCACTGACCAATCGGGGTCTGACGCCAACGGAGAGTCGCCGCTAGACACGGCGGCGCGGCGGCCGAAACCATCTGGGCGCAGCCCGACGTCCTCAGGGCGTCGACGCATGATCAACGGCGGCAACACGCCCACGATCAGCACCAGCAAGCCCATCAGCAAGAAGGCCTCGCGCAACCCGCCGAGCCACAGACCGGCCGTGATCACGAGCGGAAACAGCATCATCCCGCTGCGCGTGCCGATCATCGTCAGACCCATCGCAGAGCCTCGACGCTGGATGAACCAGTTGGCGATCACGACGACCACCGCGATGTCGATGACGGCCACGGTGATCCCGCGTCCGAGCCCCCACAGCAACAGGAACTGCCAGAACTGGGACATGAAGCCGAGCGCGAACATCAGGCCCGCGACCATGCCGACCGATCCGAACAGCAGCCAGCGGGGGCCGTAGCGGTCGGCGATCGGCCCCACGAACGTGGCAATCGCGCCCCCGCCGATGCCGCCGATCAGCATCGTCAGGGCGATCGAGGCCGTGTTCCAGCCGTACGCCGCCTGCAACTCGGGCGTGATTGCGCCCAGCACCGGATTGAAGAATGACACCGCCGCGAACGACGACAGGGAGGCCGCCGCGGCGATCCACCAGCCGGGATACACACGGCGAAACGGTTGACGGTGATAGAAGCCCGGCAGTCGCTCGCGACGGCGCGGTTCGTGACCTGGCGAGGCGGCGGACGAGTCGTCGAGGCTGCTCATCAACGCCACTACCCTAGCGCGAGCAGCGGCAGCGAACGGAGGCGTCGGCGACATGGCCAGGCCAACACTCAGGATCGGCGTGACCTCAGGGCTGATCGAGCGCGTCGGCGACCGACTCCGCCAGACAGCGGCCGCAGCCGAGATTGTCGAGCTCCAGCGCGACGGCGGTTGGTCGGCTGCCCCCGAAGGCCTTGACGCTTTCTTCTTCTCCGAAGATCTCTACGTCGAAACCGCGTCAGCCGCTGCCGTCATGCAACTGCTGCAGACCTCGCCGCCAGCCTGGATGCAGACTGCCAGCACCGGCGTCGACCACCAGATCTTCCAGCACTTGATCGATAGTGGCGCGGTGGTCACCAACTCGCCCGGCGTGCACGGCGGGCCGATCGCCGAGTACGTCTTTGCCTACATCCTGCAGCACGCCAAACGAGTGCCCCAACACGCGACCCGCCAGGCCGAGCGGCGTTGGGCGCCGCTCGATTCGGTGGAACTGGCCGGTCAGACGTTAGGAATCGTGGGCTTCGGCGGGATCGGCGAGGCGTGCGCCCGGATCGCCAGATCATTTGGGATGCGGACGCTCGCCACCAAGCGTCGCCCGCCGGACAGCGAGTTCCTGGACAGCCACCTCCAGCCTGATCAGCTGCACGAACTGCTCAGCGCCAGCGATTACGTCGTGCTCTGCTGCCCGCTGACCGATGAGACGCTCAACCTGATCGACGCGGACGCGCTCGCGGTCATGCCGTCTCATGCTCTGCTGATCAACGTGGCCCGCGGTCGCGTCGTCGACCATGACGCGCTCGGCGATGCACTGCGCTCAGGCTCGATCGCCGGAGCTGTGCTCGACGTGGTTCCGACCGAACCGCTGGCTGCGGACTCGCCGCTCTGGGACCTGCCAAACTGCATCATCACGCCGCACGATTCCTGCCATGTGGATGCCTCGTATCTGCGCACGGCGGAGTTCTTCTTCACCAATCTGGCCCACCTGATTGCGGGCGAACCACTGGAGTGGGTCGTGACCGACATCGAGCTGAGCGACGCCAGCCTGGGCGACGTCTAGGAGCACACATGACCACTTCGATCGACAACACCGCAATCAACGATGCACATCCGCCGGGCCCGCTCGCCGGTGTTCGCGTGCTCGACCTGACCTGGGTGTTGGCCGGGCCGTACGCCGCGATGATCCTCTGCGACCTCGGCGCGGAAGTTGTCAAAGTGGAGCGTCCGCCGCACGGCGATGTCGCCCGTACCACCGGTCCGTTTGTCAACAACGAGTCGATGTACTTCCAGTCGGTCAATCGCGGCAAGCGCAGCATCTCCATCGACCTGCGCTCCGACGACGGGCGTGAACTGTTCCTGCGCCTCGTGGACGAGGCTGACGTGGTGATGGAGAACTTCACGCCGGGCGTGATGGACAAGCTGGGCATCGGAGCCGACACTCTGTTGGAACGCAACCCACGGCTCGTGTTCGCCTCGACATCGGGCTTCGGGCAGACTGGTCCGTGGCGAGACCGACCCGCGCTCGACATCATCGTGCAGGGCATGGGCGGCGTGATGAGCATCACCGGCTACCCCGACGAGCCACCCGCGCGGCCTGGAACCTCCATTGGCGACATCTGCGGCGGTCTCTACACCGCGATCGGCATCCTCGCCGCGCTGCGCGAACGCGAGCACAGCGGACAGGGCCAATCAGTCGACATTTCGATGCTCGATTGTCAGATCGCCATCCTCGAGAACGCGGTCGCGCGATACTTCGCCACCGGATCAGAGCCGGGCCCGTTGGGCACGCGGCATCCCTCCGCCACGCCGTTCCAGGCGTTCCCAACTGCCGACGGATGGATGGTGGTCGCGCTGTCCTGGGGCATCGCCACGCAATGGGAGCTGTTCTGTGCCGAGCTGGGACTGTCTGAGCTTGTCGGAGACGAACGATTCGAGACATCGTTCAAGCGCACCGAGAACCACGCCGAACTTGAGCCGCTGCTCTTCGACGCAACGCGCAAAGAATCCACGCAGCACTGGGTCGCCACCCTGTCGCAGTACGGCATCCCCATTGGGCCGCTCAACTCCATCGGACAGGCGGTGAACCAGGAACAGATCGCGGCGCGGGAAATGATCACCACCGTGCAGCACCCCGTCGCCGGCGACGTCACGATGGCAGCCTCTCCGCTCAAGCTCTCGCGCACGCCAGGACGCGTCACCGGCGCCGGCCCGCAGTTCGGCCAGGACAGCGAAGCGGTGCTCAGCGAGTGGCTGGGACTATCCGAAGAGGCAACCGCCGCACTCGTGGAGTCGGGCGTGGTGCTGACCGAAGGCGGACCAGATATCGCCGCCTATCTGAGCGCCTGACGTGTCGATCCGAGCAAACGTGCGCAAGCTCCGAGCGGTGCTCAAACAGCGCCTGCGACGAGAACCGATTGAGATCGAGCTGGACGTGGTCGAGCAGCTGATCGTGCAGCATCTGTTGCTGGTCGAGCAGGCATCCTTTGACGAGCTCGTTGATGCCGTGCTCGTCTCAAGACCAACGGCCGATCAGCAGCAGGTGCGGCTCTCGCTGATCCGCTTCGAGTCGATGCGCCTCGCTCAGCGCATCCTCCACCCTGAGCTGGAGCCTGGAAGGCAGATGTCGTTTACCCTCACGGCAGACGGACGACGCCTCAAGACGGTCATCCCGTCCGTCCCGCGCTCACGCATACAAACCTGGTTGTAGCCGCTTCTGAAGGAGCTGACGATGGCGAAATTCAAGGTCTACCACGTCGATTCACGGCCCGATCGGCAGCCGCACACCGCCGAGGCGGCGCAGTTGGCCTTGGCCGACGCCGAGCTGATCCCGCTGACGCCAGAGCAGCAGGAAGACATCGCGGCGCATGTGACCGACGCCGACGGCATCATCTGCGGCTACCGACAGGTCGGGCGGGACATCTTCGAAGCAGCGCCCAACCTCAAGGTGGTCGTGCGCTACGGCATCGGATTCGACAACATCGATTGGCAGACTGCCACCGAGTTCGACATCGTCGTCTGCAACATCACCGACTACTGCATCAATGAGGTCGCAACGCATGCGATGTCGCTGCTGTTGGCGCTCAACCGTAAGGTGGTCGCCCACAACAACGCCGCCCGCGCCGGCGAGCGCGTGCCGTTGGGACCATCGGGCCCGCTCTACGGCGAAACGCTGGGACTGGTCGCATTCGGGCACATCGCGCAGCAGGCAGCAATTCGGGCCCAGGCGTTCGGGCTCAACGTGATCGCGTACGACCCGTTCGCTGATCCGGCCGTCGCCGAAGCAGCCGGCGTGCGCCTCACGCCACTGGAAGAGGTCATGCAGGCCGACTATGTCTCTGTCCATCCACCGATGAGTCCTGAAACGCGCGGGATGATCGGCGCCGAGCAGCTCGCCCTGATGAAGCCGCACGCCTACCTGATTACGACCTGCCGCGGCGGTGTCGTCAACGAGCAGGCGCTCTACGACGCGCTCAAGAACGGGCAAGTCGCGGGTGCCGGCGTTGACGTGTGGGATCCGGAGCCGGTTCACAAGGATCATCCGCTGCTCGAGTTCGACAACGTGATCGCCACGCCCCACTCGGCCTACTACAGCGACGCGTCCGGTCCGTTGCTGCTGGAACGAGTCGGCGAGGCCGCAGCCGACGTGTTGCGCGGCTACCTGCCCCGTTCTGTCGTCAACAGGGCGGTGCTCGACCAGGTGTCGCTCACAGCGCACCCCGATCGCTAGATCCCTGCGCGTCATCCCGACGTTCCTCATTCCAGCCCCAATGCTCGTCACTCCAGCCCCAATGCTCGTCGTTCCAGCTTGTCTGGAATCTCGCGGCTGACGTCCAAACGGGGAACGAGATCCCAGACTCCGCTGGGACGACGGGTTACGCGCGGGCTATCGCTGGCGCGTTTGTTCCCCACGCGGGGTGCGTCGGTCCATCGTGTACGCTTTCTGCAACTCAGATGACACTTCCACGAGCTGAGAGCGGAGACTGGCGATGCGACCCAACACGGTGAAACGGCTGTGGGCTGACGGCAAACCTGCGTTCGGCGCCTGGCTCTCGACCTGCTCCACGCTGGCTGCCGAGTCGATGGCGCACCAGGGCTGGGATTGGCTGGTCGTCGACGGCGAGCACTCGCCGGTCGATCTGCTCACGATGGTGCAAATGTTCCAGGCAATCTCCACCACAGACACGATTCCGATGGCGCGCGTGCACTGGAACGACCCGGTTGAAATCAAGCGAATCCTTGACGGCGGCGCCTACGGCGTCGTCATTCCCTGGGTCAACAACCGCGCCGAGGCCGAACAGGCCGTGGCCGCCGTGCGTTACCCGCCGGACGGCCTGCGCGGGTTCGGCGCCTATCGCGGGTTCCTCTACGGCGGCGCCGACTACGGCACCGAGGCAAACAAGGAGATCGCCTGCATCGTCCAGATTGAGACCGTGGAAGCGGTCGAGCGGATCGACGAGATTCTCGATGTCGAGGGCATCGACGCCACCTGCATCGGCCCGGCCGACCTCGCCATGTCGATGGGTATTCCGGTGCGGCCTGACAATCCGCATCCCGACCACGTCGCGCATTGCGCCGAGGTCTTGGCGGGCTCACAGCGGATCAACAACCGCGTCGCGCCGGGCATCTTCACATCGGGGCCGGTTGAGGCGAAGCGGAGAGCCGAAGAAGGTTGGCTGTACATCCCCTCTGGCAGTGACTCGCAGTTCATGGCCCAAGCATCGGCGCAGGGACTGCAGACCGTCCGCAGCTACGGCCAAGGCTAATCAGGTGGCCTGGACCGGGTTTGCGGAACCCGAAACCCGCCAGCGCTTCAACCCACAAGACCTGCGCGGGTTCACTGCCGCCGTGCTCGAATCCTACGGCGTGCCCGCCGCAGACGCCGAGATCGGCGCTGACGTGCTCATTGACGCTGACCTGGTCGGCATCGAGTCGCACGGCATCGCGCATCTGCCCTGGCACATCGGTTACGCGCCCGGTTTCGAGTCCGGCGTGGTCAATCCGACACCGGAGATCAAGGTGCTGCGCGAAACGCCCGTCTCGGCCGCGTGGGACGGCGACGGCGGCTTCGGCACGATCGTCTGCCAGAAAGCCATGTCCGCCTGCATAGAGAAAGCCCAAACCAGCGGCATCGGCATGATCACCGTCCGCAACGGCCGACATTTCGGCGCTGCCGGCTACTACGCGCACATGGCCACTGAGCATGACCTGATCGGCATGGCGATGTGCAACGTCCCGCCGATTGCCGTCGCTGCCGGCGGCAAAGGCCGCGTCTTCGGCACCAATCCAATCGCGATGGCCGCGCCGATCCAGGGCGGCACGCCCTTTCGCCTCGATGTGGCCACCACTGCGGTCGCCGGCGGCAAACTGGAGATCGCCGGTCGCCAGGACAGTCTGCTGCCCGTCGGTTGGGCGGTCGACGAGGACGGCGTGCACTCCGATGATCCCTTCATCCTGCGCAAGAACGGCGGCCTGCTACCACTCGGTTCCACGCTGGAGACGAGCTCGCACAAGGGCTACGGTCTGGGGCTGATGGTGGACGTGATGACGGGCGTGTTGTCGGGCGGCGGTTCGGGCTTGTTCTCTCCGCGCGGAACCAATCTGGTGCAAGGCCAGTGGTTTGCCGCCTGGCGGATCGACCTCTTCTGCGACCCCGACGAGTTCAAGTTCGACCTGAAAGAGATGGCGGACGCGATCCGGGCCGTCGAGCCGGTTGAGGGCGTCGAGCGGGTCGTGATCCCCGGCGATCCCGAAGAGATCGCGCGCGCCGACCGCGCGGTCAACGGCGTGCCGTTGGACGACGAGACCATTGAACAACTGATCACGCTGGGCGAGCAGCGCGGCGTGCCATTCCCCAGCAGCAATTCCTCCACCAGTTGAGCCTCCAGAAGAAAGCGACGCCCAATGTTGACGTCAGACACCAAAGTGGACGAACTGGTCGAGAGCATCCTGAACAACTACGGCCGCGCCGCAGGCGTGTTCGATCCCAACCGCCTCGAGGTCTGGGAGGAATTGGGGCTGACCATGTCGCAGCTGCGCGTGTTGCACATGTTGCAGGCCGAGCCAGGTACGCCGGCTGGCAACATCGCCGCACTGCTGAAGGTGCGCCCGTCGACCGCCACTGGCATCGTGGACCGACTCGTCCGCGACGGCCTCGTGCGCCGCGAACGGGACGAGCTGGATCGCCGCCGCGTCCGTATCTGGCTGACCGAGCAGGGTCTGCGCGTGATCAACGAGATTCGCACCCGCAACCGCGCCCTGATCTGGAAGGTCTTCAGCAACTTCACCGAGCAGGAACTACGCGACATTGACCGCACGTTCACATTGCTAACCTCCGAAGCAGAGCGCCAGGGTGTGCTCGCACCTTGGCCGCCCAAGCCTGAGGTCATGTAATGTCCCACGGCCCGCCGCGCGGTTCCAACGGCAGGGACGGAGTCCCGCCTCCTGGAACCGCGCCCGCGGCGCCCGGGATGCCGCCGGGCATGAATGAAGTGCCGCCCGGCTGGCTGCTGCCCCAACGCCGCAAAGTCGCAGTCATGCTCTGCGTCATGCTGGCGCTGTTCCTGGCAGCGCTCGACCAGACCATCTGGAACGTCGCTGCGCCGAAGGCCGTCGGAGACCTCGGCGGTCTCGACCTCTTCGCCTGGCCCGCGACATCCTATCTGCTTGGTTCGACCGTCATCGTGCCGATCATCGGTCGACTCTCCGACGTACATGGGCGCAAGCCGTTTCTGCTGATCGGCATCGTGATCTTCCTGATCGCGTCCGCGTTGTGCGGCGCATCGGGATCGATGTGGGAACTGATCGGCTTCCGCCTCTTGCAAGGGTTCGGTGCGGCCTTCATCATGGCCAACGCCTTCACAACGATGGGCGATTACTTCGCCCCGGCCGAGCGTGGACGCTGGGCAGGTCTGATCGGCGGGACCTTCGCGTTCGCCAGCATCGCCGGACCGCTGCTTGGCGGCGTACTCACCGACGAGCTGTCCTGGCGCTGGGTTTTCTACGTCAACCTGCCCGTCGGCGGAGTCGGACTCGTCGCCATCGCGCTCTTCATGCCGCGGCTCAAGCCACAGCATCCCAACCGGCAGCCGACCGATTGGGTCGGCGCGGGACTGTTGATCACCGCCGCCACGCCGCTGCTGCTGGCGCTGTCGATGGGCGGCAACCAGTTCGGTTGGCTCGACTCGCCGATCGTCGCCTGCCTGATCATCGCGGTTGTCTCGGCGTTCGTCTGGTGGCGGACAGCGCTGCGCAAGGGCAGCAGCGGGATCATACCGGTCGAGATGTTCAGGAATCGGAC
>JAJDZG010000148.1 GCA_022824765.1 Dehalococcoidia bacterium | reverse complement strand
TGACGAATCGCCGCCGCAGGCGTGGGACCGCTGGACGCACTCATGACGCGACAGCCGAGTGAAGCAGATCTGCCGCGCTGGCGCGGTTCGCCTCCGACGCACCGCCCAGCATGTCCGCGAGTTCTTCCACCCGCTCCGACCGCGACAGCATGCGCGCATCAACCTGGGTCTGCACCCCGCGCGGCGTCCCAACAGCAGATTTCGCGACCACGATGTGCTCCCCTGCACGAGCCGCGACCTGCGGCAGGTGCGTGATGCAGATCACCTGACGCTGCTCGCCGAGCCGCGCCAGTCGTTCGCCGATCATAGACCCGCTCCGGCCGCCTAGTCCCACATCGACCTCGTCGAAGACCATCAACGGCACCACATCACTCTCTCCCAAGACCGCCTTGATGGCTAGTGTCAAGCGTGCCGTCTCGCCGCCCGAAGCGACCCGCCGCAGCGGACGAGGTGGTGAGTCGGGATTGAAGGAAACGAGAAACTCAACCCGATCGATGCCATTCGAGTCGAAGCCGCGTTCCTCGCCAGCGACCATCAGGGTTCGCTCACCCTCCCTTGCGGACACGGGCGCAAACTCCACCTCGACCTGCGCTCCAACGAGTCTGAGCGCTTCGCATTCTTCGCGGACCGCCGAACTCAGGTGTCGGGCTGCATAACTCCGACGCTCACTCAGCGACGCCGCGGCTTCAGCAATCTGCGCCGCAAGCTCCGACGCCTCGGCGGCCTGCGCGTCAACATTGGCAGCGGCCTGCTCCAGGCGTTCCGCTTCGGCGGCGGCCCGCTCGCCGTAGGCGATGACCTCGGCCAACGTGTCCCCATAGCGGCGTTTCATGTCCCCGATCACAGCGAGACGCGCCTCGATCTCGCTCAGCCGCTGCGGATCGACCTGCACCGCGTCCAGATAACCCCGCAGCTCGCGCACCGCCTCAGCGGCCTGCTCCGACGCCGCATCCAGCAGATCAAGCGCAGGCTCAGCCGACGCGTCGATCTCAGCAATGCGCCGAACCACGGTCAGCGCGTCGCCGAGCGCGTCGCTGCCCAACGCGGTCAGCGCGCTCGAGGCGTCGGCGGCGAGCTGCTGAGCGTTCCCGAGCCTCACGTGTTGCTGCTGCAGTTCGGCTTCCTCGTCAACAGTGAGACCGGCCGCGGCAATCTCCGAAGACTCGTGCCTCAACAAGGCGATTCGCCGCGCGCGCTCTCGCTCGCCCGTGGCAAACTCGCTCAGCTGCGCGTCCAGGTCACGAAGTCGGCGCGCCTGCTCGGAGAATGCCGCGCGCTCCTCCTCGACGCCTGCGAATCGATCCAACAGCTGCATTTGCTCCATCGGCCGCAGCAGCGAAAGGTGCTCGCGTTGACCATGTATGTCTGCGAGCAGCGGCGCCAGGTCCTTGAGAACACCGACGCTGGCCGCCCGATCATTCAGGCGGAGCCGTCCGCTGATCCGCTGCGAATCGTCGCGCGGCTGACCGATCGTGCGACGGATGATCAGCTCGCCGTCAAAGGGAATGTCCGCGTCGGCCATCACGCTGGCGACCGCGCTGAAGACATCGCTGCCGTCGAGCTGGAAGACGGCCTCGACTTCGGCGCTGTCCGCGCCGGGACGAATCATCTCGCTGTCGGCCGTCAACCCCAGCGCGAAGCTGATCGCCTGAATCAGCACACTCTTGCCCGCGCCGGTCTCGCCGGTGATGACCGTGAAGCCGCCATGCAACTCCAGCTCGACGCGCTCGGTCAGCGCGAAGTTTCGCAAATGCAGCCCGACCAGCACAGCGACCCTCGCTCAGCTTCCTACGCAACCGTGAAACGCCCGTTCACTATATCGAACCGAGCGCCTGCAAATTCGATCTCACATCGGATCGGCGCTATCGGCGTCGAACGCTTCAACTCCGGTCCGCGCAATCGCCTCGAGGCGGCGCTCGTCGAGCCAGGCGAGCCGCTGTCCGAGCTGTGCGAAGAATGAACGCTCGCCAAAACGCACCAGCCGCGCCAACGAATCGCTGCGCTGCACCCGCACTCCGCCGCTCGGTTGCAACGGATACGGTCGCTGCCCGTCCACCGACAGCATGCCCGGCTGCTCTCGACCGAGCCGCAGCTCGATCACCGCGTCGGCGGGCAGCACGACGGGCGCCGCCTGGGCGAGGTGCGGCGCGACCGGCGTGAGCACCACGCTGCGCGCTTGTGGATGGAGGATCGGTCCGCCGGCAGACAGCGAGTATCCCGTGCTGCCCGTCGCCGAAGCCACGACCACCGCGTCCGCTCGCACGACACCCACCAGGTCTGAACCCACCCAGACCGCGATGTAGGCCGGCTGGCCGAGACTGCCTCGGCCGATCATCACGTCGTTCAGCGCCGGCAGCACAGACGGCGCCTCGTCCTCAACGCCGAACGGTTCGGCCTCGAGCATCGTGCGATCTTCCACCGTGAAGTCCCCCGACAGCAACATGGGGATGTGGTCTTCAAGCTGATCGGGCTGTAACTCGGTCAGAAACGCCTGACGACCGAGGTCAACGCCCAGGATCAGGCAATCGAATCCCGCGCTGGCTCGGGCCGCGCGCAGAATCGTACCGTCCCCACCCAGACAGATCAGCAGATCGGTCTGCGGCAGCCGCTCGGTCGAGCGCGCCGGCTCCCACGGCTGCGAAGTCCACGCATCGCACCCCAGCCGCCGCAACGTGTCGGCAAGCTGGTCCGCCTGCGCTCGCGCGTCTTCAAGACGCGGGTGATAGTAAATGCCGATGCAGGAGATGTCAGTCACGGTGTTCGCAGCCAGACAAACCACTCTCGGTTGCCAGCCGGACCCGCAAGCGGCGAGCGGTGCACACCGCCGACGCGCCAGCCGCGAGCCCAACACCACGATAGGACGCTGCTGATCACTCGACCCTGCACCATTCGATCACGCACGACGCCGCGTTCGTCCACGTCGGACGGCGCAGCCTCAAACTGCGGCTTGACGAGCGCGATCACATCCTGACTCGGCCCCATTGACTCCGCAACGCAGGGCAGCACTTGCCTCAGTCCGATGAACGAAACATCGATGGTCGCCAGCGTGGGCGTGATCGGGAGGGTCCCCAGCTGGCAGATGTGTGTGCGCTCCATCGATGTGACGCGCTGGTCGGCTCGCAGATGCGCAGCGAGCTGTCCGTAGCCCGAGTCAACGGCAAACACATGGCTCGCGCCGCGACTGAGCAGCAGGTCGGTGAATCCCCCCGTCGATGCGCCCACATCGAGGCAGACTCGGCCCGAGACATCGATGTTCCAGGCATCCAGAGCAGACACGAGCTTCTCGCCGCCTCGCGATGCATAGGGGCGCGCGCCTTTGACGATCAGCAGCGTGTCAGCGGGCACCTGCTGGCCTGCCTGCGTGAATCGCTGGTCGTGCGTGTGAACCCGGCCGGCCATGATCAAACCGCGAGCGGTGTGCAAATCGGGAGCGCCGCCTTGCTGGACGAGGAGCGCGTCAACACGCACCCGCATTCGGCCTGCCACACCCGGATCAGCGGCGGGCGGCCGGCGCACGGCGGCGCCTGACATTACGCGCTTTCCTGGCGCTGCGCCAATCGTCCGTCGCTTCGGCGTCGAATCGCCTCGTACTCCACGGCCAAGCCCTGGTCGTTCAACAGCAGCGGCCGCTCCGCCCGACGCACTGTGTCCGCGTTGACGACGCACTTCTTCACTTCCGGTCGACCCGGCACCTCGAACATCACGTCCAGCAGCAACTCCTCGACCACCGTGCGCAACCCGCGCGCACCGGTCGACTCGGCAATCGCCTGCTCGGCGATCGCGTCAAGCGCCTCCGGTGTGAAGCTCAGCTCGACGCCATCCATGTCGAAGAATCGCTCATACTGGCGCACGAGCGCGTTCTTCGGCTCGGTCAGGATGCGCACAAGCGAGGCTTGGTCGAGCTGATCCAGCGTGACCACGACCGGCAGGCGCCCGACAAACTCCGGAATCAGACCGTACTTCTGCAAATCGTCGTGACTCAACTGATGAAGCAACCGGTCCTGATCCAGGGCCGTCGGCGTAACCGATCCGAAACCAAGATTGCGGACGCCAGTCCGAACGCGCCGGTCAATGACCTGATCGAGTCCCTCGAAGGCGCCGCCGCAGATGAAGAGAATCTTGCTCGTGTCGATCTGCAGAAACTCCTGGTGAGGATGCTTGCGACCGCCCTGCGGTGGAACGGAGGCCACCGTGCCTTCGATGATCTTGAGCAGCGCCTGCTGGACGCCTTCGCCCGACACATCGCGCGTAATCGACGGGTTGTCCGCCTTGCGGGCGATCTTGTCGATCTCGTCGATGTAAATGATCCCCCGTTCGGCCCGGGCAATATCGAAGTCGGCCGATTGGATCAGATGCAGGAGGATGTTCTCGACATCCTCGCCGACGTACCCCGCTTCCGTCAGAGCGGTCGCGTCGGCGATCGAGAAGGGCACATCCAGGATGCGCGCCAGCGTGGAGGCCAGCAGCGTCTTGCCCGATCCGGTCGGGCCGACGAGCAGGATGTTGCTCTTCTCCAGCTCGACCTCGTCTTCGGGGTCAATAACCGTGTTGATTCGCTTGTAGTGGTTGTACACGGCGACGGCGAGGACCCGCTTGGCCTCTTCCTGGCCCACGACGTGCTCGCAAAGTCGCTCGTAGATGGTCAGCGGCGGCAGCGGCCGCGTGCGTTCGGGCTGCGCGCGAGGCTCAGGCGTCGGCGCGTTGAGCTGCTCGTCATTGATCACGGCGCGGCACGCCTCGACGCACTCATTGCAGATGTAGACACCGCCGGGGCCAGAGACCAGACGCCGCACCTGGGACTGATCTTTCATGCAGAACGAGCAGTGGTACTGTCCGCGACTGCCACCGTGTGCACTGCTCATGGGCTCATGCCTTCCTGCTGCGACGCGCCGGTCGCCGGTTCAGATCGACTCGGGCGGCACGCCTGCGATGCTAACCGCCAGCTGCCGCTGCTGCATCCCCCGCGGCGCTGCTGGACAGAACAGAATCGACCAGACCGTACTCCTGCGCTTGCTCAGAATCGAGGTAGAAGTCGCGGTCGGTGTCGGCGGCGATCCGGTCGAGCGGCTGACCAGTGTGCGTGGCCAGGATGCCGCGGATCGTCTCGTTGTTGCGCAGAATCTCGCGTGCCGCGATCTCAATGTCAGACGCCTGACCACGCGCCCCACCGAGCGCCTGATGCATGTGGATCGTCGCATGCGGCAGCGCAAAGCGCTTGCCGGCAGCACCGGCCGCCAACAGCACCGTCCCCATCGAGGCCGACATACCCACGCAGATGGTCGACACGTCAGCCTTGATCAGCTGCATCGTGTCGTAGATTGCGAGCCCGGCCGTGATCACGCCGCCCGGCGAATTCACATACAGCTGGATGTCGCGATCCGGATCCTCGCGGTCGAGATACAGCAGCTGGGCCACGATCACGTTCGCAATCTGATCGTCGATCGGCGTGCCCAAAAAGATGATCCGCTCGCGCAGGAGCAGTGAGTAGATGTCGTACGCGCGCTCACCCCGATTCGTGGTCTCCACCACCATCGGGACGATCGCATTCGCTCGCGTCAGGGTCTCGTTGGCTGCATGCGTCAGGGTCATGACACCCTCCTTCGCTCAATCAGTGTAGGGACGATTCGGTCAGTGGATACCGCCCAAGACACGCTCCAGACAGAAGCGGCTGGCATATCGGCGCGGCCTACGATTCCGTCGACTCGGCGTCGGATTCATCGGCTGAATCGGCGGCCTCGTCAACGATCGCCTCGTCAACGATCGGCTCAGCAGCCTCGTCGTCGGATGCGTCCGCTGCCTCTGCGTCATCATCGTCGTCCGCGACGCCGGCGGCGTGATTGGTCACGGCAATCTGCTGCAAACGCTCGATCGTTCGCTCGCGAATCAGCCGCATCCGGGTCTGGCCGCGGATGCCCTCATCGGTCAGCATCTCCTCGAACTGGCTGATGTCGGACACCTGCATTGAGGAGATCGCGGTCTGCAGATCGGCCGTGACCTCCTCGTCGGTCACCTCGATGCCAAGGTCTTCGCCGGCGTGTTGCAGGACGAGCGTGTTGATCACCCGCTCGTTGGCCTGGCTCCGGAAGCTGGTCAGCAGCTGCTCGGCCTGCTCCGATCCGTCCCGCAGGAAGCTGTTGGGATCCTGACCCATCTGCCGCGCGAAGTCTGTCCGCATGTGCTCGATCTCATGCTCCACCAGCGCCGGCGGATACTCGAGCGTGGCCTTGCCCACCACCGCTTGCATCACCGCTTGTGAGAACTGCTCGTCCGCCTGACGGTCAGTCTGCTCCCGCAGACCGCTCTCGACCCGCTCGCGCAGATCGTCATACGTCTCGAACTCCTCCGAGACCTCCATCGCAAAGTCGTCATCCGGCTCCGGCAGCTCCTCCGACTTCACGTCGTGGACCGTGACGGTGAAGGTGACCGTCTTGCCGGCGACTTCCGCATCGTCCCAATCCTCATCGACCTCGATGTCGATCTGATGTTCCTCGCCCACGGCAACGCCGACGAGGCGCTCACTCAGTCCCGGCACGCCGATCACCGAGCCCGCCCGCAGGTGGAACTCGGCGCCTGGCTGATCGAGAATCTGCTCACCCTCGACCTCCGCCTTGACGTCAGCGGTGACGCGGTCGTCAAGCTCGGGCGGCCGCTCGACCGGTTCCAGCAAGGCATGCTGACGGCGCAGCTCGAGCATGCGCTCTTCGAGCATCTCCGCCGAATACTCGCTCTCGGGCTTCGCCACGGCGATGCTGCGGTAGTCGCCCAGATCACACGTCGGCTCGAGCGGGACAGTGGCCTTGAAGATCACCGGCTCGCGCTCCGTGATCTCGACGCTGGGCTGTCCGACAGCCTCGATGCCTTCTTGCTCGAGCGCCTCGCTCAAAGCTTGCGGAATCAGCCGTTCGGCAGCCTCCTCAAACACGATGTCGACGCCGAGCGCGCTCTCGACCACTCCGCGCGGGGCCTTGCCCTTGCGAAAGCCGGGGATGCGGTACTGCTGCGACAGGCGCCGCGCGGCCTGGTTCAGTGCCTTCTTGACCTGCGCGTCTTCAAGCTCGATTTCGAGCAGCATCTGCCGCTCCGGGATTGCTTCGGCGGTAACTTTCATCGATCCACTCTCAGGCCTTCCAGTGCCGCCGCACGCCAACGCCGGCGCAGCCTGGACAGGCTGGCTGGCGTGAGCATATCAGCGAATCTGGCCCGCGCCGTTATGCAGTCTGTGCCGCGAGCATCAGCGTCCCCGTGGATTGAGCACGTCATTGATCGCATCACCCAGCAGGTTGAACGCAAGCATCAAAATCAGCAGCGAAGTAAACGGCACGAGCATCAACCACGGATACGCGAGCAGAGAGGTGCGGCCGCCGGCATTCGAGACCAGGATGCCGAAGGACGGCGTCGGCGGCGTGATCCCGATACCGAGCCAGGTCAGCACAACCTCGGAACCGGCGACCTCGCCCAAGGAGGCGCTGAATCCGACAATGAACCAGGGCAGGATGCCCGGAAACAGGTGCCGAATGAGCACTCGCGGCGTGCGCGCGCCGATCGTCTCAGCAGCGAGGATGTAGTCCGACTCGCGCAGCGCCAGCACTTGCGCCCGATAGAACCGCGCGGAACCTGCCCAACCCACCAGAGACAACGCAAACACGATCAGCACATAGTCATCAACGCCCTGCTCGATCAGCCAGTGCATCCCCGTCGCATCCTCGATCGCACGGAACCAGTCTTCCCACTGATCACGAAAGACAGCCACAACCACGATCAGGAAGAGCAATCCAGGCATCGCCAGCATCACGTCGCCGATCCGCATGATGATCTGATCGATCAGGCCGCCTCGATAGCCGGCCAACAGACCCAATCCAAGGCCGAGGAAGAGATTCCCGAACACGACCGAGATGATGCTGATGATCAGCGTCGTGCGCAGCGAGTACATCGCCCGAGCGAAAATGTCGCGTCCGTTGCGATCCGTGCCCAGCCAGTGATCCGACGACGGTCCTTGCAACGATTCGTCACCGCTCAGGACCAGTTCAGTGCGGGCCGGCAGCACCGTATCCGCTGTCAGAGGACCGTACTCATCCACGATCTCCGGGTTGAGCTCGCCCAGCGTGGACAGCTCCACATCCAGCCGCTGCGTGAAGGCCCCCAACGTCTCCGGCGCGCCGTCAACCTCACGGATCGAACGGCGCTGGCTCAGGTTGGATTGGTTCGGATCCTGCAAGCCGATGTCGATGCCGAAGGCATCCAGCATCGTGAACGCGCCAGCCCCGTAGAGCACGACGATCACCGCGATGCAGACAACAGCGACCCGTTTCTTCAGGATCGCCCGCAGCGCGCGCAGCCACGGCGCCTCAGATCGCTGCGGCATCGCCCATTGCGGTTGAATCTCCGCGCGCGTCGTCATTGGAAGCGCGCCGTGAAGCGGATTCGCGGATCAATGAAGATGTACAGCGCATCAATCAGCGCGTTGACCACGATGAACAGCGTCGCGGTCAGCAGCGTGAAACCCAGAATCACGTTGAAATCGCGCTGCGTGATCGACTGGAACATGAACGCTCCGACTCCCGGCACGCCATAAGCGGTCTCGATGATGATCGATCCGCCGATGATGCCCACGATCGACAGGCCGAACACGGTCGACAGCGGCAGCATCGCGTTGCGCAGGACGTGTCCGTAGAGAATGCGCCGTTCAGTCAAGCCCTTGGCCCGCGCAGTGCGCACGTAGTCGTCGTCAATCGTGGTCAGACACGAAATGCGCACAAACCTCGCCGTCCCGCCGATCGACGGCAGCGTCAGCGCGACAACGGGAATGATGTACGAGGCCGGATCACCAGGCGTCCACACATTGGGGACATTGAAGCCGAGGAAGTTGAAGATCGGCGCCAATCCGTTGACCATCAGCGCAGCCATCAACACGACGAGGATCGGTGAGGGAATGGAATCGAAGATCTTCAGGAACGCGATCAGCGTCGGATCTTTCCACTTGCCGCGGTTGACCGCCGCGTACACCCCCAGCGGGATGCCCAGCCCGAAGACCAGCGCCATCACGATCAGGTTGATCTGCGCCGACACCCAGATGCGCTGGCCCAGCAACTCCTGCACCGATCGCACCGGCGATCGGTAGTAGTACGACGGTCCCAGGTCGCCCCGCGACACGACTCCCCAGACGTAGCGCGCAAAGCGCTCGACGTAGCTGCCCTCGAGGCCGAACTCCTCACGAATCTGTTGGGCGCGCTCAGGCTCAATGTCCCGCGCCCCGGCGATGATCTTGACCGGATCGCCAGGCGCGGCATGCGTCAACGCGTAGGTCAGCGCCATCACCGCAAACACCAGCAGCGGCACCAACAGCAAGCGTCGGATCAACAGCGGGACAGCGCCGGAGCCCATGTGCTGACCCTTTCAGCGCGGCGTCTTGCCCGCGGCCGCTACTCCGTGATGCTGACGTAGCGCAGGTGCGGAATGACCATTCGCGTCGGCTCGTAGTCCTGCACGTACGGCTTCACCAACTCGTGCGCGACGGAGTAGTACAACGGAATCCAGACAGCCTCCTCGACCAGCCTGCGGTCCACCTGCTGGTACAGACCCGTGCGCAGTTCCTGGTCAAGCGAGTAACGCGCCTGCTCGAGCAACGAGTCGATCTCCTCATCGTCCAGCCCAACATCGTTGCCCAGCGACGCGCTGTGGAACTTGTAATCGAGCACGTTGTGCGGGTCGGGATAGTCGAGACTCCAGCCCAGCGAGAAGAAGCCGTACAGGCCGCGGTCGATGTCTGAGATGAAACTCGCGAACTCCACCTGCTGGATTTCCACTTCCAGACCCAAATGCTGACGCCACATGTCCTGGATCGCCTCAATCGACGGGCCCGGCGTCGCCCCGGCGCCCGAGATCGTGAGTCGGACGTCGTCAAGCAGCGGCGTGCCCGCGTAGCGCGAAGCCGCGAGATACTCGGCCGCCAGCTCCGGGTCGAAGACGAGCCCCGGATACTCCGCGTCATGCGCGGCCAGACCCGGCGGAATGATCTGCCGAGCCTGGACCAACAGATCAGCTTGGACTTCTTGCGTGATCGTGGTTTTGTCAATCGCGTGGGCCAGCGCCAGGCGCAGATTCACATCGTCGAACGGCGGCGTCGACACGTTGAAAGCCAGATAGAAGATCGACAGCTCCGGCCGCGAGATGTACTCAGCGTTCAGCGGCGAGGCCGGATCGCGAACCCGCTCGATGTCGTTGATGCCGATGAACGCCTGATCCAGCTCGTCGTTCTCATACTGCTCGACCGATCCGCCCGCGAAACGCACGTCAATCCGCGCCACCCGCGCCGGCTCGACGTGGTACTCGTCGAACCGCTCCAGCACCAGGCCCTCGCCCAGCGTCCACTCCGCCAGCTTGAACGGACCTGTCCCGTTGGGATTGAGCGCCCAGCGATCCGGGTCAGCCTCCACCTGCTCCCGATCAAGCACGTAGGCGGTCGGATACGTCAGCTTGTACAAGAAGACCGGCGTCGCCTGCCCGATCGTGATGTCCAGCGTGCGCTCGTCGATCACCTGGATACCGAAAACCTCGTCAGCGCGGCCGCGCACAAACTCGGCAGCGCCAACGATGTCGCCCAGGAAGTCAGGCGCGGTCGGCGACAGCGTCTCGGGATTCAGGTTGCGTTCAAAGCTCCACTTGAAATCGTCAGCCGTAATCGGCTTGCCGTCATGAAACTGCGCGTTCTCCCGGATCGTGAAGCGGTACGTGACCGTGCCGTCGTCGTTGATCTGCGGTCCAGGCACCGACTCGGCAAGGTCAGCGGCAATCTGCAGCTCTCGGTTGAGCGTCACGAGACCGCCGAAAATCTCGACGGCGATCACCGCCGACGTGACATCAGTAATCTGCGCCGGATCAAGGTTGATCGGCTCCGCCCGGGCGATGCGGAAGGTGCCGCTCTCACGTGGAACCGCGGCAGCGTCCGCGGACTGCTGGGCTTGAGCCTCTGCAGCGTCGGACTCGGCTTGCTGGTCCTCTTGCGTTTGCTGCGCCTCGGTCTGCTGACGCTCGCTGCGTTCGGCTGCTTCCTGCGTCGCTTGAGTGGTCCGTTGCTGCTGACCGTCGTCATCGCCGCTGCAGGCAGAAATCAGGACAGCGCCCAACACACCGATCAGCGCCAGCAACATGGTTCGAGTCATCGCGTTCGCCACGCGCACGCCTCACCTTCACGGTCTCAGCCAGTGCGTCCAACCCCGTCGGCCAGAGGAGCCGATAAGGCCAGATTATCACTCGCCCGCTGATTGATCGGACGACTCAGCCTCCCGCACGAGCAGATGCAGCTCATCCAACTGCTCCTCGGCAATCGGCATCGGTGCGCCAGTCATCGGGTCCGACGCGGACATCGTCTTGGGGAACGCGATCACCTCGCGGATGTTCTCGGTGCCAGCGAGCAGCATCGCGACCCGGTCGATCCCGAATGCGAACCCGCCATGCGGCGGCGCGCCGTACTCAAATGCGTCGAGCATGTGGCCAAACCGCTGCTGCGCTTCCTCTGCGCCGATACCGAGCAGCTCGAACAAACGCAGCTGCACGTCACGCTGGTGAATCCGAATCGATCCCGATCCCAGCTCGAAACCGTTGCAGATGGCGTCGTAGGCGCGCGCCCGCACGCTCGACGGGTCGCTGTCGAGCAGCCCGGCATCCGCCTCGTTCGGAGCGGTGAAGGGATGGTGCAACGCGTCCCAGCGCTGGCCGTCCTCGTCCCATTCGACGAGCGGGAAGTCGGTGATGAAGCCAAAGTTGAGGATGCGGTCGTCGACCAGATCGAGGCGCCGCGCCAGCTCCCGACGAATGCCGTCGAGCACCGTCGACACCATGCCCGCCTCACCGGCGGCCAGCAGCACCAGGTCTCCCGCTGACGCCCCGCAGCGTTCGCCGATTCGCCGCGCATCCGCAATGCCCAGGTGGCGCAGGACCGGCGAGCGGACATCGTCCTCGCTCGCGGTCGCGGGATCAGCGCTGAACTGCAGCGAGACCAACCCCGGCGCGCCCATCGTTTTGGCCAGATTGGTGAAGCCGTCAACATCGCGGCGCGACAACGAAGCGCCGCCAGGCATCACGATCCCGCGAACCCGTCCGCCGTTGGCGATCGTCGACGAAAACACGCCGAAGCCCGACCTCTCGGCGATATCCGAGCAATCAGACAGCTCGAGCCCGTAGCGCAAGTCAGGCTTGTCTGACCCATAGCGCTCCATCGCCTCATGCCAGGTCAGGCGCGGGAAGGGCCGCGGCACCGTCAGATCGGGACGCAGCGCGGCAGCCGCTTCTGAGAACAACTCCTCCAGCAAGCCCAGGATGTCCTGCTCCTCGCAGAACGACCACTCGAGGTCCAGCTGAACAAACTCCGGCTGACGATCCGCCCGCAGGTCTTCGTCGCGGAAGCAGCGGGCGATCTGGAAGTAACGCTCGACACCCGCCACCATCAGCAGCTGCTTGAACTGCTGCGGCGCCTGCGGCAGAGCGTAGAACGCGCCAGGCGTCAACCGGCTGGGCACGACATAGTCGCGCGCACCTTCCGGCGTGGCCGCGACGAGGATCGGCGTCTCAACCTCCAGGAAGCCTCGCTCCGTCATGAAGTCGCGGATGAACTGGTTGAGCCGATGCCGCAGCTCGAGCGCAGCAATCATCGTCGGACGGCGCAGGTCGATGTAGCGATACTGCATCCGAACCAACTCGTTGACGTCATCGTCCTCGGACACCGAGAACGGCGGCGTCTTTGCCGCGTTGAGCACGTGCACCCCCGTCGCGACGACCTCCACATCGCCCGTCGGCAGGTTGGGATTACGCGTGGCCTCCGAGCGCTCGACGACTTCACCCTCGACGCGCAAAACGTACTCTCCGCGCACGTCGTTGGCCGCCGCATAGGCCTCGGGATGATCGTCGGGCCGCACCACCACTTGCACGAGACCGTCGCGGTCGCGCAGATCGATGAAGATCAGCTGTCCGTGATCGCGCCGGCGATGCACCCAGCCCGCCAACGTGACCGTTTCTCCTGCGTGTTCCGCGCGCAGCGCGCCGCATCCGTGTGACTTCAGCACGTCGCCTCCCAGCTTGTCTGTCGAGTGTGTCACCATGCCGCAGCGCGGGCAATCAGTCCTGACACTCACAGTCCATACACTCGCAACATGTCTGCACCACTCGGTCTCTACGTCCACGTCCCGTTCTGCACGGTCAAGTGCTCCTATTGCGACTTCAACTCCTACGCCGGCATCGAAGACATGCAGTCCGCTTGGCTCGAGGCCGCGTTGCGGGAGATCACCCTCTGGTCGCCGAGCGTCGCGCAGCGGGAAATCACCACCATCTTCATCGGCGGCGGGACACCGAGTCTGCTCGAAGGCGAGTCCATCCACAGGCTGCTCGATCACTCACTCGCAAGCCTGCAGATCGCCGCCGATGCCGAAATCACGCTGGAAGCCAACCCCGAGAGCGTGCAACTCGAACGCCTCCAGGCCTACCGCGCCGCAGGCGTCAACCGAGTCTCCATGGGCGTGCAATCGCTGCATGCAGCCGAGCTCGTCTTCCTCGACCGCATCCACTCCGCCGATCGAGCCGAGGCCGCCTTCTCGGACATCCGAAGGGCAGGCTTCGACAACGTCAACATCGACCTCATCTACGGGCTGCCTGGGCAATCTCTGGAGTCCTGGCAAGACACGCTGGAGCGAGTCATCAATTGGCACGACAGCGGTCCCGACCACATATCGTGCTACGCCTTGACCGTCGAAGAGGGCACGCCATTGGCCGCTCGCGTCGCGGCCGGACGCGTGATCGAAGCCGACCCCGACCGCGTCGCAGACATCGCCGACTGGACCGCGCAGCGGCTGTCTGACGCCGGCTACGAGCACTACGAAACCAGCAACTACGCACGTCCCGGACGCCAGTGTCTGCACAATCTGACCTACTGGCGCAACCAGGAGTATCTGGCGATCGGGCCCGGCGCCCATGGATTCGTCGACGGTCTGCGCTACCAGGTCGTGCGCAGTCCGCGGCTGTACATCGATCGCCTGACCGCTGCCCAAACCGAGCCGCTGCTCGACGACCTGCCCTCGCCGGCAATTGAAGCGGCCGAGCGCGTGTCCGAGTGGGATCACCTGATCGACACGCTGACCTCCGGACTCAGGTTGATGGAAGGTGTCGAGCTAATGTCGCTGCCCAAACCGGCCGAGCGTCTGCGGCCAACCATCGAATGGGCCATCGCCAACGGTCTCGCACAGCAGCATCAAGGACGCCTCAGCCTAACCAAACGCGGCCACGCAGTCGCCAACGAAATATTCGTCCGACTCCTAGAAGTCAACCCATAACAGCCCACCCTCCATCAAAAACCTCCCCCTCAGGCGGAGGTGTCACCCAGTGACGCAAACCAAAGCCTCCCCCTCCAGGGAGGTGTCACCCAGTAACGCAAACCAAGAACCTCCCCCTCTGGGGGAGGTGTCACGCAGTGACGGAGGGGGGCTCCCCATCCCTCACTCCAACTCATCAACCTCAATGCAATCGAGCAGAATCTTGCCAAAGTTCCGATTCTCCGCCATGTACTGGTGAGCCTCCGCGGCCTTGCCGAGCGGGAACACGGAGTCGATCACGGGCTTCATGTCGCCATTGACAATCGCCGGCTCCAGATGCCGCTGGTAGTCGCGCGTGATCTCCGCTCGATCGATCAACGGTCGCGCGCGCATCACCGTGCCATGGATGCGCAGACGCTTCTGCATCAGCACGCCCAGATTGGTCTCAGCCGCCGCACCGCCCATCAGCCCGACGACGACCAGCCGCCCAGCCTGCGACAGAGAACGCAGATTGGCGTCCCAGTAGTCGCGACCGATCACGTCGAGAATCACATTCACGCCCTCGCCGCCAGTCTCCTCCGCGATGACCTCCGCAAAGTCCTGCTCTCGATAGTTGATGGTGCGATCCGCGCCGAGCTCACGGGCCCGCTCGCACTTCTCCTCCGACCCAGCAGTGATCCAGACTTCCGCACCGATCAGCCGGCCGATCTGAATCGCGGCGATGCCGACCCCGCTACCCCCCGCGTGGACCAGCAGCCGCTCGCCAGGCAGCGTCTCGCCCAGCGTCCGCACTGCCGTGTTCGCGGTGAAGAACACCTCGGGGATCGACGCCGCCTCGTGGTACGTCAGATCGTCGGGGATCGGCATGGCCAGCGACTCGTGCAGCGTGGCCATCTCGGCATAGCCTCCGCCGCCCGAGAGTCCGTACACGCGATCGCCGACGGAGAGTCCGCGCACCCGCGAGCCTGTCTCGATCACCTCGCCAGCCAGCTCCAGACCCAGAATCTCCGACGCGCCGTGCTGAGCTGGATAGTTGCCCATCCGCTGCATGATGTCGGCGCGGTTCAACGCCGTCGCATGGACACGGAGGAGCACCTCCTCGTCCGACGGCTGAGGGTCAGGCACGTCGTCCAGACGCAGCGAGTCCGCGTTCCTGCCAGGCGGGTCCACGACGATCGCCTTCATCGCACATATCCTCAATCCAGCGCGCATGCGCGCCAATGCCCAGCGCAAGTGCGCGCCAATGTTTAGCTGAGAGCAGGGTACCCGTGTACGTCATCGGCACCGCTGGACACGTCGACCACGGCAAAAGCACCCTCGTGCGCGCCTTGTCCGGCATCGACCCCGACCGCTGGGCGGAAGAACAGGCGCGCGGGCTGACCATTGACCTTGGCTTCGCCTGGTGCCAGCTCCCCTCCGGACGCGACGTCAGCATCGTCGACGTGCCAGGTCACGAGCGCTTCATCAAGAACATGCTGGCCGGCGTGGGCGGCATCAATCTTGCCCTGCTCGTCATCGCCGCGGACGAAGGCGTCATGCCCCAGACTCGCGAACACCTCGACATCCTCGATCTGCTCGAGATCGAGCGCGGCCTCGTGGCCCTGACCAAGATCGATCTGGTCGACGAAGAGTGGCTGGCGCTGGTCGAAGAGGAGATCGCCGAGCTGCTGGAGCGCACCGCGCTCGCGGACGCAACGATCGTGCCCGTCTCAGCCCTACAAAGCGACGGAATGAACGCCCTGCAGGAGCAAATCGACGCGTTGCTCGACGACCTGCCGCCGATTCCCAGCCACGGGCATCCCCGCATGCCGATTGATCGCGCTTTCTCGATCGCCGGCTTCGGCACCGTCGTAACCGGAACCCTCCTGGACGGCCCACTCAACGTCGGAGACGCAGTCGTCATTGAGCCAGGACGGATCGCCTGCCGTGTGCGCGGCCTGCAGTCCCACGAGCAGTCGTTGGAGACCGCGCCGCCCGGCGCTCGCACGGCGGTCAACTTAAGCGGCGTCTCGGCCAACGACATCGAGCGCGGCATGGTGCTGACATCCCCAGGCTGGCTGCAACCGACGACGGCCGTGGACATTCGGCTGCGCACCGTCAGCGGCGCGGCCCGCCCGCTGCCGCACAACGCGACCCGCACGCTGCACGTCGGCGCAGACGAAGTGCAGGCGCGGGTCCGTCTACTGGAAGGCGACGACTTGGCAGCGGGCGCGTCGACCTGGGCCCAGTTGCGGCTCGATCGCCCGATCGCCGCCGCTCGCGGGGACCACTTCGTCCTCCGCTCGGGAGACGCCACGGTCGCCGGCGGTCGAATCGTCGACACGCGACCCCGTCGACACCATCGCAACGACGCTTCGACATTGCAGGCGCTGCAGCGCTTGTTGGACGGATCGCCCGACGACACCCTGCTCACCGTTCTGCAACGGATGGAACCCGCAGCCTGGAACGAGCTACGGTCTCGCAGCGAGCTCGCCGCGGATGAGGCAGCCGCCGCTGTGCAACGCCAGATTGCGGACGGTGTCATCGTCGTCATGGACGATGGCGGACTGACCGACTCAACGGCGCTGATCACGGACAGCGGGCTCGGCGCATTGCTGTCCCGCGCCGAAGCCACAGTCGATCATTATGTAAATCAGTTTCCGCTTCGAGCCGGACTACCGCGCGAAGACCTGCGCAGCAGGCTGAATCTCCCCCAGCGCGCCTTCACCTTCCTCCAACAGCGCTTGCTGGACGCCGGGACGCTCGTGCTCAACGACAGCGCGTTCGACCTGCCCGGTCGCAAGGCTGCACTTGTCGAAGCGCAGCAGCA
This sequence comes from Dehalococcoidia bacterium, assembly GCA_022824765.1. Lineage (GTDB taxonomy): Bacteria > Chloroflexota > Dehalococcoidia > Bin125 > Bin125 > Bin125. Next base: position 30,500 of record JAJDZG010000148.1, on the reverse strand, counting down.
ACAGGTCGACGCCCTGCTCGTTCGCCTCAAGCAACAGGGCGTCCGGCCCGAAACCGACTCCAGCATCGACGCGGAGCTGCTCGAGTACCTCGAATCCCGCCAGCTGATCGTCCTGCTCAAGGGCGGCATCGCGCTCGATCGCGGCCACTACGAGCGGATGGTCACTGACACGATGGCCCTACTCGAATCTCAGGATCGCGCCACGCTCGCCGATGTCCACGACCGGCTGGCTACCAGCCGCAAGATCGCGCAAGCATTTCTGGAACACCTCGACACCCAGCGGCTCACCCGCCGCGTCGGCGATGCCCGAGTCTTGCGTAAGGGATGATCAACGGCTGATCCGGTCAGACGCCGCGCTCCACGCGTCGAACCACTTGCCGCTCTCCGCCAATCCTCAGTAGCCGCGGCAGCGTTCCGTCCTGCCACAAGAAGACAATCTGGCTCGCCACCGCAATCGACGAGTACGTGCCCGCAACCGTGCCGATGAACAGCACGATCACGAACGGTCGAATCGTCACACCGCCAATCAGCAGCAGCGCCAGCAACGCCAGCACGACCGTGATCGAGGTGTTCAGCGATCGACCCAGCGATTGGGTGATCGCCGCGTTGACGACTCGTCGGAAGTCTTCGCGCGGATCGAGCAACAGGTTCTCGCGGATCCGGTCGAACACCACAATCGTGTCGTTCACGCTGTATCCAATGATCGCCAACAACGCCGTGACGAACATCGCATTCACCTCCAGCCCGGCGATCCGTCCCCCAATCGCAAACGCGCCGGCCACGATCGTCACGTCGTGCAACAGCGCCACGATCGCCGCCGATCCGTACAGGACCGGATTGGGCAGCCGTCGGAACGCCATCGAGATGTAGATCAAGATCGCCACGGCGGCGACCGCCAGGGCAATGCCCGCGTCGCGCGCGATCTCCACGGACAGCGTCCCCGAGACCGACGCGCTCTGCAGCACCGCAATCGGTCCGATTTCCGTCTCCAGCGCCGCGTTGATCCGCTGACGCAACCGTTCGAGATCGCCGTCGGCTGGTTGTTCGACTCGAACCCGGAACGTCGACCCGTCCGTCGCCTGGATGCGCGCACCGCCCAGTCCGATGGTCTCCAGCGCAGCGCGGACATCGTCCTGCGTGGCCTCGCCAGGGAACCAGAACTCGCGTCGGTAACGCTCGTCGTCCGTCTCATCGCTCAGGACTTCGGAGGTTGGCAAGTTGGCCGCCAGCGCGCTCTGGATCTGCGCGGACAGCGTGCCCAGGTCATCCGAGCTTGACGTCAGGCTCGTGGCCGTCACCACGTAGGAACCGTCCTCGCCCTCGCTGGCAGACACAGCCGCGCCCAGCGGCGCATCCTCGCCGACCTCGATCCCGGCCACCGCTGACTGGACATCATCGAGATCAGCGTCTGCCAGGATGCGCACCTCTGTCTCGAGCCCCCCCGCGAAGTCGAGCCCCGCTTCAAACTGCCAGAGCGCCAGCCCGATCAGCGATGGGATGATCATCAGCAGCGAGAACACGGCATAGAAGCGGCGGCGTCCAACGAAATCGATCATCTGCTGCCGCCTCCGTCCGGGCCGGGACGCACGGTCACTTGACGCACGCCGAACGGCTGCAATCCGCGAACCCAGCCCGTGCTGACGGCCATCGTCATGAAGTTGCGGGTCACGAAAATGACCGTCACAAAGCTGAAGCCCGTGCCGACCAACAGCGCCAGCGCGAACGACTTGATCAGGTTCTGGTTGAGTGCGTCCGCGAACAGCCACAGGATCGCGACCGTGATGATCGTCGAGACGTTGCCGTCGCGAATCGCCGGCCACGCCCGCGCCCACGCGGTGTCAACGGCCCCGCTCAGACTGCGACCCAGCCGCAGTTCCTCCTTGAGCCGCTCGAAAATCAGCACGTTGCCGTCGACCGCGAAGCCAATCGACAGCACGAGCCCGGCAACCCCAGCCAGCGTCAGCGTGATCGGGACCAGTTTGAACGTCGCCATCACGCCGGCCGCGTAGACGACCAGCGCCAACGCCGCGACCAGGCCCGGCACTCGGTAGTAGATGATCATGAACACCACGATCGCCAGGAAGGCAACCACCCCAGCCTGGACCGTATCGATCACGGAGTCCTCGCCAAGCGTGGCCGCAACTTCGGAGCTCTGCAGCACGCGCAGGTTGATCGGCAGGGCACCCGCCCGCAACTGCCGCCGCAGCGTGATGGCGTCCTCTTCGGTCAGGCCATTGATGATGCCAGAGTCGCTGATCACCGCGTTCACAGCGGGGCTGGAGATCAGTTGACCGTCAACGAAGATGCCGAGCAGCCCGCGGGTCTCGAACAGCAGCCGCGTGATCTGCTCCATCAGCCGCGCGCCTTCTTCGTCGAACTCGAAGGCCAGCGCCGGGTCGCCCGCTTGATCGAGCGTGCGCGAAATCGAGTCCGCGATCAGATGACGGCCGGTCAGCTGCACCGTCGCGCCTTCCGAGTTGATGCCCGTCGCCGGCAGCCATCGCACGCCCTGAGCAACGATCACATCCTCATCCTCCGGCGGGATGAAGAAAGGTTGGACGCGGCGCACGAATCGCCCGTCATCGAGCGGCAGCTGCGGATCCCAGATGTCGTCCACGGCATCCGATATCTCGAGTCGGTCGATCGTACGCTCCGGCTGCGGCTGAGCTTGGTCGATGGATCGGAACTCGAGCAGCGCCGTGGAACCAACCAGGTCGGACGCCTCGTCCGCGTCCACGCCCGGGATCTGCGCGTTGATCCGATCTTCACCGACCACCGTGACTTCCGCCTCCGAGATGCCAAAGCCGTTGACCCGTTCCTCGATCACCCGACGCGACTCGTTCACCGCCTCGGCAAGCGCATCGTCGTCGACGTTGAGCGGGAGCGTGATCTCGTTGATCTCCTCCGGCAACGGAAGATCGTAGCGGTCAGCATCGAGCTCGGCGATCGCCGGATTCAGATCGATGATCTCGTCCAGCTCGACGCCCTCCCGGTCGAGAAACTGGTTGAGCGACTCCCCGCGCCGGACCGGCGCCGCTTCCCCAGAGACCTCGAGCGTGATCGACACGCCGCCGGCGAGGTCGAGGCCGAGACGGAACTCGTTCCGCTCCCAATCGCCCACACTCACACCGCCGCCCTCGGGCCAGGGGATGAAGCTGGGCAGGTAGCGATCCGGGTTGCCCGGCCACGCCGCAGCAATCGCGAACGCCGCGAGAATCAGGATCAGCGCGAAGACGTAGGCATCGCGGAACTTGAAGCGTCGAAAGAAGTCAATCACCGCTCAGGCCGCCCGCTCCAATGTGGAACTGTTCTGTTATGTCCATGCTCTGAGCACTCTATCCCGCTATCCCGCTTCAGTCTGTGCGGAAGTGACGGAAGACTCACTCACTCACCATCGTCCTCGAAGTCGGGCGCGGCCGAGATTCGCTCTTCAACCGCGCCCGTGCGCGCCCGCACGACGACATCGTCGCTGAGCCGCAGCAAGACGATCATTGGCCCCTCCTCCGGCGTCTCGACGCCAGCGACTTCCGCGATCAGTCCGCCCCGTGTGAGCACCGTGTCGCCAACCCGCAGCTCGTTGAGGTCTCGCTGCCGCCGACGCTCCTCCGTTCGAGTGGGACGGATGAAGAAGAGATAGAAGAGCGCCACAACGAGCAGCGTGATCAGAATGACTTCGGTCATGCGCTGCTACTCCTGCGCCGCAGCCGCGAGCGATCGAGCCAGCGCGCGAGCCTCTTCAACGTCCGTAATCTCACCAATTGCGGCCGCCTCGTCGATCTTTGCACGGATTCGGCCAACGAGCGGCCCCGGCGGAATCCCCGCCGCCGACATGATGCCGCGTCCGTCGAGCAGGCTCGCGGCAGCGCTCGACGAGCGCCAGGCCGGCTGCCAGTTGAGAATACGCGCCACGTGCTCCGTGTACGCCGACCAGCGAGGCAGCAACACGTCAACGCCCACCGTCGCGAGCGAGTCCGCGAGGAAGAGGAAACACAACGGCCCAGCAGCGTCGCCCAGCGCCTTGTGAAATCGATACAGCGCACGACTCGTCGGCGGCTGACCCGGAGCGTTGACCTGCCCGGGACGCAAGTGGTGTCGAATCAACAGCGACACCTGCGCAATCGTGTTGTGTGGCACTCGCAGCGCAGAGAGGCGCTCTTCAGCCATCTCCGCGCCCAACTCCGCATGTCCGTAGAAATGAGTCGAGCCGTCGTCGCCGACCGTACGAGTCTGCGGCTTGCCAATGTCATGCAGCAGCGTCGCCAGACGCAACGGCAGCTTCCAGTCGCTCAGAGCCTCCTCCGTCGCCTCGTCCGACCGGATCGATCGCAGCGCCCGCCACAGAGACGACATCCGACCACTACGCGGCGCCTCTGAATCGGTCAGGCGCGCGATCCATCCAGCGGCGTCCATCTGATGACGAAACACATCGCGCCGATGAACCGGCCGCTGGTCGACGCCCCGCCCAGCCGTCAACTCGGGAAACAAGACTTCCAACAGACGGCCCCGCTCCAATCGACGCAGCGACCAGGGCAGACGCTCGCTCTGCAAAATGCGCGACAGTTCCATCCAGATCCGCTCAGGCGCTGACTCCGCAATCCGGTCTGCGTCGCGCCTCATGGCCGTCTGGAGGCGTGGGTCGAGCCGCCAACCGCCTTCGGCCTCGAAGCGGATCGCGCGAAGCAGCCGCACGGGATCGCTCTCAAACACCTCGTCCGACACCAGCCGCAGCCGGCGCAGCTCGATATCTGTGTGTCCGCCGGCCGGATCAATCAACCGACCCTCAAGGTCACCGCTGCGGAAGGCATCGAGCGGCGCGGCCATCGCGTTGACCGTGAAGTCCCGGCGGCGCAGATCGCGTTCGATGTCGCCATCAGGAAGGTTCCAGACATCGATCTGCCCGACGCTCAACGGGATGCGCCAGACGTCGAAGGCCGCATTGAGCCGGAAAGGATTGGAGCCGAGCACGTCGGCCGCTCGCCTCGCCCACGACTCGCCATCGACCGCGGCAACGTCGATGTCGAACCCGTCCAACGCCCCGTCCGACGTAATGCCAGAGAGCGCGTCGCGGACCGTGCCGCCAACAACCCACGCGCCCTCTGCCGGCAGCGCTTCAAGTACGGCCTGCACAGGCCGCCTACTGTCCGTCTGGTTCATCGAAGTCATCGGACTCTTCGTCGTCGGCCATCATCTCGTCGATCGACCAGATTTCATCAATGCTCGGCACGTGATCGATGTAGACGCGGCCGTTGATGTGATCGATCTCGTGCTCGAGGCATTGAGCCAGCAGATCATCTTCTGCTCGCACCCGAATCTCGCGTCCCGAAATGTCTTGAGCCTTGGCCAGCACGCGCGTGGAACGCGTCACCCGCCCTCGGTAACCAGGCACGCTCAGACAGCCCTCAATCAGCGAACGCTCACCGCTGCGCTTGACCACCTCAGGGTTGACCATCACGAAGGGGCGCTCGCCAGGCATCCCGATGATCACGACCCGCAACCCCACCCCAATCTGCGGCGCAGCGATCCCAACGCCGCTCGCCGCGTTCATCGAATCGATCATGTCCGCCACCAGCGAGCGCAGCGATGCGTCAAAGTTGCGCACACGCTTGGCCGGCGTGCGCAGGACATCCGCATCACGGGGCAGAGTGGTAATCGCCTGGACGGTCATTGCGGCTTCCGACTCACGGACTCCTCCAACGCGGACTAACCCAATGTGGGATGCGGCTGGCTCAGCTGCTCTTCCGCTCGTTGGCGGCCGTCGCGTGCCACCGCGTCGGCGATCTCGGCGTCCGAGAGCCCCAGAATCCTCCCGGCCAGCAGCGCCGCATTGACCGCGCCGGTCCGGCCGATGGCCACCGTCGCGACGGGCACGCCGCGCGGCATTTGGGCCATCGACAGCAGTGAGTCCAGACCGTCCGTGGCCCAGCCCTTGACAGGCACGCCGATCACGGGAATCGGCGTCTTGGCGGCGACGGCGCCCGGCAGCGCCGCGGCGCCGCCGGCAGCGGCGATGATCACCTTGATGCCCCGCTCTTGAGCGGTCGCGGCGTACTCAGCGGTTTCATCCGGCGTGCGGTGCGCAGAGAGCACGCGCGCCTCCCAACTGATGCCGAGCGACTCCAGCGTCGAGGCGGTGTTCTTGATCGTCTCCCAGTCGGAGTGTGAACCCATCATCACCCCGACCAGCGGTCCATCGGTCATGGTTGCAGATCCCCTCTCTCAGCGGTCGTCGCGGCACGCGACCCAACAGTTGCGCTGACTAATGCGCTGAACTGTCAAGATACTCGCGTGTACGCTGATCCTATGACGACCGCGACCCCAATCACTGCCTACGATCCTGCAGAACTGGAGCCCCGCTGGCGTCACCGTTGGGACGTGGACGAGCTCTACCGCGTTGACAACGACGACCCGCGCGATCCCTACTACTTCCTGACCATGCTGCCCTACACCAGCGGCGATCTGCACATCGGCCACTGGTATGCCATCTCCCCGTCCGACACCGCCGCCCGCTGGCTGCGGATGCAGGGCAAGAACGTGCTCTTCCCCTTGGGCTATGACGCCTTCGGCCTACCCGCCGAAAACGCCGCGATCAACAACAACACACACCCCAAGCAGTGGACCTACAACAACGTCGAGGCGATGACCCGCCAGATGAGAACGATGGGCGCCTCCTTTGACTGGTCGCGAGAATTCGCCACGTCGGACCCTGAGTACTACCGCTGGACTCAGTGGTGGTTCCTGAAGCTCTATGAGCATGGCCTGGCCTACCGAGCTGCCGCCGACTGCAACTTCTGTCCAGGATGTGTCACCGTCCTCGCCAACGAACAGGTCCAACGCAACGACGACGGCATCGGCGTCTGCGAACGCTGCGAGTCGACCGTCGAAGCGAAGCAGATGGACCAGTGGATGTTCCGCATCACCAACTATGCGGACGAGCTGCTCGAATTCGACGGCCTGGACTGGCCAGAGCCGATCAAGCTGATGCAGCGCAACTGGATCGGACGCTCCGAGGGCGCGGAGATCTCCTTCCCCCTCGGCCGAACGATCGGCGGCGAGGACCGCATCACCGTCTTCACCACGCGACCCGACACACTGTTCGGCTGCACCTTCATGGTGCTCGCTCCCGAGCATCCGCTCGTCGCAGAGTTGACCAGCGAAGATCGCCGCGTCGAGGTCGAGGCGTACATCGAGCAGGCGCGCCGCCAAAACGAGATCGAACGCCAATCGACCAAGCGCGAAAAGACCGGCGTCTTCACCGGCGCCTACGCAAAGCATCCCTTCACGGGCGACGACATCCAGATCTGGATCGCCGACTACGTACTGCTGACCTACGGGACGGGCGCGGTGATGGGCGTGCCGGCGCATGATGAGCGCGACTTTGCATTCGCATCCGAGCGCGGCATCGACATCCCCGTCGTCATCGCTCCGCCCGATTGGGATGGACAATCACTGGCTGAGGCCTACACCGGGCCAGGCCGCATGGTGAACTCCGCCCAGTTCGACGGCACAGACTGGCAAGACGGCAAGCTCGCCGTCGCCGATGCCCTGGAACAGATCGGGCTGGGCGGACGCACCGTCTCCTATCGCCTGCGCGATTGGCTCATCTCTCGTCAGCGCTACTGGGGTGCGCCAATTCCCATCATCTATTGCGAATCATGCGGCACCGTGCCCGTGCCCGAAGATGACCTGCCCGTCCTGCTCCCCGACGACGCAGAGTTTCTGCCCACCGGCGCCTCGCCCCTCGAACGGCATGACGGATTTGTCAATGTCGACTGCCCCGCCTGCGGCGAGGCTGGACGGCGCGAGACCGACACGATGGACACGTTCATGTGCTCCAACTGGTACATGTACCGCTACGTCGACCCACACAATCACCACGCACCGATCGGCGCGGAACTGGCCGATCAGTGGTTGCCGGTCGACACCTACACCGGCGGCGCTGAACATGCCGTGATGCACCTGTTCTACGCACGGTTCTTCGCCAAGGCCGCGCGTGACATGGGCGTGCTGAACATCGATGAGCCGTTCGCCAAGCTGTTCAATCAAGGCACCATCACCAAAGACGGCTTCAAAATGTCCAAGTCGCGCGGCAACGTCGTCAATCCCGACGAGTGGGTCGGGCGATACGGAGCGGACACGGTGCGGCTCTACCTCATGTTCCTCGGCCCCTGGGAGGCCGGCGGCGATTGGGACGACAGCGGCATCTCGGGCCAATGGCGCTGGTTGAACCGTGTCTGGAACCTGGTGCTGGAACCCGTCGAGAGCGGCGCAGATCACGCCGACGCGATCCGCCGCGCAACCCATCGGATGATCGGCAAGGTCAGCGATGACATCGCCCGATTCCGCTTCAACACGATGATCGCGGCGATGATGGAGTTCACCAACGAGTTGCAGACGATCCGTGGGCAGGGCACGGTCGACGTTTCGGCATGGCGCGAGGCCATTGACGCCCTGCTGCTCTGCCTCGCCCCGTCTGCTCCGCACATCACCGAAGAGTTGTGGCACCAGACCGGCCACTCAGGATCGATCCATGAGCAGCGCTGGCCAGAGTTCGATGAGTCGCTGGCACGCGCCGAATCGGTGACGCTGGTCGTCCAGGTCAACGGCAAGCTGCGCGACAAACTGGACATGCCGCTCGGCGCGTCCCAGCAGGACGCCGAGGCAGCCGCTCGTGACTCAGAGCGAGTCGCAGCCCAGATCGCCGGCAAGACGCTGCGACGTGTGATCTGGGTCCCCGACAAGCTGCTCAACTTCGTCGCCAACTGACCGATCACTCCAGCTGCGCATGCGGCCGGTCTCCTGAGCGGTCTGCTGATACGCTGACCTTCAACGTGAGACGCCCTGTGGAAGGCTGCCAGCCGTGGTAACGGAGCTCGCTCGCCAGGAGCTGCGACGAGCCGCGCCAGGACGGCCAACGGCGCTGACCATTGGCGTCTTCGACGGCGTTCACCGCGGCCATCAGATGGTCCTCCGCCATGTCGTCGACCGTGCTCGCGCACACGGCCTCGCCGCGGCCGCGATCACCTTCCACCCGCACCCGCGACAGGTGCTCCGACCCGACCTCACCACCGAGTACGTGACCTCGCTCGAAGATCGGCTGTCCCTGATCAAACAGGCCGGCCTCGACGCCGTCGCCACCGTCTCATTCACCTCCGAGTTCTCGCTGACCGACGCAGGTGATTTCGTCCGCATGCTGGTCGACGAGTTTCAGTTGAAATGCCTGATCATCGGCGAGGACTTTGCGCTCGGACGCCAGCGCGGCGGCGATGTCGAGACGCTGCGCCAGCTCGGCGGCGACCTGGGATTCTCCGTCGAGGTCGTGCCGCTGCTCAGCGACAACTCGCTCGACAAAGTATCGTCGACCGAAGTCCGCGCCGCGCTTGAGGACGGCGCGGTCGATCGCGTCAGCGACCTGCTCGGCCGTCGCTATTCGCTGCACGGACCGGTCGTCGTCGGCTTCGAGCGCGGGCGCAGCATCGGCTTCGCCACCGCCAACGTCGCCGTCGGCAATGACCGCAGCATTCCCGCGCCGGGCGTGTACGCCACAATCGCCCGACTCGGACCTCGAACGTTGCCGTCGGTCACCAACATCGGCACGCGTCCGACCTTCGACGACGGCGGCGCGCTCTCGATTGAGTGTCACATCATCGACTTTGACGAAGACATCTACGGCGCAGACCTGCGCGTTGAATTCGTCCAGCGACTACGCGGCGAGCGCAAGTTCGACGGCATCGACGCCCTGGTAGAACAGATCGGCCGCGACCGCGACGCGGCCCGCGAGCTATTGGCTGACATGGACATCGTCCCGGAATCGAGAGCAGGCGCATGAGCCGCGATCAAGCCGCTGAGCATGTCCCACCAGAAATCGCCGCAGAAGTCGAGCGGCAGCACGCGCTGATCATGCGCGGCACCTCCTTCGGCGACGATGCCACGCGCCGAACGATGGACGCCGAACTGCGCGAGCGGTTGACCGAATCGCTGCTCACAAATCGACCGCTGCGCGTCTACCTCGGCGTCGATCCAACATCGCCCGACCTGCACATCGGCCATTGCGTCACGCTGCGCAAGCTGGCCTTGTTCCAGCAGCTCGGACATCAGTCGATCCTCCTGATCGGCGACTTCACCGGACTCGTCGGCGATCCGTCGGACAAAGATTCCCTCCGCCCCATGCAGGCGGCTGAAGTGCTGGAGGCCAACGCAGCCACCTACCGCGATCAGGCGTTCAAACTGCTCGATCCAGAACGCACCGAAGTGCGTCGCAACAGCGAGTGGCTCGGTCAGATGTCCTTCGGCGACGTGATCCATCTGGCCTCCAACTTCACCGTCCAGCAATTCGCGGCCCGCGACACCTTCCACGACCGCATTGAGCGCGGCGACCCCGTCTACGTCCACGAATTCATGTACGGACTGATGCAGGGCTACGACGCCGTCGCCCTGGAAGCGGATGTACAGCTGGGCGGCACCGACCAGACCTTCAACATTCTCTGCGGACGCACGCTCCAGTCGCGCCAGGCGCGTCCGACCCAAGTCGCCGTACTCACCCCGATCCTGGTCGGCACCGACGGCCGACAGCGGATGTCCAAGAGCACCGGCAACTACATCGGCATCGACGAACCGCCCGACGCCCAGTACGCCAAGACCATGTCCATCCCCGACGCCTCAATCGTGCGCTTCTTCGACTACGGCACCAATCTGTCCGACGCTGAGGTTGACCAGATCGCCGCAGCGCTCGAATCAGGCGATCTGAAACCAATGGAGGCCAAGCGTCGCCTGGCCAGGACCATCGTCGCCGAGTGGCACTCTGACGACGCCGCACACGCAGCCGAGGCACAGTGGACCCGCACCGTCTCGCAGGGACAGGCCCCCGACGAGATTCCCGACGCGCGGATTGACTTCAACGGCGCAGACACCGTCGACGTCGCGCTGCCAGTCCTGCTCCACGAGATCGGCGCCGCTCCCAGCCGCGCAGAGGCAAAGCGCCTCGTCTCACAAGGCGCCGTCCGAGTCGACGACAAGGTCGTCAAAACCCAAAGCGTCAACGTTCAACAAGGAGCCGTCCTCAGAGTCGGCCGCCGCAAGTGGTACCGCATCGTCCCGAGATAGGGGTACCGACATAGGGATCGCAATGGGAATCTTCAGTCAGCCGATCTCCATCAGCGACCTCACCGGGCAGAACTCGGTTGAGATCGATGCCGTGGTCGATACCGGCGCGTTCTACTCGGTCCTTCCCAGCTATCTGCTTCAAGATCTTGGTGTCGAGCCGATTGACCGAATCACCTTCCGGCTAGCCGACAATCAGCAGATCGAGATGGACATCGGACACGTGTGGATCACCTTCGAAGATCGTCGTCGGATTACCACGGTGGCGTTCGGCAGCAACACCGGGCAACTCCTTCTCGGTGCCTTCACGCTGGAAGGCCTGGAACTCGCCGTCGATCCCGTATCTCAACGCCTGATCCCGATCGATGACCTCCCAGTCTGACGCAACCCGCTAGCCTCCACACACTCGCATCGGAGGCTCTGATGACCGTCACCCTTGATTGGCTTGGCTGCGCGACCTTTCGACTGCAGGTCGATGACACCGTGATCATGCTCGACGCCTACATCGACCGCGTCCCGCTCGCGCCTGATGTCGGCCTGACCGCTGCCGACATCTCCCGCGCCGACGCCGTATTGGTCGGTCACTCACACTTCGACCACATTGCCGGCGCAGAGGTGATCGCCCAGAACACCGGCGCTCCAGTGATCGGCTCGAACGAATCTGCCCGCGTCTTGATCGAAGCAGGCATCTCAGAGGATCAGCTGCTCCGTTCGCAGGGCGGCGAACGCCACCGCATATCCAAAGACGTCACGGTCGAGGTCTTCCCCAGCCTGCACTCCTGCATCTGGACCCAGGGGTCGTGGGACCCAGGTCAGGTCGTCCTCGGCCAATACGGACTGACCGAGGAGGAGCGCTGGGGCCAGCGTGGGTCGCTCGATATCGGCGGATCGCTCGGCGAGCGGTCCCAGGACCTCGGCCCTGAGGCCCAGACGCACATGCTCGACCACGTCACATCGTGTCTCGGCTCCAACGACACCGGCGGCGCGCTCGCCTACCTGATCGATACGCCCTACGGCTCGCTCTTCTACCACGACACCTCGGGCTGCTGGACCGGCGTCGTGCAGAACATGCGACCAGACGTCGCCATCGTCGCCATGGCCGGGCGGCCAAACATCGATGGCGAGCCCATCCAAGGCTCGCTCGCCCAGTTCGTCGGACGCATGTCGGACATGCTGCGCGCCCCGCGCATTGTGCTCGGACACCACGACGACTGGATGCCGCCAATGACCCACGACATGACCGGCCCCGATTCGCTCGCGCCGGTCAAGAATGAACTCAATCACGTCGCCCCGCGCTCAGAGCTGCTCGACATCCCGCTCGGCGGCCGGATTGGCCTCTCCTGATGTCTTCCCATCCCAAATTTGGCCTGATCTACGACTTCCGCAATCCGCCCCAATGGCGCAAACCGTGGGCCCAGTTCTACGACGAGCTACTGGACGAGATCGTCTACGCCGAAGAACTCGGCTACGACCACATCTGGATCACCGAGCACCACTTCATCGACGACGGCTACACGCCGTCGGTCCTGCCGATCGCGGCCGCCATCTCGCGATTGACCTCGCGAGTTCGAATCGGCACGTGGGTCCTGCTGCTGCCGCTCCACAACGCCATCCGCGTCGCCGAGGATGCGGCCACGGTCGACATCCTCTCCAACGGCCGCTTCGACCTCGGTGTCGGACTCGGCTACCGCATTGAGGAGTTCGAGGGATTCGGCATCGACCGCCGTCACCGCGCGAGCATCATGGATGAGTCGCTGGAGATCATCACCCGCACGCTGAACGGCGAGACGGTCTCGCTGGACGGACGACACTATCAAGTCAAGGACGTCACCGTGACGCCGCCGCCCGTCCAGCAACCCTTCCCCCTCTGGGTCGGCGCTCGCTCGGCCGCGGCAGCGCGTCGAGCGGCACGCTTCCGCGCAAACCTGATGATCGTCGCCGACCGACCCGTCTACGACGCTTGGGCAGACGCGCTCCGAGAGCAGGGCGATGACCCAGCAGACTTCGACGTGCTGCTCTCCTCAGGCGGATTCGTCAGCGACGATCCCGATGCGCTCTGGGAAGAGCTGCGGCCCCATCAACGCTACCTGCGCGACACCTACGGCAAGTGGTACAACGACGCCTCCGATCTCGGCGAACAAGACCCACTCGGCCAGCTCCTGCATCAGACCGACGAGGACCTGCGAGCACGCTTCGTCGCAGGCACGCCCGATGACGTGACGTCAGCGATTGAACGCACCCTGGAGTGGATCCCCGCCGACCACGTGATCACGTCCCCGGTGCCGCCAGGCGCGTCGCGTGAGCTGGCCCGACGAAGCATCGAGCTGTTCGCCCGCGAAGTCATGCCCAACTTTCGGTAGCATGGGTACCGGACACCAGAGCAATCATGTTGGGAGGCAGCGATGAAGGTCAAGATCGACGAGAGCCTCTGCGAAGGCCACGCCAAATGCATGGAAGCAACGGAAATCGTCTTTGAGGTCCGCGACGACGACCTCTCCCACGTTCTGGTGGAAGTGGTGCCGGAGCAAGAGGAGGCCAACGTCGTCCGCGCCGTCCGAACCTGCCCGCGGGCCGCAATCTCGATCGAGGACTAGCGCCCAGCCAGCGGCGCCGTACTCGTTCGAAATGGCAACTCGCTACTGCGCCCGATAGCGCACCATCTGCCGCTTGATACCGCCGACGTGCAGTGAGCTCGGTACCATCTGCGGCTCACCGGCCAGCTCCAGATTCGGCAGGATCGGCAACAGCGCGTGGAAGATCGAGCGCATCTCCCAGCGCGCCAGGTTGGCGCCAAGACAGAAGTGCTCGCCGTAGCCGCCGAACGCAAAGTGATCGTTCGGGTCGCGCCGGATGTCAAACTTGTACGGGTCCGGGAAGACGTCCTCGTCGCGGTTGGCCGACGGATACCACATGACAATCGAGTCGCCCTTGCGCAGCGTCTTGCCGCGCAACTCCAGGTCCTCAGTGACAGTCCGCTGGAACTGAATCACGACTGAGGTCCAACGCAGAATCTCCTCAACCGCTGACGGCACCAGTTCGGGGTGGGCGACGAGGTCTTCCAGCTGATCCGGGTGGTCGAGCAATGCCTTGACGCCGCCAGAAATCGAGTTGCGGGTCGTCTCGTTGCCCGCGCCGATCAGCAGCCGGAAGTAGGACGAAATCTCGCGCGGCGTCAGCTTGTAACCGTCAATGTCGGCGCGCAGCAGGTCGCTCAGCAGGTCATCGCCGAGCCCGTTGGACTGTCGATCGCGCACCAGACCCTCGTTGTAGAGGTTGAACTCGAGGTTCACGCGGCGGATCGTCTGTTCCCGATCCTCGCCCGGTAGCCGGAACTCAGGGTCCGCCGCGCCGGCCGACGTCTCAGTCCAGTGGAACACCTGATCCCAGTCTTCCTCCGGCACGCCGCCCATGTCGCAGATCGCGGCCACCGGCAGCTTGGCCGACAACTCATGCACCACGTCCACCGCCGAGACCGAACCCCGCTCCGCGAAATCGGCCACGATCGAATCGGCGAAGCTGGAGACATAGTTGTCCGCCATCTCGGCGAAGTGATCTTCGAGCCGCTTCATCATCCGCGGCGTGAAGTGGTGCGCGACCAGGCTGCGGTGCTGCCGATGCTCCGGCGGGTCCATGAAAATGAAGTCCGGCGGATCGGACGGGTGGCCGCCATAGCGGTTCGCGTTGATCTCGCGGCCTCGCTCGCCGATCCCAATCGACTCCGTGTCGTTCATCCGCAGAATCTGCGTGTTCGAGAACAAATCCGGGTTGGACGAGATGTAGCGGATATCGGCATGCTTGGTGATCGCCCAGAACGGCTCGAAGTTCGGCCGCTGGTACCAGTAGACCGGCGCCTCGCGGCGCAGGATGTCCCACGCCTCCCACGGATATCCGTAGTCGACATACAGCGACGTATCCGTGATGTTCAGGTTGTCCAGTGTCAAACCAGGGCGTTCAGCGGTAACCATCAGGCGCTCCAATGCAAACTCAGACGACGAATCGCCAAAAGTCTAGTCGTTTCGCCCCACCGAAGGATCGTCACGCCGGACGGTGACGCACCATCTGACGCTTGATCCCTCCCACGTGAAGGAACGCGATCACGTTCTCCGGCGGCGCAACGAGCTCCAGATTCGGCAAGATCGGCCGCAGCGCGTGAAAGATCGCTCGCATCTCCCAACGCGCCAGGTTGGCTCCCAGACAGAAATGCTCTCCATAGCCGCCGAACGCGAAATGGTCGTTGGGATCACGCTGAATGTCGAATCGGTACGGATCTTCGAACACGTCCTCGTCACGGTTGGCCGAGGGGTACCACAGCACGACCGACTCGCCCTTGCGAATCGTCTGGCCGCGCAACTCGACATCCTCGACCGCCGTGCGCTGGAACTGGATCACGATGGACGTCCAGCGCAGAATCTCTTCCACCGCCGACGGCACGAGCGATGCGTCGTCCACCAGCTTCTGCATCTGATCGGGGTGATCGATCAGCGCTTTCACGCCGCCCGAGATGCTGTTGCGCGTGGTTTCGTTGCCCGCGGCCAGCAAGAGCACGAAGTAGCCGTGAATCTCCGCTGGCGACAGCGGACGCCCATCGACCTCCGCCCGCAGCAGATCGCTGAGCAAGTCGTCGCCCAGATTCCGCTTGCGCTCCTCGATCAGCTGGTTGTTGTAGAGAAACCACTCGACCCCGATACGCTCGGTCGCCTGGCTGGGCGACTCGCCAGGCAGCCGGAACTCCGGATCGTCCGCGCCGACGAGGACCTCGGTCCACCTGAAGATCTGGTCCCAGTCTTCCTCGGGCACGCCGCCCATGGCACAAATCGCCGCGACCGGCAGCTTCGCCGACAGCTCGTGGACGAGATCCACCGCGCTGTTCGATCCCCGCTCCGCAAAGTCGGCAACCACCTTGTCCGCAAAGTCCGAGACATAGTTGTCCGCCATCTCCGCGAAGTGGTCCTCCAGCATCTTCATCATCCGCGGCGTGAAATGCCGCGCGACCAGTCCCCGATGCTGCCGATGCTCGGGCGGATCGAGGTAGATGAAGTCCGGCGCGTCGTCGGGATCGCCGCCCGTGCGGTTCGTGCTGCGCACCCGCTGGCGCGAGGCCGTGCCCAGCTTCGACGCCTCGTTCAAGCGCAACATCTGGGAGTTCGAGAACAGCTCCGGATGCGAGGAGATATAACGGATATCGGCGTGCTTCGTGATCGCCCAGAACGGCTCGTAGCCGGGCCGCTGATACCAGTAGACCGGCGCCTCGCGACGCAGCAAATCCCATTCGGCCCACGGGTAGCCAATGTCGCGATAGCGATCTGAATCGGTGATGTCGACGCCGTCGAGCGTCAGTGCCGGCGGATCAGCGATAACCATGCGGAACTCCTTGCGTGCATGAGGCAGATAGTAACAAGTCGGCGGCCAGCGAGTCCCGCGCGCCCACCAGCAGGCATTGGATAGACTGACCGCGATGGAGAGGAGCCGCGCGATGGCTGAAGTGATGCGACCCGACGGGACAACAATCCACTACGAGGTGTTTGGCGAGCAGAACGGCGGCACGCCGCTGCTCCTCTTCGCGCCCGGCGGCGTGAACTCCCAGATCGAATTCTGGCAGCGCTCGATCATCAATCCGATCGAGTCGTTCTCCGATGAGTTCATGGTCATCGGCATGGACCAGCGCCACTGCGGACAGAGCAAGACCGCGCTCGAAGCCTTCAGCTACGACAAGGCAATGCTCGACCAGATCGCCGTGCTGAACGACCTCGGCATCCAACGCGCGCACATGATGGGCGGCTGCATCGGCTGCGCCTACGCGCTGCGCATGGCCGACCAGGCACCCGCAAGAGTGGCCGGCGTGATCATGCAGGACCCCGTCGGCCTCGACGAAACCAACTCCCCCGAGACCTTCTACGACATGTTCAATCCGACCATTCGACTCTGCCGCGCCGAAGGTCTGGAGGCAGTGATCGAGGCTGCCCAGCGCGACCCCATCTTCATGCAAAACAACGAAGCCGGCCCGTTCGCTCAACGCATCCACGATGAGCCGCTCTTCGCCGACGCCGTGCGCAGCATCCGCCGCGAGGGCTACATCGCCTTGGTCGTCGAGTTCCGCGACGGCATGTGGCCCACCGGCTCCCCCTTCTTCGCCGTCAATGAAGTGGCCGTCCGACGCACCAACACGCCGATGCTCGTCATTCCCGGCGCCGACCCGTTCCATCCGACCGAGATCGGGCACCGCATCTGCAACGAGGCCCCCAACGCCCGTTGCCTCGATGTCGACGCTCGCTCCCCCGAAAAGCTGACTGATACGCTCGACGCCATCCGCCACTTCATGCGAGAACATGGCTAGACCCAGCAGACCCAGCCGAGAGTCAGGAGACGCTCATGCGCTACGAGATCATTCACCGACCCTCCTACGCGCTCGGCAAGATTGAGCTGGCCTCGGGCGAGCAGCTGCAGGCCGAAGCAGGCGCAATGGTCTCGATGTCCGCGCAGATCAAGATTGAGACCGGAATGCGCGGCGGGCTGCTGGGCGGACTCAAGCGCTCGGTACTGGGCGGCGAAAGCTTCTTCATCAACACCTTCACCGCCGAACAATCCGGCGAGGTCACAATTGCGCCCGGCCTGCCCGGCGACATCCAGGCGCTCGAACTCAACGGCGAGTCCGTGCTGGTTCAGTCAGGATCGTTCCTCGCCGCGACACCCGACATCGAGGTCGATACCTCCTGGGGCGGGGCAAAGAGCTTCTTCTCCGGCGAAGGACTGATCCTGCTCCGCTGCAGCGGTTACGGGACGTTGTTCATCTCCAGCTACGGAGCAATCGAGCAGATCGAGCTGCGCGCGGGCGAGGCCTACACCGTCGACACGGGCCACATGGTCGCGTTCGACGAATCGGTCAAGTACAGCGTCGGCCGCTCCGGCGGATGGAAGACCACGCTGCTCTCAGGCGAAGGCCTCGTCTGCAAGCTCGAAGGTCCCGGCCGCTTCTACATGCAAACCCGCAGCCAGGACGCACTCCTCAGCTGGCTCCTCCCCAAAATCCCCAAACAGTCATAGTTCATCCCAACCTCCGTCATCCCAGCAAACCGCCGTAATCCCAGCAAACCGCCGTCACGCCAGCAACCCACTGTCATCCCAGCAACCCTCCGTCATTCCAGCAACCCCCCGTCATTCCAGCTTGTCTGGAACCCCGCCCCACCGGCTACAGCCCCAACCTCCATCATCCCAGCAAACCTCCGTCACGCCAGCAATCCTCCGTCATTCCAGCAACCCCCCGTCTTTCCAGCTTGTCTGGAATCCCGCCCCAACTGACCAGGCGTAGCCTGCACCGATGGACTGGCTCGAAATCCTCGCCCTGATCGGGCTCGGCATGGTGATCGGCGTCTACGCCACAGCCGTCGGAGCCGGCGGCGGATTCCTCTTCGCGCCGCTCCTCTTGACCCGACACGCCGACTCCAGCCCGGCCGAAATCGCCCTGGCCTCAATGTGTCTCGTCCTCGCAACATCGGGACTCGCCGCCGTCCGTCTCGCGAGACAAGGTCGCGTGGACTACCGAGCCGTCGGCATGGCCGCCGCCATCGCCGCGCCAGCGGGACTGCTCGGCGCAACCGGAACCGCCCAACTGCCCCGCGAGATCTTCGCGGGCGGATTTGCGACCCTGCTGGCCCTCCTCGGCACCTACCTGATTTGGAGACCATCGGGCGACGCCGGCAACGTCGGCCAGCGCGGTTGGCGCCGCATGCAGCGAGACAGCATGGGCGGACTCTACCTCTACTGGATCCCGGTCCGTCGTTCGCTCGCCGTCATCGGCCTGACCTCGATGCTGACCTCGCTGGCCGGCATCGGCGGCGGGCTGTTCTTCGCCACCATCACGGTTCGCGTGATGCGCATGCCCGCCTGGCTCGGCGTCCCCGCGTCTCACGCCATCGTGACCAGCATCGCCGTCGTCGTGATCGTCTACCACACAGCTACTCAGCAGTTCGGCGACCCCCTGACCGACGTGCCCCCGCTGCTGATCGGCGCCATGGCAGCGAATCCGCTGGGACTCTACGTCGCCTCGCGAATTCGCGGATCGCAGCTGTCGCGGCTGCTCGCCTTCGGGATGTTGTTCGTCGCCGCGCGAGTCGCCTTCGAGGCCATCTAGCCTCGCTCAATCAATCTCCAGCAGGATCGACGTTGATCGACCAGCCCCGCCCGAGCTCATGCTCAAGCTGCAATGTCCGCAGCAACACCGACGGCTCCTCGCCCTTCAACAGAATCTGACGCCGATACTGTCCGCGTCTGAGCGCTGGCCGCGCAGGCGCCGGGCCGATCACCTCCGCGGATGCGCCGGCCGTTCGCGCGCGGATATCCGACAGCTGAGAAGCAACCCGCAACGCCTCCGCGTCCGCCTCACCAGCAGTCGAGCGCGACACAGTCAAGCGCACCAGTCGACCGAACGGCGGCAGGTCCAGCATCGCGCGCTGGAGCAGCTCCTGTTGGTAGAACGCCTCGTAATCGTGTGCCGCGGCCGCTAGCACCGCCGGATGATCAGGCGCATACGTCTGGACAATCACCCGTCCGCCGCGCGTCCCTCGACCAGCCCGTCCAGCCACCTGCGCAAGCAGCTGAAACGTCCGCTCGGCAGCCGAATAGTCAGACTCACGCAGCGAGAGATCGGCGTTGACGATGCCGGCGACGGTGACGCCCGGCAGGTCAAGGCCCTTGGCGATCATCTGCGTACCAATCAACACCTGCGAGCGGCCCTGCGCGAACTCCTGCAACAGCGCGTCATGCGATCCAGCAGCGGACACCGTGTCGCGATCCCAACGGGTCACGGCGATACCGCCCCAGCGGCGATGCACCTCCGCCTCCAGCTGCGCCGTGCCGAAACTCATCGCACCGATCCGCTCGTCACCACAGGCAGGACAGACCGACGGCGCCGCCCGCCGATCACCGCAGTCGTGACACGTCAAGATTGGCCCAGGCCGATGCAGGGTCATCGCAATCGAGCACGTCCCGCATTCGACAGCCTCGCCGCAGGCGCGGCAGACCAACGCCGACATGCCCCGCCGATTCAGGAAGAGCAAGACCTGCTCACCGCGTTGCAGCGCCTCCGAGACGCCCGCGTCCAGCTCGCGCGAGAACACCGATCGAACCCCAGCGGCCAATTCCTCGCGCATGTCGACGACGTCAACGATGGGCAACGGAATCGGTCGCGGCTCGCTCGCCTCCGACGAGAGACGTTGGGTCAGCTCAAGCAGCGTCAGCTCGCCGCTGCGGGCGCGCGACATCGTGACCACGTCAGGCGTCGCCGAGCCAAGCAGCGTCACGACGCCCCAACGCCGCGCCATCTCCAACGCCACCGACACGGCGTGATAGCGCGGCTGCGGATCGTCCTGCTTGTACGTCCACTCATGCTCCTCGTCGACGATGACCAACCCAAGTTTGGGCATCAGACCAAACAGCGCTGATCGCGCACCGATCAGAATGGGCTTCTCGCCCGCCTGCACCTGACGCCACTGCTCTCGCGCCTCGCGTTGCTTGAGTTGAGAGTGGCGGACGGCGACCCGGCCAGGGAAGCGCGCCTCGAAGCGTCGAATCGTCTGCGGCGCGAGCGCAATCTCTGGCACGAGCACGATCACCCCGAGGCCAAGCGCGAGCGCTCGCTCGACCGCCGCCAGATAAACCTCCGTCTTGCCGCTGCCCGTCACGCCGTGCAGCAGGAACCCTGCCCCGCCATCCCCATCGAGCGCGGCGCAGACCGCCTCGACGGCCGCTGCCTGCTCGTCGGTCAGCTCGGGCGCCGAGACCGGCGCTGGCAGCGCTTCGGATGAGTCCGAGTCTTCGCGCAGGATCAAGCCGTCCCGCACGAGCGAGTCCACATCCGCATTCGACGCACCGCTCAGCCGACGCGCCGCCGACTCGTCGAGCGGACCATCTTCCAGCGCCTCGAGGATCAGCATCTGCTGCCGTTCGGCGTTCGTCCGGCGCAAGGCGTCGGCAGCCGCCGAGGCCTCCTCCGACGCAATCGTGAGGCGAAGTTGGTCGCCCTCCAACACCGCCAACGTTGTGGCGGCCAGCCAGTCGCGCAGCTGCGCCGCGCCGCCGATCACCCCCATCGCATCGTCCAGCGAGAGCGTCCCACGAGCGCTCGCCAACGCGGCCAGTAGATCGCCAGGCCTGGTTCGCTTGCTGCGCGGCCAGCGCTCCAACCGTTCTCGAAGCGCATCTGCCGTTATGGCAAGTATGAGCCGCTTCGGAGACGTCGGCCTGCGCGGCACCAACGCACGGAAGCTGTCCGCGCGCCGCGGACGCTTCGGCGCGCCCGGCGGCAGGAACAGGCCCAGACAGCTAGCGATCGGCGCGAAGTAGCGCTCCCCAATCCACGCCGCCAGGTCCAGCTGATCTTGGTTCAGCAACGGCTGCAACGGCTGATCGTCCAGCACTCGCGCGATCGCACGCGGATCAGCGACCTCCGACGTGTCCGTAATCTCCAGCACGAGGCCAACGGCCCACTGCGTTCGCCACGGAACCACCACCGTCATGCCCCGCCTCAGCAGCATGCCCTCCGGCGCGGCATAGGTGAACGCACCCAACTGAGGGCTGCCGCTGAAGACCGCCACCTCTGCGTATCGAGGCATCATGCCTTCCTGCGATCCAGCGCTCGGAATCGTCCAGCAGACTTCCGGACCGCGAGTGGTAGCGTCCAATCGTAACCAATGAGCATCCCGACGATCACGGGCAGCGCAGCGAATGGAGCGCCTGATGCCCAGCCAATCTTCCCAATCGGCCAGCGAGCAACCGTTCGATGGTATTCGCGTGGTCGAGTTCGGGCAGTTCGTCGCCGTGCCATTCGCCGCTCAATTGCTCGCCGAGGGCGGCGCCGACGTGATCAAGATCGAGTCGCTCGACGGCGATCCCGTCCGACGCCTCGGACAGTACGCGCCGATGGAGTCTCGCACCTTCCTGTCCCGAAACCGCGGCAAACGCTCCCTCCCGCTGCATCTGCGGCACGAGGCTGCCGGCCCGGTGATCGATGCCCTACTGGACCACGCAGATGTTGCCATGATGAACTTTCGTCCGGGCCTCGCCGAGACGTTCGGACTCGACGCCGCCACGCTGCGCCGACGATTCCCTCGCCTGGTCATCGCCACCGTCACCCCCTTCGGACGCTATGGACCCGACGCAGGCCTGGCCGGGATGGACATTGTCGTGCAGGCGCGCAGTGGCTTGATGATGGCCAACGGCCGCCAAATCAACGGCCGACCGATGAGCGGCGATCCAGTCAGCGCCGACTACATGGCCGCGATGTCCCTCGCCTTCGGCATCGCCTCAGCGCTGCTGCGCCGCACCGTCACGGGCGAAGGCGGAGAAGTCCACGCGTCGCTGATGCAAGCAGCGCTGACCCTCAACAACACCCAGATGCTGCGCGTCGAATCGGCCGACGGACCCGTCCACAAGGCGTCCCGAACCCAGCTCGACGCGTTGCGCGAACAAGGCGCCGGCTACGACGATCAACGCGCCGCCCAGCCCTCGGCCCGAGCGCGGACCATGGCCGACATCTACTTCCGTACCTACACCACCGCCGACGGCTGGATCGCCGTCGCCGGCGGCAGCCGCAAGCTGCGCGCCGCGATCAGCGACGTCCTGGGACTCGACGACCAGTATGCGGGCGACGAGATCGAGGACCCCGACTACTACCCCGCGCTCCAGCAGAAGGCCGAATCGATCATGGCCTCTCGAACCACGCAGGAATGGGAGGACGCGCTCTCCGATGCCGGCGTGCCCGCATCCAGAGTCCTGCTGCCCTTCGAACTGATCGACGACCCTCAGATCGCCGCCAATGACATGCTCTACAACCTCGAACACCCGGCAGTTGGACAGATCCGAATCATGGCCCCGCCGGTCGCCCTCGACGACGCCGGCTTCCAACCAGCCCATGCGCCCTCAACGTTTGCCAGCGACACTCGATCGATCCTCGCCGAGATCGGCTTCGACGATGCACAGATCGACGCGCTCATAGACCAGGCCATCACCCGCGACGCACCCTCAGACGCACGCTCATGACCACGACCAGGCTGCTTGAAATCACACTCGTGTCGTTGGCAGGCGGCGACTATGTCATGGGCGCCAATGATCGTCGACGCGACGAACGGCCAGCCCATCACGTCCACGTCGGTCCGTTTCGCGTTGCGCCGCGGCCAGTCAGCAACTCAGAGTATGCGGAGTTTGTACGTCGAACCGACGCGCCCGCTCCTCCCTTCTGGTCCCAAGACGGCTTCGACATCCCTGATGCGCCGGTGGTCGGAATCTCCTGGCACGACGCATCGGCATACTGTGCCTGGCTGGCAGATCTGACCGGCCTGCCAGTCCGTCAACCGACCGAAGCCGAGCGAGAGTACGCCGCGCGCGGCGGCATTGATGGCGCAGATTGGCCCGATCACCAAGAGTCGTGGCCCGACGATCCCATTCGCAGCGATGTGGCAACGCTCAATCGCCCCCATGTTCCGGCATCATCCTGCCAGAACGGCTACGGACTCTACTGCATGGCCGACAACGTGCATGAATGGTGTCAGGATTGGTACAGCCGCAACTACTACGACGTATCGCCGTCGACGTCGCCCACCGGACCAGCCTCAGGGACGCGGCGAGCGAGTCGCGGCGGCTCGTGGCGGCACCGCATCAAGTTCACTCGCGTCAGTGCGAGATCGAGTCTGTCACCAAGCTATCGATACAACGACTACGGATTCCGCATCTACGCAGACGCTCAGTAGTGAATCCCGCGCCCAACGCCTCCGCCCGCGGCAATGGTGTCGCCCGTAATCGCGATCGACTTCGGTGACGCCAGGAACGCCGTGATATTGGCGATGTCGTCCGAATCGATGATCGTTCGCACGCTGTTGCCAGAAGCCATCCGCGCTTCCGCCTCCGCAAGCGAAATGCCGTTGGACTCAGCAATCTGCTGAATGCGCGCCGGCGTCGCTTCGGTCCGAGTCAGGCCCGGATGAATCACCGTCACGTTGATCCCGTCCGGTCCCAGTTCATCGGCGAGATTCTTGGTCAGCGCGGCGACCGAGACGTTGCGGATCGACCCCACGGTGTTGCCGCTGCCTCTCGCGGCCAGCCCGGAGATGTTGATGATCCGGCCCCATCCGCCGCGCTGCATGTACGGAGCGGCCGCACGCGACGCCCGAAGATAACCCAGCACTTTGACCTGCAAGTCGGCGAGGGCGTGATCAGCGGTCAGCTCAGTCAACGGCAGCGGGCCGTGCACGCTGCCCGGCGACGCAGCGTTGTTGACCAGAATGTCGAGGCCGCCAAGCGCAGCCGCCGCGCCATCCACCATCGACTGCACAGACTCATCGTCCGACGCGTCGAAGGCGAACCACGCCGCGACGCCGAGTTCAGCCGCTGCCGTCGCCAGTCGCTCAGGATCGCGCGCCGCAATCGCCACCTCGCAACCCTCCTCCCGCAGCACACGAGCGATCGCCTTACCGATGCCGCGACTGCCGCCAGTGACCAGCGCGCGCTTGCCGTCCAGTTGCAGATCCATCTCAGACTCCCTCCAACTGACTCGCCGCAACGACACGCTCATGCGGCGCCTTCAGGAACTCGGACGGCGCAATCTCCTGTCCGTCCAACGACGCCGATGAGACCGCGCCGTGTTCCACGACCACATGCTGCGGACGCGTCGGATTGCGCTGACCATCACTCGGGCCGAGCGCAATGATCTCCGCCTGCAGGCGGTTCGGCGTCACGGTCAACATCCCGATCGCGCCCAACCTGGTCGACAGATGGTGAGGCAGCGACGGACTGCCCGGATTGATCAGCAGCACGTCGTCGCGGAACTCAAGCCGCTCGACGTGCGTATCGCCGCCGATCAGGACATCCACAGCCTCGCCATTCAGCGACGCCTCCAAAATCTCCGCGATCGGACGCGACTCCGGCCGCAGCTCGTGAGCGAGTCCAATCCGGAACCCCTCAATGTCCACAAACTGGTGCTCTGCCAGTCTCGAGTCCTCGAAAATGTCGTTGTTGCCCCGCACCGCCAGCACCGGCGCAAACTGCTCGCACCAGTCCAACACCGCCGGCACCGTGATGTCGCCGCCGTGCAGAATCAGGTCAACGCCGCGCAGCGCCTCGCCCGTCTGCGGACCCAAATCGTCCATCGAGTGCAGCAACTGGGGCAGGTGCGTGTCCGATATCAGGCCAATGCGCATGACCGCAGGCTACGCCTGAGCCTGGATCAGCGCTAGCCTGTCTCCGATCCCCAGACGCGGAAAGGTTGTGAGATGGCACAGGAACGACTGGCGGCAATCGCCGGCATTCATGAGTACCCACTGAGAGTTGCACCCGGCGTCTCGTCGATGCAGATCAAGGCCGACTCGATGAAGCGAGCCCTCGATGACGCCGGCCTCGATTGGGGCGACGTCGACGGACTCTACGACGCGCTCGACGGCGAAGGCGGCGGTGGACTGGGCTTGGCCGCCTATCTCGGCATCAAGCCGCGCTTGCTCGACACCACACAGGTCGGCGGATCCTCCTACGAGTTTCACGCCTCCCACGCACTGCGCGACATCGCCGCCGGCCGCTGCAACGTCGCCGTGACCACCTACGGCTCCACCGCGGCGACCCAGCGCACGCCGATTGGCACCGGCGGACTCGGCCGCGGCGGCGCCTCCTGGCAGCAGAACATGGAATCCCCCTACGGCGGGACGCTGATCTCCAACTACGCCATGGTCGCCCACCGTCACATGCACGAATACGGCACCACCACCGAGCAGCTCGCTCAAATCTCGGTCGCCACCCGCAAGCACGCCATGCGCAACCCCGAAGCCGTCAAGGCAATGACCGACTTGCAGTTCGTCAAGGTCGACGAGATCACCGTCGAGGACGTCCTCGAATCCCGCATCATCGCCGACCCGCTGCACCTGCTTGAGTGCTGCATGATCTCCGACGGCGGTGGCGCGGCCGTCTTCGTCTCCCCCGAAATCGCCCGCGACATCAAGAAAAAGCCCGTCTGGATCATCGGCGCCGGCGAAGCCACCAAGTACCGCGAGAACAACGGAGACATCACCACCTCCGCCGGCGCTCAGAGCGCTCCTGCCGCCTTCGGACAGGCCGGCGTCACCCCCGACGAAATCGACATCGCCATGATCTACGACTCCTTCAGCATCACCGTCGCCGTGATGCTCGAAGACCTCGGCTTCTGCGCCAAGGGCGAGGTCGGAGAGTTCATCAACGATGGCCACCTCGCCTTCGACCAGCCAGGCCTCACCCTCAACACCGACGGCGGCGGCCTGTCCTCCAACCATCCCGGTATGCGCGGACTCTTCCTGCTGCTCGAATCCGTCCGACAGCTGCGCGGTGAATCGACCAGCCAGGTCGATGGCGCCAAGCTCGCCGTCGCCCACGGCAACGGCGGCCTGCTCGGCGGTACCCACACCGGCGGCACCGTCATCCTCGCCGCCGACTAGCGTTCCCGCGTCCCCGGGAGGGGGACTTGCCGAACTCCACTCCCCCTCTGGGGGAAGATGCCGAACCCCATTTTCCCTCTCCCCTCTGGGGGAAGATGCCGAACCCCATTTACTCTCTCCCCCCTCTGGGGGGAGATGCCGAACCCCATTTCCCTCTCCCCCCTCTGGGGGGAGATGCCGAAGGCAGAGGGGGGCTCCCCCCCAACGAAAGGACAAACCACCATGGCCAACCGACCCCAACCAAGCTTCCCCGAGCCCGACACACAACACTTCTGGGAGGGCTGCAAGGACGGCGAACTCCGCTACCAGACCGATGCCGACGGCAACGTCGTCTTCTACCCGCGCGGACACTCCACCGTGACTGGCGACCGCGACCTGACCTGGCATGTCTCAGCTGGTCTCGGCACCGTCTACACATACTCCGTCGTCCGCCAGAACCGCATGCCAGGCTTCCAGGAACTCGGTGCCTATGCCGTCGCCTACATCGACCTCGACGAGGGCTTCCGCATGATGAGCACCGTCGTCGGCGTCGACAACCCAGTCACCGACATCCACATCGGCCAGCGCGTGCAGGTCGAGTTCGAGGAACAGGACGGCGACGACGCCTACCCGGTACCAGTCTTCCGCCCCGTCTAGATGTGGTGTGTCGGCCTTGTGTCGCGCCAATCTGTCGCGCCATTGTCATCGGCCGGCCGTGAGGCCCGACCAACTGATGCACACGCCCATCGCACATCGATACGCTAGCGCGGATGTCGACTCAAACTCCGAGCATCAGCGAACGCCTGCTTGACGGACTCGCCGCTCCCGCGCCTCAACATGATCGCGACGCTGCGCCCGCCATCGAGGCGCACGGACTGGTCAAGCACTTCGGCGACATCCACGCCGTCAACGGCATCGATCTACGCGTGCGCCCAGGTCAGATCTTCGGGTTCCTCGGCCAGAACGGCAGCGGCAAGTCCACCACGGTCCGCATGCTGACCACGCTCCTGCGGCCCACATCGGGCTCCGCCAGAGTCGCCGGTCACGACATCTACGCCGACGACCGCGAGATTCGACGCTCGATCGGCGTCGCGCTGCAAGACGCCGGGCTCGACATTCTGCAAACCGGCCGCGAGCTGCTCAGACTCCAGTCCCGGCTCTACAACATCCCCCGCGACCAAATCGAGTCGCGCGTCG
Source organism: Dehalococcoidia bacterium (assembly GCA_022824765.1). Classification (GTDB taxonomy): domain Bacteria; phylum Chloroflexota; class Dehalococcoidia; order Bin125; family Bin125; genus Bin125. The sequence continues at coordinate 2,784 of JAJDZG010000148.1, read as the reverse complement.
CTGAACTGCTCGACGTCGTCGACCTCACCGAAGACGCCGACCGTCGAATCGGCGGCTACTCCGGCGGCATGCAGCGACGCCTCGACCTCGCCTCAGCCTTGGTCCATTCGCCATCGATCATCTTCCTGGACGAGCCCACGACCGGCCTCGACCCAGTCAGCCGCCAAGCTGTGTGGGACTACGTCCAGCATCTCAACCGTGTCGACGGCGTGACCTTCTTCCTGACCACCCAGTATCTGGACGAAGCCGACCTGCTCTGCGACGAGATCGCGATCCTCGACGCCGGCGAAATCGTCCAGCAAGGCACGCCCGACGAGCTCAAGGCAACCGTCTCCAACGACGTGATCTACGTCCAGGTCGAGGGCGACGAACCAATCCAGCAACGCGCCGTCAACACCCTCATCCAGATCCCCAATGTCGAGGACGCCAGCTGGGACTTCAACGAGGGCGTCGCCGTCTACACCAAGAACGGCCATGAGACACTCGCCCGCGTCGTGCGCTCTCTCGACGACGAATCACTCCCGTTCAGCAACCTGCGCCTCGCCCGCGCAACGCTCGACGATGTGTTCTTCCGCGCCACCGGTCACCGCATCGAGCCAGGCGACCCTGCCCAATCCGGCCAGCCAGGAGCCTCAGCATGAGCGTCCGGGAAGCGCCCCAGCTGCCCAGCTCCGCCTCCCAGGAAGCGGGGATCCTGCGCGTCCTCGCCGATGCGCGCTTCCTCGCCGGCCGCGCCATCCGCGAGTCGCTGCGCCAGCCCGGCGTCGAAGTCACCAACATCTTCATCCCGCTCTTCTTCCTCGCAGTCTCCACCGGCGCCATCGCCAACTTCTCAGACCGCGGCTTTGGCGTCGAAAACTATCTCGCCTTCCAGCTGCCCGTCGCCGTGCTCCAAGCAGTCGCCGGATCGTCCTCAGCGTCCGGCATCGCAATCGTCCTCGACATGGAGCGCGGCTACTTCGACAAACTGCTCCTGACCCCAGCCTCCCGTTGGGCGCTGATCATCGGACGCGTCTGGGCCGACGCAGTCCGCGCCGTCTTCTTCGCCACCATCATGCTCATCGCCGCGCTGATCGCCGGCTCCGGCATGGCCGCCGGTGTCGGCGGAGCAATTGTCATTCTGATCATCGCCGGACTCTTCGGCGGCGCCTACAGCGGGATTGGCATCTTCATCGCCATGCGCACCGGCAACGCGCAAGCCGCACAGGCCGGCTTCCTCTTGTTCTTCCCCCTGCTGTTCATGGCCCCAGCCTTCGCGCCCCTCGCGATCTTCGACGATTGGCTGCGCTGGATCGCCACCGTCAACCCGGTCACCTACATCATGGAAGGCATGCGCCAACTCGTCATCCACGACTACGGCTGGCTCGTGCTGGAGAACGGCATCCCCGTAATCGGCGCCGATGGCCGCCCAGTCCAGGACGACCCGCCAGGACTGCACTGGGCCTTCGTCTCACTCGCCGGATTCAGCGCCTTCACCATGACCATCGCCGCCCTCGCCCTCCGAGCCCGCACCCGCGCCGACTGACCCGGCTGCTCCGCAGCAACTCACCTCGATCTCGGTAACATTGCACCAGCGAACACGCGCCCAGCGATAGCCAGTGAGGTGATCCCATGTCCCGACGACTCCAGATCGTGATTGCCGCCGCACTCGGCATCGCAATCGGCGCGGCCGCGCTCGCCGCCATCTCAGGCTCCGGCCACTCCGACGACGCCGACGTCCGCATCCTCGCCCGCGCCACCGACGACGGCCGAACCGAGGTCGCCCTGCAACAGCATCACGACGGCGAATGGGCCGAGACGATCCGCCCCACACAGCGCTTCCTCGCCGCCGACGCCACCCCCGGCGAGTGGCGCGCCAGCTCCACAATCCCGATCGAGACTGGCGCCGAAGTTGACAGCGCCACCGTCGGCAAAACCGCGACCGCCCAGATGCACGGCGCCAACGGCGACGAGATGGGAACCGTCACCATCACTCAAGGACCCCGCGGACTCTTGATTCAGGCGCGTCTCACCGGCCTCAGCGAGGGCTGGCACGGCTTCCACATCCACGAAACCGGCTCCTGCGACCCTGACTTCACCGCCGCCGGCGGTCACTACAACCCCACCAGCATCGGACACGGCGTGCTCCATGAGGACGGCCATCACCCCGGCGACACCGTCAACATCTATGCGCACGCCGACGGCGTCGCCAACGCCGACCAGTACACGGTCGACGCGACGCTGGGCAGCGGCACCGCCACCCTCTTCGACGACGACGGCTCGGTCATCATCGTCCACGAGGGTCCCGACAGCTATGGAGCCGACCCAGCCGCCGGCGGCCGCGTCGCCTGCGGCGTCATCGTCCTCGACAGCCCAGACAGCTAGTACACTCTCAACGGAACCAACCGCACCACAGATGGAGCACTGCATGTCCTTGTTCGAAACCGCTTCCGCCCACTGCGACCTGCCCTGCGGCGTCTACGACCCCGCCCAGGCCAAGATCGAAGCCATGTCGGTCCTCAAGTCAATGGAGAAGTACAACGACTCCGACGACCACGACTTCAAGGCCCGCTGCACGATCGTCAAAGAGCAGCGCGCCGAAGAGGTCAAGCACCACCTCTGGGTCCTCTGGACCGATTTCTTCAAGCCCCACCACCTCGAAGCTGACGCGTCAATCCACGAGCTCCTCTGGAACGCGACCAAGGTCGCCGGCGAAGCCAAGAAGACCAACGACGTCGCCAAGGGCCAGGAACTCATCGACCTGATCGACCAGATCAGCGCCAAGTTCTGGGCCACCGCCGAGGG
>JAJDZG010000141.1 GCA_022824765.1 Dehalococcoidia bacterium | reverse complement strand
TCGGGTCAAGCTCGGGGACTCGGGTCAAGCTCGGGGACCCCGTGTCAAGCACGGGGACTCGGGTCAAGCTCGGGGACCCCGTGTCAAGCACGGGGACTCGGGTCCAGCTCGGGGGCCCCGTGTCAAGCACGGGGGCCCGTGTCAAGCACGGGGGCGCTTGTGGATTACTTCGCGCGCGAAGTCGTCGATGATTTCTCTCGCGCCGGCGGGATCGTTGGCGGTCAGGGCGACGTTGTCGACACCGATTGATTCGAGGTGTTCGAGCTTCTCGATGATCTGCGGTCCTGAGCCGACCAGGCTGCGCTCGAGCACTTGAGGGAAGACGAACTGCTCTTCGCCCGGCTTGAGGTAGACCATGTGGCCTTCGTGTACGTCGAGGTACAAGCGATCGTCGGGCGTGCCTTTCTCGGCTGAGTACTGCTTGATGTAGTTGTGGTACTCGCCGGCGAGGTCTGGGTTGTCCATGCCGAGATTGGCGCCGGGCCCGTAGGCGGCCTCCCACATCGCGTGGACGCCGGGCACCATGCCAGGCCCGAGGATGCGCATGACGCGTTCGGAGTCGTATGTTTCGCCGTCCTGGAGGACGAGTCCTGTGGTCAATCCGACGGTGTAGGGCTTGTCGGTGGATCGACCGGCTGCTTCAGCCGCCGCGGCGATTGTGGGGAAGCCATGCTGGGCGTTGAGTCCCATGCCGGTGGTGACCCAACCGTCGCCGACCTGTCCGACCACTTCCATCGCTCGGGGACCGTTGGCGGCGACGTAGATGGGGATGAAGTCGTCGAGGTTGAGGAACTCGGAGTGCTGGCCATGGATGAGGCGAATCCAGCGCTCTTGTCCGGTGACGTCGTCGGTGTAGAGCACGTCCTCGCCGTTGAGCAGCCCGCGCACTTGTTGGGCGTACTCTCGGTAGCGGGCAATGGGATAGGCGGGCAAACCCATCGTGTTGCGTCCCGTGTAGCCCGTGCCGATACCGAGAATGATGCGTCCCGGCGCGAGTTTGTTCAGAGATGCCACGGCCGATGCGGTCACTGGTGCGATGCGGTTCGAGGGAATCGCGACGAGCGTGCCCAGCTTGATCGTTGAGGTGTGGTGGGCGGCGAGCGCCATCGCGGCGTAGACGTCGGAGTAGATCAGTTGTGAGTCGTAGAACCAGGCGTGGGTGAAGCCTGCCGCTTCGGCACGTTGGACCTCCTGATAGGCGTTGATCCAGCTGGGGATTCCGATTCCGTAATGCATGGGTCGCTCCTTCGTCAGTTGGTTGGTCTGGGCGGAGCCTGACGGCCGCCTCAGCCGCTTCGCGGCAGCTCCCCCGAGGGGGGAGCGATTAGCGCAGTTGGTACGTCGGTGGGGTGTTCCAGGTGTCGGTGGGTGGGTTTTCCTGCTGCATGAGCGCTTTGGTCATGGCTTGCTTTTCGAGCTTCTTGCCCTGCTTGATGATCTTCTGGTTGGCCTTGTCTTTGGCCTTGTTCTTGGCGACGGTGGCAGGATTGGGGCGCTTCTTGCGGCCGCGCGAGGCTTTGACGACGCCTGACTTCTGCAAGCTCTTGAGGTGGGCCTGGACATTGCCATCGGCGGCGCGGCGGAGGCGCTTGTCGATGCTGTCGCCGTAGATGGACTCCATGATCTGCCAGGAGGTCTTGGGCTCGCCGTCCTGGAGTTGTTCGAGAATCTGGTCTTCGCGCATCTGGCGGTGGTTGACGTACATCTGGAGTCGGTCGCGTGCGTTGGCCTCGTCGGTATCGCGGATCATGGGGCCGTGTCCGGGCAGGAGGATGCGAATGTTGGGCAGATCGAGCAGGCGCCTGAGTGAGGCCATGTAGGAGTTCACATCGCCCACGACGGTAGTGGTGTTGCCGAGGATGGTGTCGCCGGTGAAGAGGATGCCGTCCTCCTCGATGTAGTAGCAGAGGGAGTCGACCGAGTGGCCGGGGCTGCCGATCACCTGGACGCGGAGGCCGGCGTCGAGGTTGATTTCGTCGCCGTCGGTGAAGGTTTTGACGCCTTCGTTGTCTTTCGGTAGTTGACGTTTGAGCAGCTTGACGCCGTTCTCGGGCACGGCGATCTCGGCCTTGAGATGCTCGCGCACGTGCTTGAGGTTGCCGGAGTGGTCGAAGTGGTGATGGGTGATCGCCGCGACGCCGATTTCAGAGTGGTCGATGGCGGCGAGGTAGCCGCGCAGCATCCAGCGGAACTTGTCGATGGCCTCGCCGGAGTCGATGGTCAGCGTTTGGCCGCCTTGTTGGCCGATGATGTAGATGTTGGTTGAGGTGGGCCGCATCGGCTGGTCCTCGGGGACCGGCACCATGCGGACGTGTTCGCTGATTTTCATGGCGTTGTGCCTCTCTGGGAGTCTTGTCGTGTCGCAGCCTAGAAGTCGATGCTGGCCGGGTGGCCCATGACGGAGCGGATGTTGAGGATTTGGCCCAGGTGTCCGTTGCCATGCGCGATGCAGGTTTGCATGATCTGTTGCGACTTGGCCTGATTTCCGAACTGCACGACTCGGACGGTCTCGGCCAGTTGAGCGTCGGTTTGGACGTTGAGGTATCCCATGACGTCGTCGTGGACATCGTTGAAGTAGCCGATCAGGTCGCTGGTTGAGGGGATTCTTAGCGCCTGTGCGTCGTCGCGCTGCATGTCGGTGCCTTGCGCGACTTTGGGAAAGTTCCAGGAGTCGTTCAATCCCTGCCTCAGCCAGACAGGCGTCTTGCGATCCCGGCAGACGAAGTTGACGATGTTGTCCTTCGTGCGCACGTAATGCCAGGCGTGGAAACCGGGTGAGACAGCGGCATCGTCGTAGCGCCAGTTGAGCTGGTCGTCGTCCAGATCGTCGAGCGCGGCGATGTAGCCCTGATGGAGGGCTTCCATGAAGTGGAGCAGCAACTCTTGAACGGTCATGGGCGGCCTCCTTATGTGTGGCTCCCGATGGCGATGTCGGTGACTTGCGGCGCGACGTCGCGGGCGCTCTCCTCACCCGCCGATATCCGAGCATCGTTGCAGGCATGGTAGGGCGCGGCGCCGCCTTAGCGGGGGAAGGCGACGGCCTCGTCGAGCACGACGACCTGCACCGTCTCGCCGGGCTGCCAGACGACGTCGGTACGCAGCCGCGCCTCAACTTCGGCTCCCGAGGGTAGTCTCACGCGGACGACTTGGTCGTGTCCGTAGTACTCGCTGCTGATGACGTTGGCGACCTCTGGCTGGCCGGGATCTGCGAGCTTGAGCGCCAGTTGCTCGGGCCGCAGGAGGAGGTCGAGGGACTCGCCATCCTGAGCGGACGGCGCGTCGTCGAGCAGGACGTAGCCGAGTTCAGTGTCTGCTCCGCCGCGGCTTCTTCGACCGGGCAAGATGTTGGCGTCGCCGACGAATGAGCCGATGAAGCGGGTCTGCGGGCGGTAGTAGATGTCGTCGGGCGAGCCGATCTGCTCGATCTGGCCGTCCCGCATGACTGCGACGCGGTCTGCGAGTGAGAGCGCTTCTTCGCGGTCGTGGGTGACGAAGACGGCGGCGGTGTCGGCGGCCTTGAGGATGGCGCGCATGGTTAGACGCAGGTTGGCGCGGAGATTCTGGTCGAGGTTGCTGAAGGGTTCGTCGAGCAGCACCGCAGCTGGTTGGGGTGCGAGGGAACGCGCGAGGGCGACGCGCTGCGCTTCGCCGCCGGAGAGTTCATGCGGGAAGCGGCGTGCGAAGTCATCAAGTCCGACGAGTGACAGCATCTCCTGCACTCTCGCGGGGACCTCGGAGCTGCCGAAGCGCCGCCAGGGCCGAGTCCACCATGCGCGATGTCCGCTGGAGAGTCCGAAGGCGATGTTCTCGCCGACATTGAGGTGTGGAAAGAGGGCAAACTCCTGCGGGACGATTCCGATCCGCCGCCGCTCGGGCGGCCGCCAGGTTTGGTCGTTGACGACGGTCTCGGCGTTGATTTGCACGCTGCCGCTGTCTGGACGCTCGAACCCGGCGAGCAGACGCAGGGTGGTTGTCTTGCCGCAGCCGCTGGGTCCGAGCAAGGCGACGATCTCGCCGCGACCGACCTCGAACGATGCGTTGCTGACTGCGACGGTATCGCCAAAGCTCTTGGAGAGGTCGTGTGCGACCAGCACTGGCGGCGTCGACGTGTTGTCAGCTGCGGAGTTCACGTTCGCTCCCAAACAGCAGGAACATGGGCACGGTGGCGCAGGCGAGCAGGAGCAGCGAGGCGGCTGCTGCTCGGGCAAAGAACGCTTCTTCGGTGTGGCCCCAGAGCGTCGTGGCGAGGGTATCGAACTCGATCGGGGCGAGGATGACGGTGGCGGGCAGCTCCTTCATCGTGGTGAGGAAGACGAGGGCGAACCCGGCCAGGACGCCAGGCGCGATCAGGGGCAGGGTCACGCTGCAGAACGTTTGCCAGGGCGTGCGGCTGAGCGATCGGGAGGCCTCTTCGAGACTCGGTTGGATGCGCACCAGCGACGTGCGGAGCCCGGCGATGGCTTGGGGCAGAAATAGCACGGCGTAGGCGAAGATCAGCGTGATGATCGTCTGGTAGATCGTCGGGATCACACGCAACGAGAAGAACACCAGGGCAAACGCCACCACCACGCCGGGCAGTGCGTAGCCGACGTAGGAGACACGCTCTACCAGCCGAGCGAGCACGCCGGGTCGGCGGATGATCACGATGGCGATGGGGATTGCGACTGCGACGGTGACGCCGCCGGCGAGGGCGGAGGCGTAGACGGAGTTGAGCGCGGCGCTCCAGAGTCCTGGGAACGTCTCGCCTTGATCGAGACCGATTGACAGCCAATGGAAGAGGACAGCGACGGGGACGAGCAGTGCGAGGATCATGACGATGCAGAGGGCGAGGGTCGCGGGCCAGCGCAAGCGGCGCAGCTGGACGCGGCGCGGCATCCGTGCGGCTCCGCTGCCGAGTCGGTGATATCGGGCGTTGCGGCGCTGCGACCAATCGACTATCAGGACAACCGCAACGAGTCCGACGAGGACGAGGGACAGGACTGCGGCGCCGGAGAGGTCGAACACGGATCGGACGCGGGAATAGAGGGCCCAGGTGAAGGTCTCGTAGTTCATGAAGGAGACGGCGCCGAAGTCGGAGATGACGTAGAGCGCGACGAGCAGACTGCCGGTGGCGATGGGGACTCGAAGCTGGGGAACGGTGACGTGCCAGAAGGCGCCCCAGGCGGATTGGCCGAGCGATCGCGCGGATTCCTCGATCGCGGGGTCAACGTCGCGCAATCCGGCGCGGACGACGAGCAGCAGGTAGGGGAATGAGAAGAGCGTCAAGGTCAGCCAGGCGCCGAAGAACCCGTAGATCTGGGGCAGGCTCTCGACGCCGAGCGGGGCCAGCACGTCTTGCAGCGATCCGCGCGGCCCGAGTGCGATGATGAAGGCGAACGCGCCGACGTACGACGGGATCGCGAGCGGCGTGATGGTGATCGTTCGCCAGAAGGCGGCGACGGGAAGATCGGTGCGTTCGGTCAGGTAGGCGATCGGCAGCGCCAGCGCTGCGCAAGAGGCGGTCACGGCGACGGTCAGTGCGGCGGTGTTGAGCAGCAGGCGCAAGGTGCCTTCGCTGAGGACGCTGTTCCAGGCTTCGGCGTCGGCGCCGATGGCCCGCACGATCAGATAGAGGAGCGGAATGCAGGCAGCCCCCGCTCCGGCGAGGGCCAGGATCCAGATACCCGGCAGTTTGACTGGGAATCGCGGCTGGGCCGCGAGACCGCTGACGATACTCATGCCGAAAGCGTATCTGACGTTTCCTGCAAGACCTGCACACAAGACCTGCACAAGCGCAGGCCGTCGTTTTGGATGAACCGCTGCCGCCGTCCGGTTGGGCGACGGCAGCGGCCCGGCCATCCAGAGCGGGGATGGATTACCTGATTGCGCCGACCTTGCGGAGCAATGTGACGGTGCCTTCGAGGTCTGACAGCGAAGTCAGCGCCAACGACGGCGGGTCTAGCGTGTCCAACGCTGGTAGATCAACGACCGGCTCGACGCCGGCGGCGACGGGGTACTCGTTGGTGTCATCGCGGAAGTAGGTCTGGCCTTGCTCGGAGAGCAGGAAGCGGATGAAGCGCAGGGCGTTGGACTGGTTGGACGTGCCGTCGAGCATCGCCACGCCGGCGATGTTGATCAGCGCGCCGGCTTCACCGGCGTCGCCGGGCGGGAAGTGGTTCACCGCGGCGTCCCGGGTGCCGTCGAAGTTGGTGCGGAATCGGTAGTAGTGATTGACCAGCCCGATGTCGAGCTCACCATCGATGACGGCTTGCACCTGCGGCGTGTTCTTGGGGTAGACGCGGACGTCGTTGGCGATCATGCCGCGCAGCCACTCTTCGGTTTCGTCTTCACCGTGGATGACGCGCATGGCGGTGACGAAGGCTTCGAAGCTGCCGTTGGTTGGCGCCCAGCCGATGCGGCCCTTCCACTCGGGGTCGACGAGGTCGAAGACGGAGTCGGGCGGGTTTGGGACGCGTTCGGGGGAGATGATCATCACGCGTGCGCGGCCGGAGGTTGCGATCCAGAGGCCGTCGTCGTCCTTGAAGTTCTCGTTCTCGACTGCCGCCAGGATGTCTGCGGGGAGTTGTCCTGCGAGGCCTGCTTCGGCGAGATAGGAGAGCGCGCCGGCGTCCTGACCGTAGAAGAGATCGGCGGGGGAACGGCTGCCCTCTTCACCGATGGTGAGGGCGAGTTCTGAGGTTCCGCCGTAGCGAACTTTGACGTCGATGCCGGTTTCGGTCTCAAAGCGCTCGATCAACCCGCCGACCAGGGACTCGCCGCGGCCGGAGTAGATGACGAGGTCGCCCGGATCTTCGGGAGACTGCACGGAGACGGCGCGGGAGACCAACGTGCGGTTCGGCTCGGTGTCTGCGGGGAAGATTTGTCGTTTGAGCACATCCACACCATCGGCGCGGATGCCGAACTCGACATCGCCGTCGTCCTGGCGTCTGGCGGTGACTTGCAGCTGGACGCCATGCAGCTCGACGACGGAGCTGACCAGCCGTCGTCCGGCGGGGACGTCGGCGCCGAAGATGCGCAGCGTCGGAGTCAGGATCTGGCCGTCGGCGCGGAGGGAGAACTCGATGTCGCCGTCGGATTGGAGGAAGGCGCGGACCTGGACATCAAAGGTCGGCTTATCCTGGGCACCTGCTGTCGGGGCCAGGGCCAGTGCGGAGGCGGCCAGCAGGGCTAAGGCCAACAGCGCTGCGAACGGCTTGCGGAGTTGCTCCGCTCGGGCTCTCAGTCGAATCACTTGGTCCACCTCCACTAGTAGAGCATCGGTAGCGGTTGGATATTACATCATGACATGCAAATAACGCAACTATGGCAAGATAGACCGAAAATCAAGGCGGCCAAGGCCGGCATCGGGGCACACGCCGGGGCACACGCCGATGTCTGGCGAGAGCAGAGATATCCGGCGGGTGCGCGGTGACGCGGCTTGATCGAGGGGTCGTTGTGACGAGCAGTAGAGTCGGCCAAGCATGCCCGAAGCACTGGCCCGCAGGGCTACCAGGAGCTCTTGCGGACGCCGGGCAGGAGGCCGAGCGAGGCCATCTCGCGGAAGGTGATGCGGCTCAGCCCGAATTTGCGCATGTAGGCGCGGGGACGGCCGGTGACCTGGCAGCGGTTCTTGAGCCGGGTCGGCGAGCTGTTGCGGGGCAGGGCCTGCAGCTGGTACTGGATGTTCTGCTTCTCACGCGCGTTGTTGGACTCTTTGAGCTGCTGCTTGAGCGCGGCTCGCTTGTCCTGGTACTTCGCGTGCATCTCGCGGCGCTTCAGGTCTCGGTGGACGTTCGAGGTTCGGGCCATCAGTGATCCGTCGTCTGTTCGGTGTGTTGTGGTCAGCGTAACCGCGATCTGCCGCTGCGCGCTAGCGCCCTGGACGCATTTGCGGCATTTGCGGCATTTGCGGATGGTGGTCAGTCGCGGCGCTTGCGTTTGTCGATCTTGCGTCCGCTCTGTTCTTCCAGGCGACCCAGGGCGCGGCCCTTGTCGGGGTGCGGGTCCTTGCGCTCGCCGTAGATGGCGATGCCTTCGTGATCTTTGGGCAAGTACTCGGTGATGGGAAGACCTTCCTCATCGCAGAAGAGCAGTCAATGGCAGTATTTCCAGCGCTGCATTTCTTCGCAGGGGCAGATCCAGGTCGATTCCTTGACCTCTTCGGCCTTGTCCTCGTAGAAGTTACAGGGGCAGAGCGGACGGCCGTAGTCGTCGATGTGTTTGGCCAGTCCGATCACGAGGAACTCGGTGATGTCTTCCTGGGGATGCAGATAGGTCCCGCTCTTCTCGGCGAAGTTGCGGGTGAATTTCCACATCTTGTTCAGGCTCTTCTCCGAGGCTTGCTGCCGATCGTCATCGCTGACGTGTTCCACGTCTGTCATCGTGTACCACTCTCTCCAGGCTGATGCGCCGGCGAAATCGGCTAGTCGTTGCTGCCGCCCTGTCGAAAGAAGTCTTCCAGATCGGCGATCAATGCGTCGGCGCTGGGCAGATCGCCGTCGGGCTGCTGACGTTGCGCCTGCGAGGGCGGCATCTGCTCTTCGAGCCGCGAGACGTAGTCGCGCAGGTCGTCGTTTTCGCGGAGCAACTCATCGAGCTGGGCGTGGAACTGCTCGATGCCCTGGATGAGCGGCGTGAAGTCGATTTCGAGCGCGGTCATGTCGCTGACGGTGCGCAGCAACGCGTCCGATCCGGCGGGATTGGTGATGCCGGGCAGGTAGTGCGGCACAGACGCCCAGAGCGACACGCCGCCGACGTTGCGGCGGCGGCAGTGGTCGTGGAAGACGCCGACGATGCCGGAGGGTCCCTCGAAACGCGACGGATGCATGCCGTAGCGCTCGGCGAGCTGGGAGTTGTTGGCCGAGCCGCGCACATGGACGGGCTGTGTGTGGATCGCGTTGGCGGCGACGCCGCCCATGGTCAGGATCAGCTTGACGCCGACGTCGTCAACCAACTGGGAGAGCGCTGCCATGTAGCGCTTCCAGCGGAAGTGCGGCTCGACGCCGATGCCGACGAGCACGTCACGCTCGCCTGGCCGGGTCTGCAGCTGGTGAATCTCCGTTTCGCGCCAGTCGATGTAGCGGTCGCCGTTGCGGTAGCGGGCGAGCGGGCGGGTGTCGGTGAAGTCGTAGAATTCTTCTGATTCAATCTTTGCGATCGCGCCGGTGCCGAGCTGTTGAATCAGGTAGCGAGCCGCCGTTGAGGCGGACTCTCCGGCGTCGTTCCAACCCTCCCAAGCCAACAAGAGGATGGGATCGCTGAGCGCGGGCAAGCCGTCTTCGTAGATCAGGTCAGGGGAAGTACTCATGAGTTCAGTCTACTCCAGCAGCCAGTCGGCTGAGCGTTCGGCATCCGCCCAGCAGCTCGCGGCGGACTGGTCACGCCGTGTCGCCGGCAACCGCGAGCAGGCCGAGCGTTTGCGCGAGGAACGCGGGGACGGCGATCACTACCGCTCGCTGGCCGCGATGTTCCGTGCCGATCCGCACCGCGCCGACGATGAGGTGCTGGAAGCGTTGCTCGCCATTGCGGCGCCGTCGGACACCTGGATCGATGTCGGTGCGGGCGCAGGGCGCTTCTCCCTGCCGTTGGCGCTGCGTGTGCAGTCGGTGATTGCGGTCGAACCGTCGGCCGCGATGCGCGCAGAGTTCGCCAGCGTGCAGATCGAACATGGGATCACGAACGTGGAGTTGCGTGACGAGCGCTGGCCGTCGGACGATCCGAGGCTCAGTGACATCGGCGACGTGGCGCTGATCTCGCACGTGGCGTACGACATCGAGCCGATCGATGCGTTTCTCGACACGCTCGAGCGATCGGCGCGTCGTGAGTGCGCGGCTGTGCTGTTCGATCGCTCGCCGAGCGCGATGTTCTGGCAGGTCTGGCCCGACATCCATGGTGAAGAGCAGGTTCAGCTGCCGGGCGGCGACGATCTCATCGCGTTGATCGAGGCTCGCGGAGCACAGGTGGAGACCGCCGTGATTGCTCCGCGCGGGGAGCGTCCGCGCTTCGTCTTCGACACCCTGGACGACGCGGTGGATTGGGCTCGCAGACGGCTATGGTTGGCGGAGGACACGGCCAAGCTGCCGACGCTCGAGCGGTCCGTGCAGGCGCTGCTCAGAGAAGTCGACGGCGGCTGGACGCTGCCCGACCGTCCCGAACAGATGCTGATCCGTTGGAGCCGACCATGAACCGCGTCACCCCGATGTCTACTGACGACCTGGTCCAGACCGCGCCCTACCTGAAG
>JAJDZG010000156.1 GCA_022824765.1 Dehalococcoidia bacterium | reverse complement strand
GGCATGGGGACACGTGTCGGGGCATGGGGACACGTGTCGGGGCATGGGGACACGTGTCGGAGCACGGGGACACGTGTCGGGGCATGGGGACACGTGTCGGAGCACGGGGCCCCGTGTCGGAGCACGGGGACACGATCCCTTGGCGCATGGACGCGGGCGTTGATGGGGCGCTAGCGGCTGCCGCGGAGGCGGGGGTCGAAGACGTCTCGCAGGGCGTCGCCGAGGACGTTGAAGCCGAAGACCAGACTGGTCAGCGCGAGGCCGGCGAACAGCGAGGTCCACGGGCTCTGGACGATGAACTGGCGTCCGTCGGCGATCATCTTGCCCCATGACACGTCGAGCGTGCCCAGACCGAGGAAGCTGAGCGCGGCTTCGGCGAGGATGAAGGCACCGATGGTGATCGAGAAGATCACGATCAGCGGCGCGACGATGTTGGGCAGGATGTGCATCAGCATGATCCGCGCGTTGGTCGCGCCGAGCGTGCGGGCGGCCTCGACGAAGGGCATTTCGCGCAGGGCGATGACCGCGCCGCGCACGATCCGTTGCACCGGGGCCACGGCAAGCGCCGAGAGCGCGAGCGTGACCCACAGCGCAGAGGGCTCGGTCACCGATCGCAGCAGGAGCAGCAGCACGATCGGCGGGAAGGCCTGGATTGAGTCCATCAGACGGTTGATGGCGAGGTCGATGTTGCCGCCCAATCCGCCGGCGATCAGGCCGATGGCGGTGCCGGCGACGACGCCGATCAAGGTGGCGAAGAAGCCGATGTAGAGGGACAGCCGCGCACCCTCGGTGACGCGCGAGAAGAGGTCGTGACCGGCCCGGTCGGTGCCAAACCAGTGCTTGCCGGACGGCCCTTGCAGCGAGGCGGTGGTGAGCGGCGTGTTGGTGCCCGTCGCGAGCAGATCGTCAACGTCGACGATCGTGCCGCCGCGAATCTCTATCTGGGCCGGATCGAGCGTCTCGAGATGAGTGAGCAGCGTCCCGCTTTCGATCAGGCCTTCCACATAGGCGAGCATGTCATCGAGCACGCCTGATTCCCTGGCGAGATCGCCGTAGACCTCGGGGACGAGGAGCAGTTCCTTGAGCTCAGCGTTGGAGATGTCTGCGGATTCGCCGTCGAGCACGTTGGCGACTTTGTCGTCGGCGAAGTTGGCGTTGGCGATCTTGAAGACATCCTGCGAGTCGTAGCGGCCGAGACCGAGCCAGCCGCCGCCCGATCCGACGGTTCCGACGGCGATCACAGACCAGATCACGACCAGGATCAGCCCGCCGGCGCCAAGCGGCTTTGTCCTCATGAAGCTGACGAGCGCGGAGCCGAGCATCGAGAGGGTGCTGCGCTCTTCGAGCCGCAGGCCCTGCTGCATCGCGAACTCTTCGAGTTCGGCGGCCGTCTGTGGTTGTTGCGGTTGTTCGCTCATGACGCTGCTCCCGCCGGCCTAGGTGTAGCGAATGCGCGGATCGATGACCGCGTAGGAGATGTCGATGATGATGTTGACCACGATGATGAACAGCGCGAAGAAGAAGACCATCGTCTGGACGACGGGCAGGTCTGCCTGGTTGATGCGCTGGATCAGGAGCAATCCGATGCCGGGGATGTTGAAGAGCAGCTCGAGGATGATGTTGCCGCCGACGAGCGCGGCGATCTGCAGGCCGAGCACGCTCATCACGTTGACCAGCGCGTTGCGCATGGCGTGACGTCGGATCACGGTGCGCTCGCGCAAGCCCTTGGACCAGGCGGTGCGGACGTAGTCCTGGCGCAGTACTTCGAGCAGCTCGGAGCGGGTGATCCGCATCAAACCGGCACCGGCGGCGATGCCGCCCGCGACCGCGGGAATCGTGTAGAGCGCTAAGGCTCCGGTGAAGTCGGTGAAGATCGATCTCGCCTCCTCAGACGTCAGTGGGATCGACCAGATGCCGGCCTCGGAGATGCCGCCGGGTGTGACGACGAAGATCATCATCGTCGCAATCCAGAATGACGGCGCGGCAAGGGCGAGGATTGCGAAGCCGCGCAAGCCGTAGTCGAGCGGACGGTCCTGACGCATCGCCGAGAGCACGCCGACCGGCAGCGCCACGACGAGGGCGACGATCAGCGCGTAGATATTGAGGTGCAGGGTGCGCGGCAGGGCGCGCAGGAAGATGTCGAGTGACGGCTCGTTGGTCTGGAACGAATCGCGGAACTTGAGCCGCACGGTATCCCAGAGGAACTCGACATACTGGGTGCCCAGCCCCTTGTCGATGCCGAGCCGGTTGCGGATGTTGGCTTCGGTGATCTTCGTCGTCGGCGTGATGATGCGG
This sequence comes from Dehalococcoidia bacterium, assembly GCA_022824765.1. Lineage (GTDB taxonomy): Bacteria > Chloroflexota > Dehalococcoidia > Bin125 > Bin125 > Bin125. The sequence goes on along the minus strand of JAJDZG010000156.1, from coordinate 13,942 downwards.
TCGGACGGGATTTGGACGAGCGTGCCGGCTTCGAGCGGGGCCGCGGGATCGATGCCGCGGTTGTCATTCGTCATGGCATCGAGATCGCGGTTGAAGGCCGCCGCAATCCCTTCCAGCGTGTCGCCTTCGTCGACTTCCACAAGCGATGTCGGCAACAACTGCGTATCGGCCGATAAGGCGCCGTCGGGGTTGGATGCGCTCCCGGTCGGATTGACGGCCAGGATGTCGCTGGCCTCGATGCGATTGACGTGTGCCAACTCGTTCAGGGTCTGCGTGGTTCTGATCGTGAGGATGGTGCCAGACTCGGCGTAGGGCTGTCCCTGATGGAGGGGGAAGTCCACATCGGGGTTGCGGTCCAGCAAGAGCTGAACGCCGTCGTCCACTTCTTCAGGCAGCGACACCTGATGCGAGATCGCCACCTGCGATAACAGTTGCCCTGGGATCACGATGATGCGGGTGCCTGGCCGCAGCTCACCTCCCTCCAGATCCTCGTTCTGCGCGAGCAATGCTGAGACGGTGGTGTCGTTGAGCAGCGCGACTGATTCCAGTGTGTCGCCGGAGATCACGCGGTGGGTCGTGTCTTCAACCTCGATGTAGCCGATGATTTCCGACTCGCGCTGCTCGGCGCCCTGGTTTTCCAGGTTGGAGAGCTTGCGGGTGACGAAGTCGCCGGGCAGCGCGCGCAGCGCGAGGAAGAGCAGCGAGACCACCAACCAGAGTGTGGGGATCACCAGGATCAACCGTTGGATGAGATATCGCTGCATCTCAGCTCCTCGTCAGCTGCGTGCGCTGCGGCTGCGCAGATCAGGCGGGGTAGTCCGGGTGGTCGGTGTCGATCCAGGTGTCGTCGTAGCGGTGCGAAGCGTGGGCGAACTGCAAGGTGTCCGAGCCGTGGTGGATGTACGGCCACCAGAGCACCGGCGAGATCCCGTTCATCACGGCTGGGCTGTTGGCGATGCCGTCGAGGCCATAGTCGGGATGCGTCCCCAGCAGGATCCGCTGCGCTTCGTGCGCCATTTGCTGTCGTTCTTCGATGTCGAGCGTGACCTGCATCGTCTGGGCGATTTCGGTCATTCTGGGATGCTCGTAGTTGAGGTTGTTGGTCGAGCCGCCGGGCACGTAGTTGTTGTTGTAGGACGTGGTGGGGTCGAGGTCGGACGGCGGGTTGGTCCATTGCGGACCCTGACCGGGGTAGGTGCCCTCGATCCAGCGCTGCAGAATGACCGTGTAGGGCTGGACGTCGAAGTTGACTTCGAGGTCGAGCGCCTCGCGGTACATGCCCACCTCGGTCTCGAGGATGCCTGGGTAGGTGCCTTCCCAGATGTCGGGCGCGATCAGGGTGAGGCCGCGCGAGCGGTCGTAGCCGGTCGCGTCGAACAGCGCGCGCGCTTCTTCGATGTCGGCGGCGCGATCGGGACGGAAGCCCGGGGTTGAGAGCAGCTCCTCCTCCGGAATCGACCAGAACCCGTTGTACCACGGCGTCTCGCCCATGCCCGAGGGCTTGCCCGAGCTGAGGTAGACGGCGTCGATCATCAGGAAGCGGTCGACCGCCACATGCATGGCCTGGGTGAAGCGGCGATCAATCCAGGGGTTGCCGAGCCCATCCTCGCCCGAGTAGTCCGGGTTGAAGTTGGCGCCGCCGGTGATGATCGTGAAGCCGAATGCGACCTCGCCGTGATTGTGCTCGGGGAAGTCGTTCAGGATCGCGTCCGCCTGCACGGTGGAGAGCGGGAAGCGGCCGTTGCCGATGTCCTTCGTGCGGTAGGCCGCCTCGACCGCCGTCGCGTCCGTCAGGTTGGACAACGTCACGGTGTCGTAGTAGGGCAACGGCTGACCGTCGACGCCCATCTTCCAGTAGTTGTCGTTGCGGATCATGTCGATCCCGATGTCAGGGTCGAAGGCCTGCGGGATGAACATTCCGGTGCCCGAGGAGAGCTCGACGTTCGCCGCTTCGTCGCGCCAGCGGTCGCCGTACTCAATGATCGCTTCAGGGCTGGTGATCCAGCTGAACGGCCGCAGCGGGACGCCCATCCAGGTCGCGTCGGGACCGGCCGTTTTGGCGACCCAGGTGGTCTCGTCTGGCACGTCCATCGAGGCGGTCTTGCGGAACGACGAGGCGCCCAGGAAGGTGCCGTCCTCGGCGCCTGCGGCATCGGTCGCGTCGATCTGACGCTGCCAGTTGATCAGGATGTCCTCTGCCGTGACCAGCCGCCCGCCCTCGGTGGGGTACTGATCCCAGTAGGTCGCGCCCTGGTCGATGCTAAAGACGTACGTCTCCTCATCAGGAATCTCGGGCAAGGAAGCGACGTCCGCCTCCATCACGCCCTGCTCCTTGTTCCGCCAGCGGATCAGGTAGTTCATGTAGAACCCCATCCAGAACTGGGTGGGGCCGAACACGGCGCGGTGCGGATCGAAGTAGTCGTGCGTGGCGGCGGGCGTTGAGAAGCGCAGGTCGCCGCCGCGCTTGACCTGCTGGACGGCGGTCTGTTCGGGCTGCGGGTCGTCGTCCTCTTGCTGAACAGCTTGCTGAGCGGTCTGGTCGGCGTCCGACTGCTGCGTCGTCTGCTGCTGTTGCATCGACTGCTGCTGACCCTGCTGCTGCGCTTGCTGCTGGGTGGCCTGTTGCTGCTGTTGCGTCTGGGCGGCAGACGGCTGACTGTCATCGTCATCGTCGCCGCAGCCAACGAGCGCGAGCCCAGCGGCGCCGACGCCGGCGCGTCCTGAGGCGCGCAGCAGCGCACGCCGACTCATCCGGTTGCGTCGCATCCGTTGCCAGTAGTTGCGTTCCGACATTGGAGTCTCCTTGTGATCGCTCGCGGACCGACCTCGCTCAGTCGGTTCAGTCAGTCAGCAGTGGATTGGCAGAGTGTAGCGCAAGCGACAGGCCGCCTGGCGGCTGCCGCTGACAGATCTCGTGGATGGCTGGTATACGCAGCAGTCCGCGGCCGCCAGCGAGCGACCGCGGACTGCTGGAAGCAGCTCGGCGCTAGGAGGGGTACTCCTCGTGCGCGGTGTCGAGCCACATGTCTTCGACGATCTTGAAGCCGTGGTGGGCAAACTGGTAGCCGTCGGGCTGGACGTGGTACCAGGGCCAGGCGGCTTCGTTGGAGACCGGGTTCATCACACCGATCCCCGGCGAGAGTGATTCCCAACCCCAATCGGGGTGGATGCCGAGCTGGAGCTGGACCATCTCCTCGGACAGCACACCCTTGGCCTCGATGTCGAGGGTGATCTTCATCTCCTCGGCGATCTCGGTCACGCGCGGGTTCTCGTAGCTGTAGAAGTTGGCCGAGGCGCCCGGCACCCGACCGTTGAGCCAATAACTGGTCGGGTCGAGGTCCGAGGGCGGGTTCGTCCAGCAGGGAATCTGCCCGGTTGAGGTGCCGTCGACGAGGCGCTGCAACAAGATCGTGTACGGGTCGATGCTGATCTCGATGCCGACGCCGAGGGTGCCTTCGTACATGTTCTTGGCGGTCTCGACGATGCCGGGATAGCGCTGCTCCCAGACATCGGGGGCGAACAGGTAGATCGAGCGGCCGGTGTCGCGGAAGCCCGAGGCGTCCATCAGCTCGTTGGCCTCTTGCAAGTCCTTGTCGCGATCGGCACGGAAGCCTGGAATCTCCGTCATCTCCTCCTGCGACGGCGAGTAGAACTCGGAGAACCAGGGGATCTCCTCAAGCACCGACGGCTTGGCCGAGCCGAGGTAGACCGTGTCGATCATCAGGTAGCGGTCGGTCGCGAGGTGGAAGGCGGCGGCGACGCGGCGGTCGAGCCAGGGATTGCCTTCGCCGTCCTCGCCCGGCCAGTCGGGGTTGTAGTTGGTGCGGATCATGATGGTGAATCCGCCGCCGACCGAGTGTCGCTGCATCTGCGGGAAGTCGTTGAGCAGCGACTCGACGCGGCTGATGTTGAGCCAGGCGCCGTCGAGCTCCTTGGAGCGGACGGCCGTCTCGATCGCCGTTTCGTCGAAGAGGTTGTAGTACTCCATCCGGTCGAGGTACGGGAGTTGCCGACCCCACTGGTCGTCCTTCCAGTAGTTGGGGTTGCGGTTGGCGATGAACACCTCGGTCGGCTCGTAGCTCTCGGCGATGAACGGCCCGGAGCCGGCGACGCGCAGCGTGGTTGGGTCGTCGCGCCAGACGTCCGACTCGGTGCCCCACTCGCGAATGCCCTCGGGTGCGGCCATCCAGCCGAAGGGGCGCAGGAACGTGGCGGACAGATAGGTCGAGTCGATGCCGTCGGATGTGGTGCGATAGGTGTGCTCATCGACGGCTTCGTGGGAAGCGATCTTGCGCCAGCTCGAGAGGCCCAGGAACGTACCGTCCTCTGCGCCGGTCGAGTCGGTGCCGGCCAGGTTGCGGTCGACGTTGACGGCGATGTCCTCGGCGGTGATGTTGCGGCCGCCTTCGGTCGGGTAGGCGTCGTGCCAGGCGGCGCGGGGATTGATGTTGAAGATGTAGGTCGTCGCGTCGGGGATCTCCGGCAAGGCGGCGATGTCCGCCTCCATCTCCGCCTTTTCCTTGTTCTTCCAACGGATCAGGTTGTTGTAGAGCATGGTGTGCATGAACTGGGTCGGACCGAACACGCCGCGGTGCGGGTCCCAGTAGTCATGCGTCTCGATCGTGGACGCGCGGCGCAAGGTGCCGCCGTACTGCGGCTGACCCTCAGTGCTGACGGCCGCGGTCTGCTGCCCCTCTTGCTCGTCCTGCTGGGCGGCGGCGACGGTCTCCTGTTGCTCAGCCTGATCGGCCGTCTGATCCGCGGCCTGCTCCTGATCCTGCTGCACCGCCTGCTGCTGTTGCACCGCCTGCTGTTGCTGCTGCTGTTGCTGGACGACCTGGGCGACCGAGTCGTCGTCATCGTCGCCGCAGCCGACGAGCGCGAGTCCAGCGGCGCCGACGCCGGCACGTCCTGAGGCGCGCAGCAGGGCGCGCCGACTCACACGGTTGCGCCGCATCCGTTGCCAGTAGTTGCGTTCAGTCATCACTCGCTCCTTCCTGCTCGATTGAGAGCAGATAGGAGCCGATTGTAAACGATGAGACACGCGCGATGTCAAGCGCGCCAAACTCCGAATAGTTCGCGCGGGCGGACGATCTGTCCGCCCGCGCGCGGCACTGCACTTAGGCCGGGAACTCGGGGTGGTTGACGTCGAGCCAGCTGGTGTCGTTGCGGTGTCCGCTGTGGGCGAACTGGTAGACATCGGGCTCGGCGTGGAACCAGGGCCAGTTGACGGTATGCCCGATCGGGTTCATGACCCCGATCGACGGGGCGATGCCGTCCCAGCCGGTGTCCGGATGGACGCCCATCATGATCTGGATGACTTCGTCGGCCATCACCTTCTTTTCCTCGAGGTCGAGCGTGATCTTCATCTGCTCTGCCAGCTCAGTCACGCGGGGATGCTCGTAGTGATAGAGGTTGGAGGACCCGCTGGGCACGCGTCCGTTGAGCCAGGAGCTGGTCGGGTCGAGGTCTGAGGGTGGATTGGTCCAGCTGGGGCCGTCGCCCGGATAGGTGCCCTCGACGAGCCGCTGGAGGATCACGGTGTAGGGCTGGATGTCGATGTTCAGCTGGATGCCCATCGCTGACTCGTACATGCCCTTGGTCGTCTCGGAGATGCCGGGGTAGCGCTCTTCCCAGACGTCGGGCAGGATGATGTCGAGCACGCGGCCGGTGTCGCGGAAGCCGGAGGCGTCCATCAGCTCGTTGACCAGCTGGAGTTCGGCGTCGCGGTCGGGGCGGTAGCCGGGGTAGGTGATCAGTTCCTCTTCCGATGGTGCCCAGAAGGCGCTGAACCATGGCGCCTCGGGCAGCGCCGAGACCTTCGCTGAGCCGAGGTAGACCGTGTCAACCATCAGGTAGCGGTCGGTCGCGGTGTGGAAGGCGGCCCACATGCGCCGGTCGAGCCAGGGGTTGCCTTCACCGTCCTCGCCCGGCCAGTCAGGATTGAAGTTGGTCCGAATCTGGATCGTGAAGCCGCCCGGCGTGACCCAGCGGACGACATCCGGGAAGTCGCCGACGATGCCCTCGATCAGGTTGATGTTGAGACCGACGGTGTCAATCTGTCGGCTGCGGAAGGCTGTCTCCGTCGCGGTCTCGTCGAACAGATTGATGTACTGGAAGGAATCCGGATAGGGCAGCTGGTTGCCAAACTGGTCGACCTTCCAGTAGTCGGGGTTGCGGCGGGTGACGAAGCGCTCGTTGGGATCGAACGACTCGGCGATGTACGGTCCGGAACCGGCGACGCGCAGCACGGTCTGTTCGTCGCGCCAGAGGTCGGTCTCCATGCCCCAGGCCTGGATGCCCTCGGGCGCGGCCTGCCAACCGAACGGGTTGAGGAAGCTGGCCGAGAGGAAGGTCGAGTCGACGCCGTCCGAGGTCACGGTGAGCGTGCGGCTGTCGGTCACCTCGAGCGTGTCGACCTTGCGCCAGCTGGAGGATTGCAGGAAGGTGCTGTCTTCGACGCCGGTGGAGTCGAAGGCGTTGATCTGCCGCTCGATGTTGAAGGCCAGATCTTCGGCGGTCACGTCGCGGCCGCCTTCGGTGGGGAAGGCGTCGTGCCAGCGCGCGCCATCGGTGACGTTGAAGATGTAGGTGGTGCCGTCGGGATTCTCGGGCAACTGGGCGAGGTCGCCCTCCATCTCCGCATTTTCCTTGTTCTTCCAGCGGATGATGTAGTTGTAGACCCAGCCCATCATGTACTGCGTGGGGCCGAACACGCCGCGGTGCGGGTCCCAATAGTCGTGCGTCGAGACGGGGCCGGATACCCGCAGCGTGCCGCCGTAGGTGGGCTGTTGCACGTCCGACGCGACCGCCTGTTGCGGCTGCTCCTGCTGGTCGGCGACGGTCTGTTCCTGCTGATCAGCTTGCTGAGCTTGCTGCTCGGCGTCCTGTTGCTGCATCTGCTGCGATTGGGCCTGCTGCTGCACCTGGGGCTGCGACTGCTGCTGTTGCTGCGCCTGCGTGAGAGCGGTGGCCGGCTGGCTGTCGTCGTCATCGTCGCCGCATCCGACGAGCGCGAGTCCCGCGGCGCCGACGCCGGCGCGTCCCGAGGCCCTGAGGAGCGAGCGCCTGCTGATTCGCTTGCGGTTGATGCGTTGCCAGTAGTTGCGCTCGGTCATGGAAAGCTCCTTCGATTTGCGCGAGTGTAGCTAATCTGATAATAGCTCGTCGTCAAGTCGACCGACGGCGTCATCGACATCGACAGAACATCTACTGCGGTAGCCTCTAGCCATGACACAGCAATCAGCGCCTGACCCCGACGAGATGCTCGCGCAGATGAAGCAGCAAGTGCTCGACGGCTGGGAGCAGGGCGCGGACTTCTTCGACGAGCGTTCGGGCGACCAGGGCGACGAGTTCCATCACGGCGTCTTCGCGCCTGCGGCCGAGCGTTTGCTGGGCCTCGAGCCGGGGGCGCGGGTCCTGGAACTGGCCTGCGGTAATGGCGCATTCGCTCGGCGGCTGGGGCGTCAGGGGATGCAGGTGCTCGCCACCGACCTGTCGCCCTCGCTGATTGCGCACGCCGTGCGGCGCACCGAGACGATCTCGGACCAGCCGCTGGATGTCCGCTACGAGGTCGTGGACGCGACGGTCGAGCGGGAGATCATCAACTGCGGCGGTCCATTCGACGCGGCGGTCTGCGTAATGGGCGTGATGTCGATGCCGTTGTTGCGTCCGATGTTCGGCGGCGTGTGGCGGGTGCTAAAGCCGCGCGGAGCGTTCGCCGTGGTCACGCTGCACCCGGCCTTTGCCACATCGGGCTACAAGTTCGCGCGATCGGAGCAGGACGACGAACCGCACGGACTGACCATCCTGCGCTATCTCTCACGTTATGTGACGCACGGCGTGACCAACACGGCGCAGCAAGACCGTCAGCTCTACTTTCACCGTCCGCTGACCGAACTGACGGCGGACGCGTTCGCGTCGGGACTGGTCCTGGACGGGATCGAAGAGCTGGCGGCTCCCGTCACCGAGGAATCGGACGCGCGCTTGATGTGGAACGTGCTGCCGGACATCCCGATGGCGATTGCGCTGCGCTTCCGCCGTCCTGCGTAGAGGAGTCGCGCCATGGTGATCATTGCGATCGGTGAAATTCTGGTGGTCGTGCTGCTGCGTCCGCTGCGTTGGCTGACGGGCGGCAAGCGGACGATCGTCGGGCGCGCGATCCTGCGGGTCGAGGAGTGGCTGCTGCGCCAGATGCACGTGATGGGCGCGGAAGCGCGGATGCGCTACGAGCTGGAGATGCGCGGAGACGTGTCGGCCGCCTTGTCGTACGGAGGCGTCAACGAGCAGAGCGATCTCGTCGGCAGCACCAGCGACACGGTCGAGCGCACGCGCCGAGACACTGGCGCCCACATCGAGGATCGCGAACGGGCCGCACGGCTGCAGGGATCGGGCAGCGTCAGCCGAGGGCCGCGCCGAGTGGACGCTGCGGGTGGAAATCGCACCGACGACATCCATCAGGCGATGCTGGAAGCACAGCGCCGGCAACAGGCGGAAGCGGAGCGCGCGCCGGCGTCAGTCGCGATCCTGAGGCGTGTCGCTGGGCGCTAGAGTCGCTCAGCGGGGCCCAGGGCGGCGGTCTCGAGCGGGGTTGGAATGAGGCTCTCGCGGCCTATCCGGAGCGGTCCCACTGGAATGTGAAGCGGGCGGCGGCGAACCCGAGGATGATCCAGACGACCAGCACGATTGCGGCCAGGCCGAGTTGCCAGTCTTCGCCGGGCTCGGCGTACTTGTAGACATCGGGCAGGAAGACGGAGCGCAAGCCCTGGGCGATCCAGCGCAGCGGGAAGAGTCCCGCGATCCACTGCAGCCAGGTCGGCAGCGAGGCGAGGGTGAAGAACACGCCGGAGATGAACTGAAAGAGGATGTAGGGCACCTGGATGATCGCGGGCGCGGCGTTGGCGGACGGAATGATGGCCGTGATCGCGATGCCCATCACGCAGCCGGCCGGCACGCCGAGCAGCACGATCCAGATCAGCGTCAGCCAACCCTGGCCGTCGGGCAGCTCGACTCCATAGGCGGCGATGCCCAGGATCATCATCACCACTAGCTGCAGCAACGTGTACGTCATGGCCGTGCCGACCTGGCCGATGAAGAACGACGTGCGAGGCAGCGGCGTCGCGGCGAGCTGTTTGAGCGTGCCGTCGTACTGCTGAATCGCAAGCGAGTTGCCCAACAGGTTGAACGATGTCCCAAAGATGGCTGAGCCGATGATGCCGGCCACGAAGTACTGGCTGAAGGTGACGACCGGGACGTTGCCGGCGGCACCCTCGGGGAACGGAAGCTCGAATGTCAGCAGCGAAGAGAAGATGATCAGGAACAGGATCGGGAACAAGACCACGAAGAACACCGCGGCCGGCTGCCGCGAGATCGAGCGCAGATTGAGCTTCATGTATTCGAAGCCGAGCCGCAGGGTTCGCGCCGCGATCTTCGCGGTTGTCGCGTTCACCGGGCTGCTCCGTCGACGGTCGCGGCTTCGGAGCCGTCGCCGACGAGCTCGAGGTACAGCTCTTCCAGGTCGGGCCGCTCCACCTGCAGACCGTTGAGCTCGTCGATACCGTGCTCGCGCGCCCAGTCGATCAGTCGGCCCGCGTCGCGGGTCGGATGCTGCGTGGGCAGCGAGAGGCGTCCATCGGCACCCGTGCGCTGGTCGGCCCACTCGGCGGGCAGGCTGGACGGGTCGAAGCCGGCGGGCGGACGCCAGGAGATGCGGGTCTCACTCTCCAGTTGGCGGCGCAGGCCTTCGACGTCGCCTTCGAAGACGATTTGGCCGTCTTTGATCATGCCGATCCGCTGCGCGAGGTGCTCGGCCTCGTCCAGATAGTGGGTGGTGAGGATGACGGTGGTGCCGCGCTCGGTCAGGCCGCGCACCACTTCCCAGGCTTGGCGCCGAGCGGTGGCGTCGAAGCCGGTGGTTGGCTCATCGAGGAAGATCAGGTCAGGATTGCCGATCACGCTGATGGCGAGATCGAGGCGGCGCTTCTGACCGCCCGAGAGCTTGCCGCCCACCCGGTCCGCATGCTCGCTCAGGCCGACCAGGTCCAGCGCCTCAGACGGATGCATCGGATGCTCGTACAGCTTGGCCGTGAAGTTGAGCATCTCGCGCGGCGTCAGGCCTTCCATCGGCGTGCTGCGTTGGAGCACGATGCCGACGCGCCGATTCAGTTCACCGCGCTCGCGGCCGGGATCCATGCCGAGGACCGAGACCTCGCCGTCGTCCCGAACGCGATAGCCCTCCAGGATCTCCAGCAAGGTGGTCTTGCCTGCGCCGTTGGGTCCGAGCAGCGCGTAGACCTGACCCGCCTCGATCTCCAGATCGATGCCGTTGACCGCGGTCACCGATCCGTACCGCTTGCGGACGCCTCGAATGCGGATCGCAGGTTCCATCCGCCAAGCGTAATCGTCCTTCCCTAGACTCTCCACAACAATCACTTGAGGGCACTTGAGGGAGTCTGCCGTGAGCATCAACCAGGACAAGTTGCACGAGCTGTATGGCTACGTGGAGGACATCGTCGCTGCCGAGCAGCTGCCGGCGGCGCAGATCGCAATCGGCTACGAGGGCGAGCTGGCGGGCATGCGGACGTTCGGCGCCGCGCAGCAGGGTGACCGCGTCGTAGCGGCCCGCGACGACACGCTGTTCTGCATGTTCTCGGCGACCAAGGCGATCGTCGGCGTGGGCGTCTGGAAGCTGCTCGATGATGGACTGCTGGACCTCGACGAGCGGGTCGTGGACATCATTCCCGGCTGGTGCGCCGAAGGCGGCGGTGAGGCGTCGTACGCGGATGTGACCGTTCACCACGTGATGCTGCACACGGGCGGATTTCCAATGGCGCCGATGAATCCGCGCCTCTGGGAAGACCGCGAGGCGCGGCTGCGCCGGATGATGGGCTGGCGCTTGAACTGGACGCCGGACACGCAGTGGGAGTACCACGCCACGTCGGCGCACTGGGTGTTGGCGGAGATCATCGAGCAGAAGACGGGCGAGGACTTCCGAGACTGGCTGCGGACGAATCTGCTCGACCCGATGGGTCTGGACAACCTGTATGTCGGATTGCCGAATGAGGAGCACGGACGCGCGGCATCGATCGTCTACACGGAAGAGCCGCTGCCGGTCGCGGGCGGCGAGGTCTTCCCGCAGACGATCCTGCACTTCAACCTCGCCTCCCAGCGGCGCGCCGGATGTCCCGGCGGTGGTGCATTCGCCAATGCAGCCGACGTGGCGATGTTCTATCAGGAGGCCATCAATCCGTCGGATGACGGTCCGCTCAGCCGCAGCGCGGTCGAGCTCGGGACCACCGTTGGCACGAATCCAGATCGGCATACCGATCCGCTGAGCGGGATCCACGTCAACCGAGCACTGACGGTGGTACTCGCCGGCGACGACGGCTTGGCCCAGGAACGGGGCTTCGGGCAGGGCGTGTCGCCGAGTGCGTTCGGTCACGCCGGCGCGGGCGGTCAGATCGCCTGGGGCGATCCGGAGACGGGCCTCTCGGTCAGCTTCCTGACCAACGGATTCCAGCAGGACGAGGCCATTCGCGCACGCACCGCGCAGATTGGCACGATGGCCGCCGCCTGCGTGGACTGATGGCGGGCGTCCCCGTGCCTGAGCATGGGGACTCGTGTCGGCGCGGAGCGCTACTCGGACTCGGTGCCGGGCAGCAGTGGTCCCTCCGCGATGGCGGGGAACGCCCTCGTGACCGCCAGGGCGGCATCGGGATCGAAGAACTTGAGCGGCCCGATGACGGTCCAGTGGTCGCTCTGCCAACGCTCGCGCAGCTTCGGACCCTCGGGCAGACGGTCGCAGACGATGCCGATCAGGTGATCGAGCAATCGGTCGAGCCACTGGAACATGCCGAGCATCGAGGCGTCGATCGCTTCGGCGGCAGCGATGGTCTGTTTGGCAGAGGCCTTGAATGCTTCGATCCGCTGCTCGTCGGACGCGCGCTCGAAGTTGGGGTGGTTGACCGCGATGTAGATGTTGGGATCGTTGGCCAGCGGCAACGCGCTGAAGTCGGACGGTGCGCCGATGCTCGAGCGTGCCAGCGTCTCGGCCCACTGCGGCAGCTGGCCGTCGGGGGCGAGCAGCTCCGAGAGCAGCGGATCGAAGTCGTCCAGCGGCGCCGACGCCAGGCGTCGCAGGCTGCCCTGCCGTTTGACGAGACGCTGCCCGTGCTCGCCGTAACAGACGGGAATGATCGCTGCCGTGTGGTCGAGCAGCTCGCCGATGTAGAACGCCACCTGGTCTACGTACAGCGGCGTGAGCTCGACCAGCTCGCGGGTCAAGTCCTCCTCGATCGCGCCCACGGTGCGGTTCTTCAGGTCTTCCAGCGGCTCCTGCATGCGTTGCAGCGCATGGACGAGCTTGGGTCCCAGCTGCCGCAGGCGGATGGCAGCGTCGGTGAAGGTGTCGTCCGGTTCCAGATAGGCCATCGCTTCGGAGGGCCACAGGCCGATGCCGAAGCGGATGTCAGGGTCGGGCATCCGGGAGACGTCGCGGTCGCGTCCGGCGGCGACGAACGTGCCGCGCGCCGGCATGTAGATGCCGTGTCGCTGGGGCGGCTGGGTGAGATCAGTAGCCGGCATGGCGATCCACGATGTCTCGCAGCGGCGTCCCGTCGAGGAAGCGCCGCAGGTTGTCAGCAAAGCGATGAGCGGCCTTGCCGAAGTAATCCGGCTGCAGACCGCTGTTGTGCGGTGTGATGAACAGGTTCGGCGTCGACCAGAGCGGATGGCCGTCGGGCAGCGGCTCGGGCGAGGTGACATCGGTGTAGGACGCGCGCAAGCGGCCGCTCTCGAGCGCCGTCACCTGCGCTGCCCAATCGACCACCTCTCCACGGGCGATGTTGATCAGCGCGGCGCCGGGCTTCATCGCGGCCAACTCTTGCTCGCCTATCAGATTGTGCGTCTCCTCGGTGAGCGGCACGGCGAGCACCACGTAGTCGGACTCCGCCAGGACGTCGTGCAGACGCTCGGGCGGCCAGACGAGCGCAACGGACGGCGGCGCATCGGGCGGCGGGGAGCCATCGCCCGACGCTCGGCGTCGGATGCCGACGACGCGGGCGCCGAAGGCGTCACAGAAGCGGGCAATCTCAGCGCCGATCGCGCCGTAGCCGATGATCCCGACGGTCGCCCCCTCCAGCGTCTGCGGAGTGGGCTGGCGAACCCAGCGCTGCTGCCGTTGCGTTTCGACGTAGCCGAGCATGCCCTTGGCGTCCATCAGCATGAAGGTGAGCACCCACTCGCCGATCACGCGCGCGGCCAGGCCCGGCATCTTGGTCAGCACCACGTCGTCGCCCAGCGGCTGGTCGAGTACCTGGTTGGCGCCGGCCGAGGCGAGCGCGATCCATTCCAAGGCCGGCGCGTCGGCACCGAGAGCGCCGCTGAAGAACGTGAACCAGATGCGGTCGCGGTGTTGGATCTCGGCCGCTTCCTCAATGGCCGATCCGACGTCGAGGTCGGGATGATCAGGCTCGCGCAGGTAGCGGACCAGGTTCTGGGAGACGTTGTGAATCTCAATGCGCGGGTCGACCGCGCGGATCACGTCCAGCGCCGCCTCGCCGACGGGCAAGAAGTTGGCGATATGGATCGTGTCGCTGGTGTCGTCTGTGGGCATGTCATCAGAATACGCGCTCAGTGTCGACCGTCATCCCAGCGGAGACCGACACAGCACTCGTCGTCCCAGCGGAGTCTGGGACCTCGTTCCCCGTCTCCGAGTCGGGGCGGGCGAGATTCCAGTCAAGCTGGAAAGACGGTGGGTTCGCTGGAATGACGGCTGTGTCGTTGGAATGACGGCTTGGTCGTTGGAATGACGCGGCACTCGTCGTCCCAGCGAAGTCTGGGACCTCGTTCCCCGTCTCCGAGTCCGGGCGGGCGAGATTCCAGTCAAGCTGGAAAGACGGTGGGTTCGCTGGAATGACGGTGCGTTCGCTGGAATGACGGTGCG
>JAJDZG010000015.1 GCA_022824765.1 Dehalococcoidia bacterium | reverse complement strand
CCCAAAAGACCTCTCCCCCTCCGGGGGAGATGTCGCAAAGCGACAGAGGGGGGCTCCCCCTCGGGTGGAGAGAGCCACCGCAAAACAAAGCCCAAAAGACCTCTCCCCCTCCGGGGGAGATGTCGCAAAGCGACAGAGGGGGGACCCACCAATGCCCAACTTCAACAACACCCCACCAAGACAAACCAAACACGCAAGATCACTCCGCTCAAACCCAACAGACGCCGAAAGCTTGCTCTGGGGAAGCCTCCGCAAGCAACAACTCGACGGCTTCCGTTTCCGCCGACAGCATCCAATCGGTCCATTCATCGCCGACTTCGCCTGCCTGGCCGAGCGCCTGCTCATTGAAGTCGACGGCGGGCAACACACGACTCAAACGTCACGCGACCAGCAACGTGACGAGAAACTGCGCAGCTTGGGCTATCGAACCCTGCGCTTCTGGAATCACGAAGTCCTGGGCGACCTCGACCTCGTGCTCGAACGCATCCGAGCCGAACTACCGGGCCACCTCCCCCAACAGGACAGCCCCTAATTCACCCGCTTCTCAACCCCCTGCCAATACGCCTCCCGCAACTCAAACTTCTTCAGCTTCCCCGTCGCCGTGCGCGGCAGCGTCTCCACGAACTCCACCTGACGCGGAATCTTGAAGCCCGCCATCGTCGACCGACAGTGCGCCACAATATCGTCCCGCGTCACCTGGTGACCCTCCCGCGGCACAATCAACGCCAACGGCGTCTCCCCCCACTGCTCCGACGGAATCCCAATCACCGCCGCCTCCAACACCGACGGATGGTCGTACAGCACATCCTCCACCTCGATGCTCGAAATGTTCTCCCCGCCCGAAATGATCACATCCTTCGCCCGATCGACGATGTTGATGTAGCCGTCCCGGTTCACCGTCGCCATGTCGCCCGTGTGGAACCAGCCATCCACAATCACCTTGTCGGTCTCCTCCTGCTGCTCCCAATACCCCTTCAGCACCACGTTCGACCGCGCTACCACCTCACCCACCTCCTCGTCGTCCCACGCGACCTCGCGACCCGAGTCTCGCACCACCTTCACCTGCACCCCGATCACATCGTGCCCCGCTCGGACCTTCGTCCCGAAGTACGCCGCCTCATCCGCCCCGAGATACGGCTTCACCTCCGACACCGTCAGAATCGGCGACGTCTCAGTCAGGCCGTAAATCTGAATGAACTCCCAACCAATCTCCTTCTCCAACCGCTCGATGAACGCCTGCGGCGGCGGCGCACCCGCGACCGTGAATCGCGGCCGCACCGTGATCTCGTACTCATCCCTGCGCTCAAACTCCAGAATCCGCGCAAGCACCGCCGGCGCCATGCACGCAAACGTGCAGCCCTCATCCTGAATCACCTGGTAAATGTCCGACGCCTCAGGCGCACGCAGCACCACGTGCTTGCCGCCCATCGCCGTGATCGCATACGGACCGCCCCAGCCATTCGCGTGGAACATCGGCAGCGTCCACATCTCCACGTCCGACTGCGAGATCCGCAGGTGCGCGATGAAGTTGTACGCATTGATGTACGCGTTCCGGTGCGTGATCATCACACCCTTCGGACGCGCCGTCGTGCCCGACGTGTAGTTGATCGACAACAGATCCGTCTCCGCCAACCCAGGATCAGCCGGCTGCGACGTCGACTGGCCACCGATCCACGACTCAAAACTGGTCCAGCCAGTCGTGATCTCGATCTCCTCAAACGGGATCGCGATAAAATGCTCAACCGTCGTCAGATTCGAGCGCACCTCATCCACCAGATGCGTGAACTCCGCGTCCACCAGCACCACCCGCGACCCCGAGTGCTCCAGCATGTACTCGAAATCCGACGGCACCAGCCGATAATTCATCGGCACAATCACCGCGCCAATCGCCGCCGTCGCATAGAATGTCTCCAGAAACTGGTGCGAGTTCGGCGCAATGATCCCAACACGGTCGCCCTTCCCCACGCCAGCAGCCAACAGCGCATTCGCCTGCTGATTCACCCGCGCATTGAACTCCGACCACGTAAATCGCCGATCGCCGTCGACCACCGCCTCAGACGGCCCGTACAGCGTCGCAGCCCGACGCAGAAAATCACTCACCAACAGCGGGACTTCCATCATGTCCTCCAATCAACTCCATGCACCCATTATCGCAGCTGACACCACTCGGGCTAGTCTGAAAGTCCCCCAAGGCACCCCACAGGCAAGACACGCAAGACAGGCAAGGACATCGACATGGAAATCGCAATCGGCCTAATCATCGGCCTCGCCCTCGGACTCCTCCTCTATCTCGCCGGCCGGCGCGAAATCGCCCCCCTCCGCTCCGACGCATCAGAGCTGCGCCAACAGCTCGACGACGTCCAGTCCCAGCTCCAAGCCATCGAACTCGCCAAAAACACAGCCGACACCCAGCTCCAAAGCGCCGAACACCTAATCGCCACCCTCACCAACGAACGCAACACCGCCCGCAACCAACTCACCTCCACCACCGAAGCCCTGAGCGCAGCATCCAGTCAGCTCGCCCAGGCCCAAGAATCCCGCGACAGACTAGAAGCCCAGCTCAAAGAACGAACCCAAGAACGAGACACCACCCGCCACCAGCTGGAGTCTGCAACGACCCAGCTGAGCCAGCTCACAGCCCGCTTGGCCGAGGTTGAGGCCGACCACCAGGCAAGGCAAGAAGAGCACGAGGCGTATCGAGCGGAGATGGAGACCAGATTCAAAGGCATCGCATCCACCGTGACCCAAGCGACCCGCGAGGATTTCATCAAGGAATTCCGAGACCTCACGAAGCAGCAAAGTGAAGTGAGCCAGGAAGCCGTCACCAACTTGGTCAAGCCCGTCCGCGAGCGCCTGGCAGAGCTGCAGAAGTACGTGGACGACTCGGACAAACGCAGAGAACATGACTACGCACGGGTCACCGGAGGCGTCGACCGCCTGCTGAGGGAAACCAGCGGTTTGCGCCGGATTCTTCACAACCCCAGCAAGCGGGGAGAGTGGGGCGAACAACACCTGCGAAACGTCATGCAGGCTGCAGGCATGACTGACCACGTCGATTTCGTCGAACAGCAGCAGTTCTCTTCCGACGATGGATCCGGCCGGCCGGACGTCGTCGTTTCCATTCCGGGCGGCGTTCAGGTCGTCGTTGATGCCAAAACGCCCTTCGAGTCCTACGACGCGGCAATGCAGACGGAGGACGACGATGAACGCGATCGCCTCTATGCGAACCACGCGCGAGATTTGCTCGGCCACGCACAGACTCTGCGCAAGCGCGACTACTCTCGATGGGTCGATGGTTCACCAGACTTTGTGCTGATGTACGTGCCCACTGACCCGATGCTCGATGTCGCCATCGACGCCAACAGCGGGGTCTGGCAGGAAGCCTGGGAAAAGCACCGCGTCCTCATTGCGACGCCGGGCCTGCTGATCGCCTTCATGAGGACGGTCGCCCTTGCCTGGCAGCAGCAATCGATCCAACAGAACGCTCAGGAGATCGCCGACGCCGCGAAGCAGCTGTACGACCGCCTGGCGACGTTCACCAATCACCTCAGCAACGTCGGCAAGGGACTAGATCGCGCAGTCAAGGCCTACAACAGCGGCGTCGGCTCCTACGAAGGACGAGTCCTGCCTCAAGCGCGGCGCGTCGAAGCCCTTGGTGCCGTTGACGACTCCAAGCGAATCAACGACCCAGAGACGATTGACCTCTCGCCACGTCAGCTGTCAGCCCCCGAAGCGGCCGACTAAGCCTCCCAACTCATCCGCGTCCGCGGACGAACCGCGCCATACTTCCGCAAATCCGCAATCGTCACAATCCGACCCGTCCACTCCGGACCCTGTGCCACCATCCACAGACACGCATCCGACATGATCACCGGATCCTCGAAATCCATCTCCTTCGCACGCTCCCCCAGCGTGAACGCGTAACCCTCGCTCCACACCGACAGCTCCAGACGCAGGCAGTTCACCGACACCCCAGTCCCCTTCAAATCGCTCGCCAACGACTCCGACATCGCCTCCAGCGCACGCTTCGTCGTCGTGTAGCTCGCCCGTCCGAACTCCGGACTCACCGCCGCACCCGAACCAATATTGATCACCGCCCCGCCGTCCCCCGACGCCATCTTCGGTGCCACCGCATGCGTCAGATAAAACGGCGCGTTCACGTTGATCTCCACCGCCAGACTCCACTGCCGACGATCCGACTCCAACGCCTTGCCCGGCGGTGCGATCGCCGCGTTGTTTATCAGCACGTCAATCTGCCCGAAGCGGTCATACGTCGCCGCAATCGCCGCATCCAGATCCTCCACCCTCGACAGATTCGCCCCAATCGGCAGACACGATTGCCCAGCCTCCTCCACCAGCTGCGCCGTCTCATTGACCGTCCCCGGCAGCTTCGTCGGCGCATCCGCCGTCGAACGCGCCAACGCCGCAATGTCATACCCCGCCTGCGCAAAGTCAACCGCCAGCTGCTTGCCAATCCCCCGACTCGCCCCAGTAATCAAAGCAACCTTAGCCATGCCAAACTCCTAATCCAAAACCCTCCGGAGGAGGTCTAAACCCCTCCCCCTCAGGAGAAGGTGTCACGCAGTGCTCTCTCTAAACCCCTCCCCCTCCGGGGGAGGGGTCACAAAGTGACGGAGGGGGCCTCCCCAAACGGCCACCCCCACAAAACCAACCCAAACACCTATCCTGACAACAACCAACAACCCAAGACAGGACCACCCATGACCACCACTTCCCAATCCAACCTCCGACAGCAATCACTCGAACATCTCTGGATC
>JAJDZG010000033.1 GCA_022824765.1 Dehalococcoidia bacterium | reverse complement strand
TCGGCCTCGCGTTTTGCCGCAAGCAGGTAGTCGTTCATCTGCCGATTGACGTTGTTCGAACGCCACACGATGACCCCGACGAAGCGGTCGTAACTTGTCTCGCCGGACCACTTGAAGATCCAGAGCGGGCCGGCCGACAGCACACGCTGCAGCTTAGCCCGAGCAGCCTCACCGCCGGGATCATCGAGTTCTGGAGCGTCCACATCTTCGAGCCGGATGCGGTACTCCGTGCCAGAGTTGCAGTCTTCGGCAATCACAGTGTCGCCGTCTATGACGTACTCGAGCCAGAAGCAGCCGCCCGGCTTGAATTGGTGGTCGGCGTGGGCCGTAGTCAGCGCCGACACCAGTCCGAGTAACAGCGCCAACGCCGCGGCAGCAAGCAGAAATCGCCTGAACGTGAGACGGCGGAGGCTCCGATCCTGTGAGTACATATGTGCAGGATACAGCAATCGAACTGCCGTTCATCGCCTACAGCGCGAGTGTCGAAACGTCCGGCGCCGACTCCTCCAGGACAGCAGCGCAGCGGATCGCCGTGACGTCCCCGCCGGGACGAGCGATGACCTGGACCGAGATGGGCAGACCGTCAGCGTCGAGTCCCATCGGCATGGCGACCGCCGGCGCCTGGATCAGATTTGCGAGCGGCGTGTAAAGGATTGAAATCGTCCACGGGCTGACGGAGCGTCCAGCAATCTCGTCAATCCGCGCGCCATGCTCGTGTGCCGCAATCCCGCTCGTCGGGGTAAGCAGCACGTCAAACTCTTCGAACCAGGCGTCCATGCTGCGAGACAGCAGATCCAGCTTCGCGTATGCCTCGGCGACCTGGACACCGGTCAGGCCGCTGCCGCGTCGCAGACTGCCCCGCGTGTAATCACTGAGCTCGTCCTCTCGTCCAATGCACAAGGCGCCGTAGTTGGCCGCGGCGCCGACGGCCGAGAGCGTTGGGAAGATCTCGTTGGGGTCGCCGATGTCAGGAGACGCCGGGCTCAACGAGGCACCGGCGTCACGCAGGATCGTCGCCGCGCGTTCGACGGCGGCGGCGATCTGCGGTTCGCATGGCGTCGGCCAGCCAAGCTCGGTCGTCACCGCGACGCGCAGACCATCCAGACGGGCTGGTCGGGCGGCAGCGCTGAAGTCCTGCGGTTCCTGACGCAGCGGCGCTGGATCATCGTCGTGCGCTCCGCAGATGACGTCGAGCATGAGCGCCGCATCGGCGATCGATCGCGCCAGGACGCCGTCGGTCGAGATTTGGGACATGCCGGCACCCCGAACACGACGGGGGATGCGACGGCCGGTCGGCTTGACTCCCACGACGCCGCAATAGGCCGCGGGGACACGCACCGAACCGCCGCCGTCGGTGCCATGATGCAGCGGTCCGAAGCCTGCCGCGCAGGCCGCGGCCGCACCGCCGCTCGATCCACCGGCGGTTCGAGCAACGTTCCACGGATTCGCGGTCGTCGGAGCGACCCGGTTCATCGTCTGTGCCGCCAGACCAAACTCGGAGGTGTTCGTCTTGCCCAGGAAGACCGATCCTGCCTCGCGCAGGCGCTCGACGAACAACTCGTCACGCGCTGCCGGCGCATGTGACGTGACGAGCGATCCCATCGTCGTCGGCGCGCCCCTAAGATCGACGAGGTCCTTCAACGTCACGGGTATGCCCAGAAGCGGAGCGCGCTCGCCGCCTTCAGCCAACCAGCGGCGCTCAGCGTCTCGCGCCTGATCGCGGGCTGAGTCAGCCATGATCGTGATGAAGGTGTGCAGCGAGGGCTCATGCTCGTCGATCCGCGCCAGGATCGCATCGACGACGTCGACCGGTGACAGCTCCCGCGATTGGTAGCTGCGCCGCAGCTCGAGCGCGCTCAGCTCATGGATGGCAGTCATCTAGAGATTCTCGATCTGCACTGGCGCAATCTCGCCGGCCGGCCTGAAGCCGAAGATGCGGCCGTAGAAGTCCAGTTCGGCCTCCGTCGCCCGCTGAATGTTCGCTGCCTGACGGAATCCGTGCTGCTCACCTTCGAAGGCGATGTAGGCGACTGGCAGTCCTTTCCTGCGCAGCGCGTCCACCATCCGCTCGGCCTGATTGGGAGGCACGATCTTGTCTTCGAGTCCTTGCAGGAAAATGATTGGACAGGAGAGTCGATCAACCGCGTGGATCGGCGATCGCTGCTCGTACAACTCCGCGCGCTCGGGATATGGCCCAATCAGCGAGTCGAGGTAGCGCGACTCAAACTTGTGCGTATCTTCGGCCAACGCGGATGCATCGGACACGCCGTAGTACGACGCTCCTGCCGTGAAGACATCACCAAACGTCAGCGCGCACAGCGTCGTGTAGCCGCCAGCCGAGCCGCCTCGGATGGCGAGCCGCGCCGAGTCCACATCACCTCGCTCCACCAGATACTGCGCCGCCGCTTCGCAATCCTCTCGGTCAACGATGCCCCAGTTGCCGTTCAACGACCGCCGGTACTCCGTGCCGTAGCCGGTCGAGCCTCCGTAGTTCACGTCGACGACTGCGAATCCGCGCGTCGTCCAATACTGCACCGCGAGGCCAAAGCCGGGATTCGTCGCGCTGGTCGGTCCGCCGTGGATGAACGTGACCAGTGGGGGCAGCTCGCCTTCGGGCGCTTGGAAGTCAGGATTGCGCGGCGCATAGTAGTAGGCATGCGACGTTCGCCCGCCAGTCGTGGGATAGGAGATCGGTTCGGCCGCGGAGAAGTAGCCGGAATCGATCTCAGGGGCGTTCGAGGCGCGCAGGGTCTCGACGTCGCCGCTGTCAACGTCAATGGCGACGAGGGCAGGTCCGACCCCGGCGCCGGCTGGCGCGCAAACGACTCGGTTGCCGCAGGTGGCCGTGAAGAATCCGAACGTGTTGAATGGCGTGGAAATCTCTGTCAAGGAGCCAGTTTCGACATCGATCACGCCGATTCGGCGGCCATCTGCGTTGCCATACTGCGCGGCGATTCGACCATCGTTGAGAAAGCCGTAGGAGCTGATCGAGAACTCCCACATCGGTTGGCCGAACTCTGCCTCCATCGTCAGGACGGGGACAAGCTGGTCGCCGCCGAAGCGATGGATGTTCCACCAACCCGACGCGTCGGAGACGCAGTAGAGCGTGCCGTCAGGACCCCACTGCGGCTCTGTGATCGAGACCGTGCCCTCGGTATCGCCGGCGATCCGTCGCGGTGAGAGCAGGTCGCCCCGAGCGGAGACCTCCGCCAGCCAAAGTTCGGTTGCGTCCCATGGCATGTTTGGGTGGTTCCAGCAGTTCCAGGCCAAACGTCGACCGTCCGGACTCAAGCGCGGCGACGAGCAGAAGTCGAAGCCCTCGTGCAAGCGCTCAATCTCGTCAGCCTCCGCCGCACTGCCGTCGATGGGAACGGCGCCGATGTAGTTCTCCGCTTCAAGTCCGTCGCGCCGGTGATCCTCGACGACGCAGATCAGGCGTCCGCGGTCGTCATCAACCACCGCATCAGCGAAACGAATCGGCAGTTTGGGACTGAGCGGGCTCGGCTGGTCGGAACCGTCGACGGCACGACGATAGAGCCGTTGATCGGTGAAGTTGGAGAAGTACGCGACGCCGTTGCAGACGGCAAGCGAACCGCCCCCATATTCGTGCACGAGCGTGCGCGCGCTGAACTCGGATGTGGTCACTTCGCTCAGGCCGCCAGCGGCGCTGTAGCGCATCGCTGCGTAGCGCCCTTGCTCGTCGGGCCGTGATTCGACCCAGTAGATGTCACCGTCAGACACGTCGATCTCGTCGAACCGCAGCGCGCCGGCGGTCAGCATCTCGGTCGAGATCGGAGACTCCCAGGACCCATACGGCGCGACGCGGACTCCAGATTGTTCACCCATCGAACATCCCTCCTGGTTCAAAATCTGCGATGATCACAACTGAGAGGTTACCTGTGACCGATTCCGAACCGCGCTCGCCGCGCACCACCATTGAAGCCGCATTGGCGGCGAACGACCGTCGAATGGTCGATGCACCGCTCGCGGCCGACGTGCGCCTGCTCAGCAGCCTGCTGGGCAACATGATCCGAACCGTTGATGGTGAGGATGTGTTCCACGCCGTTGAGCAGCTTCGCGGATTGGCTCAGCGTCGGCGCGGTGTGCGCCAGGAACCAGAGCCGCAGCTGACTGCGGAGATTGTGGAGCTCATCCAAAGCTGGCCGCTGTGGCTCGCGGCCGAAGTCGGCAATGCGTTCCTCACCTACTTCTTGCTGACCAACACCGCCGAGGAGACGCACCGCATCCGACGGCGCAGAGTGCGATCGTCCGACGATTCGACCGCGCCGCGCTCGATTCCCGCGGTGGTCGAGCAGGTGCTCTCGCGCGGCGTCGATGAGGAGGCGATCCGTTCGCAGTCTGCTGGCATCCATCTCCAGCCCGTCTTCACCGCCCATCCAACTGAGTCGCAGCGTCTGACGATGCTCGGCACGCTGCAAGCCGTGCACAACCTGCTGCTCGACCGCGAAACGGCCATTCCGTCGGAGCTCGATGAGATCGACACTGCGCTGCGCACCCACATCGAAGGCTTGTGGCAAGCCGACCACCTGCGCCATCGGCGACCGACGGTCCTGGAGGAATCGCGGCTGCTGCTGCGGACATTTGAAACCACGCTGTGGGACGCGGTGCCTGCGGTGACGAGCCGGTTCCGACACGCGACCGGCGTGACCCCCGCCGAGTCGCCGACGCCGATCCTGCTCGGCTCCTGGATGGGCGGCGACGCCGACGGCAATCCAAATGTGACCCCAGATCTGACCTGGCAGACCGCGTTGACCATGCGCGCTCGCGTGCTGCGCATGCACCTCAACGCCGTGCGAGGCATGGACCAGCAGTTGCCTCACTCGACGCGGCGCGTCGCCTGTTCGGCCGAGTTGCAGGAGTCGCTGACGCGAGACGAGCGACGCATGCCGCGGATTCGGGAACGCCTGGAGCGTCGCAACGCCGCCGAGCACTACCGCCTCAAGATTCGCTACATGGCTGCCCGGCTGCAGGCCACGCTTGAGGCCGACTATGCGCTGCTCGACACGCGCGCCGCGAGCATTGTGGAGGGTGCGGGCAGCGTCAGCGATCCAGACGGTCTGCCCTACGACTCGGTCGAGGACTACATCGAGGACCTGGAAACGATGGCCGAGAGTCTGCGCAACCACGGCGCGA
This sequence comes from Dehalococcoidia bacterium, assembly GCA_022824765.1. Lineage (GTDB taxonomy): Bacteria > Chloroflexota > Dehalococcoidia > Bin125 > Bin125 > Bin125. The sequence goes on along the minus strand of JAJDZG010000033.1, from coordinate 17,569 downwards.
CGGCGGGCGCCGATACCGTCGTGCAGCCGCAGATCGATCGGGCGCGCGCGTTCGGCTTTCATCTGGCCACGCTCGACATCCGCGACCACGCTGACCGCTTCCACGCAGCGGCCAACGCCGTGCTGCAGGGTCTGGACATTCAGCCGCCCGGCGGCAGCTATCTGGAACTGACCCGTGACCAGCAGGAAGAGTTCCTGGCCAGCGAACTGGACCGCGATTACCTCCCGGTGGGTTATGCGATGTCGACGCACGACGATGACACGCTGCGCCGCTTCCGAACCGCGCGCCGGATCCAGCGCATCTGCGGTCCCGCCGCGATGCAGACCTGCATCGTCTCAATGGCGGCATCGGCGGCCGACGTCTTGGCACCTGTGCTGGTCGCTCGGCAAGCGGGACTCAACGATCAGAACTTGCGCGCTCCGGGCGGACTGATCCGGATCGCGCCGCTGTTTGAGCGCGTGCGCGATCTCGAGGGCGCGCCTGAGGTGTTGCGGCGGCTGTTTGCCCACGGCGCCTACCGTCGCCACCTGGAAGCGCACGGCAATCTGCAGGAGGTGATGGTCGGCTACTCCGACTCGGCCAAGGACGCCGGCGTGCTGCCGTCGCTGTGGAGCCTGTACAAGGCACAGGAGCAGATGCACGCCGTCGCACGCGACGCGGGCGTTGATCTGATGTTCTTCCATGGCCGCGGCGGCACCGTCAGCCGCGGCGGCGGGCCGTCCCATGACGCCATCCTCGCGCTGCCGCCGCACACCACCGAAGGCGGCATCAAGTTCACCGAACAGGGCGAGATGATTCAGTTCACGTACGGCATGCCTGGCCTAGCTAAGTGGAATCTGGAGCAGACGCTCGCCGCGGCCCTCATGAAGCGCTTCGACCGTGACCATGACGACATGCCCGACGCTGAGCGCGAGCGCTACCACGCCGCGATGGACGAGCTATCGGAAACGGCCGAGCAGGCATACAGGTCGCAGGTGGTGGACAATCCCGATCTGCACCAATACTTCCAACGCGTGACGCCGATCGGCATGCTCGGCAACCTGGCGATCGGTTCGCGACCGACGTTCCGGCCGGGCTCCGACGCGTCGCTGACCTCGCTCCGCGCCATCCCATGGGTGTTTGCCTGGATGCAGACGCGGCACGTGATCACCGGTTGGATGGGCGTCGGCGCGGCGATCGAGGGGTACATCGAGCGTCATGGCGAGGCCGGACTGACCCTGCTGCGCGACATGCGCCAGCAGTGGCCATTCTTCCAGACGCTGCTCTCCAACGTCGAAATGGTGATGGCCAAGGCAGATTTCGATGTCGCCGAGCACTACGCGCGCCGTCTGGGCGACGGCGACGCCGACATCCGCACCTTCGGCCGCCTGCGCGACGAGTTCCAACGCACCGTTCGGATGATCAACCTGCTCGCCGATCAGGAGAGCCTGCTCGACGGCACGCCGGTCTTGCAACGATCGATCGCGCTACGCAATCCGTACGTTGACGCGCTCAGCTTCCTGCAGGTCGAGCTGCTCAGCCGCATCCGCGACTTGCCCCAGGACGACTTCGAGTATGCCGACACGCTGGAGGCCATTCTTCGCAGCGTGAATGGCGTCGCCGCCGGACTCCGAAACACTGGCTAAGCGACGGTCGAGGCGGCTGGCTCAGCCGACCACTTCCCAATGCACCAAGGTGAACGGCTCGACCTCGTCGTTGCCTTCGTGGTCTTCGAAGACAGGACGAACCTCTGCGCCTATCTCGACCGTCTGCATGGGATCGCCAACGAGATTGCCAACCATACGAACGTTCTCGTGGTTGGGCAACTCGACGAGGACGACGAGGTACGGGCACGAATCCTGCAACGCCGGGTGGACCGGGTGCCACACTCGTTCCCACGAGAAGATCCGGCCGTGTCCCTCAACTTCTCGCCAACCGAGATCGAAGCTGTGGCAGATGTGGCAGACCCACTCAGGGCCAAATTGCGGTCGGTCGCACGTGTGGCAATGCTGAACGAACAGCTTGTGCTGCTTCAGGCCGTCCCAATACTCGGTGTCAAGACCGTCGACCGCTGGCGCAGGCGCGGGCATGCCCTCGCCGAGGTAATAGCGTCCTGGATTGGCCATTAGAGCACCGCCTCTGAACCGACGATCATGTCGGAGACCGGGGTCACCATCGGACCCGACGCAACGAGCGAGACGTTCACGTCTGGCACCTGGTTGCAGGACTCGCCGCGCACCTGGCGGACGGCCTCGATGTTCAGCTCCAGGCCGTGCATGTAACACTCGGCCAGGTTTCCGCCGCTGGTGTTGATCGGCATCTTGCCGTTCGGCGCGGTCAGATTCTCGAAGGTGATGAAGTCGTTGGCTTCTTCGTAGGACGTGAGGCCATGCTCGATGATACTCATCACGACGCCGCCGGTGAAGTTCTCGTAGACCTGCGCCACGTCGACTTCCTCCGGCTTGACCTCCGCCATGTCGTACATGCGCGGCGCGACCGTCTTGAAGTTGGACGTCGCATAGTCGGTGGCGTTGTGCGATCCGGAGCCGGCGCGGTTGCCGGAGCCGACTGCTCCGCCGAGGAAGTAGACCGGCGTCTTGGCAAAGTCCTTGGCGCGGTCGGCCGAGACGAAGATCATCGCGGCCCCGCCATCGTTCTCCTGGCAGCAGTCGAACAGGTGGAACGGCTCGACAATCCAGCGCGACTGATCGTAGTCCTCCGGCGACAGCGGGCGTCCGTACATGACCGCGCGCGGATTGTTCTGCGCGTGGTGGTACGACGCCAGGGAGCAGGCCTTCAGCGTGTCCTGGGTGATGCCGTGGTCGTTGAACAGGCGATGCACTCGCATCGCGAACGACTGCGCGGGCGACATCAGACCGTACGGCGCGGTGTAGGCCTGGTCACCGCGAACGTGGGGCACTCGCGCGCCCTGCCCAAACCGTCCAAACTGGCCTTGAGCCAGTCCACGGAAGACCACCACGGTGTCGGCGAGTCCAGTCGCAACCGCCGCTGCGGCGTGCGCGCATGCGGCCGATCCACCACCGCCGCCGCCGCCCCACTCCATGTTCGAGAAGCGCAGGTCCTTGATGTCCAGCGCTGCGGCGATCCGCGATGGATCGTTGCGGTCGTTGGAGTAGGAGGCGAAGCCATCGATCTCGCGCGGGTCAATGCCAGCGTCGGCCGAGGCTTTGAGGATCGCCTCGATGACCAGCTTGAACTCCGCGTCGGGCGAGCGCCCGCGTTTGTAGTACGTCGTCTCACCGACGCCGATTATGGCCGTTTCTCCGCGCATCGTGCGCTTCCCCATTGAGCGTGTCCTTCCCTGAAGCGGATTGCTTGAACCGCAGTCTAATCGATGTTCCGATCAGCGCCGCTGCTACTGGAGCGCGCCGGCGATCATCGCTTCGGCGATCTCCTCGTCAGACGCGCCCAGCACTTCGCCGAGCACGTAATGGGTGTCCTCGCCGATGGCCGGCGCCGCCGAGCGCAGCTTCGCGGTCCCTCCCGAGAACTTGGTCACGAGTCCGTCGTACGGCGTCGGACCCATCACCGAATGGTCCAGCGTGACGAAGAACTCACGATGCGACAGCTGTTGGTCGGTGTAGAGGTCGGACGGCCAGTTCACTTGCGAGACTGGCACGCCGGCGGCTTCCAGCGCAGAGATCACCATCTCGGGCGTCTGCGGCTCGCACCAGGCGGCAAGCGCCGCCTCGATCTCGCCCTTGTGCGCGATTCGCGCCGCCAGATCATCCCACTCCTCGCCAGACCAATCGCTCAGGCCCGCCGTCAGGCAGAGGGCTCGCCACTGATCGGCCGATTCGGCGGCGATGGCGACGTAGCGCTCCTGGCCCTGCACTCGGAACGTGCCGTGCGGGCAGGCGTACATCGAGTCGTGGCCGGGAGCGTGATGAACATTGCCGTTCTCGAGGTAGTCGAGCAGCAACGGTGCGGCGAAATGGATGCCCGCCTCGGTCTGGGCGAGGTCAATGTACTGACCCTCGCCGGTGGCGTCGCGGTGGCGGATCGCCGCGGCGATCACGCCGGAGCCAAAGCGCGGGTTGATAAAGTCGGTGTACGCGCCCCAGGTGCCGGCCGGCGTACGGTCGGGCCAACCCGTGATGCGGTGCAGACCGGCCAGGCAGGCGCCCTGCAGACCGAACCCCGCATAACTCGACTCGGGTCCGTACTGTCCACGCAGACAGGTCGAGAGCATGATCAGCTCCGGCCGCTTCGCACTCAATGTCGCGTAGTCCAGACCGAGCTTCTTCAACGTGCCAGGCGTGAACGACTCGACGACGATGTCGGCCCACTCAATGATCTGTTTGGCGTAGGCGAGACCTTCGTCAGTGTCGAGGCGCAGCGCGACACCCAGCTTGGACGAGTTGAAGTTGGCCATGAACTGGCCGCGGTCGATGCCCGGCTGATTGTCCTTGAACGGCGGAGCGAGGCGAAGCACATCGGGGCGCGTCGCGCTCTCGATGTGAATCACCGTCGCGCCATGATCGGCCAGCGACTTGGAGATCAATGGTCCCACGCCGACCCAGGCAAAGTCTGCCACCTTGATGCCGTGGAAGGCGCCGCCCTCGGATCCTCGCACACCGTTTGACGATGTCGATGTAGGTGCCGGTGACTTGGTCTGTTGCGGCAGATCATTCAGCAAGTCCTGGTGCTGACCCAGCGCCGGCGCGGCGTGCTCCAGGCGCAGCGGTGTCCTGGACAGCTTGGCGAACGGTCCGGGGTAGCGGTGGCCGTCGACGTCGACCCAATAGTCGCGCGCGGCGAGATGGACGTCGTTGGCAATCTCCTCGGCCGTGTAGAGCGGCGCGAGCATGAAGTCGTCCTGCACCGCGCGTTCGTACAGCTCTGACATCGTTCGTTTGGCGACGAAGGCGTGCAGCTGGTGATTGGCCAGATCGATCTGGCGCAACATTTCGGCCTGATCTTCGGTCACGAGCCGCGCCATCTTGGCCGCCCACTCGTCAACGTCCATGCCTTCCATCTCGCCCGACAGCTCGCCGCACTCGCCGATCCAGCGCAGCACCGAGGTCGAGTGGCGCAGGCCAAGGCCGCCAGGCACGATGTTGAAGACGATGTAGCCGTCGGCGCAGGGATGCACCGACATCACGGCCGCTGCTGCCTGACCGGCGCGTTGGCCGCAGGTACCGGGCGGATCGTCGCCGGTGTTGGGCGGGAAGCCCGTGGCGTGCATCAGCGTCCACACGATCGCGGACTGCATCGACACGTCCAGGTGTTGCCCCTGACCCGACAGCCCACGTTCACGCAGGGCAATCGAGCAGTCCGCCGCCGCCTGCACACCGGCATGGATCGATGCCTGCGGAAAGCCCACCGAGACGGGCGGACGATCGCCGTCGCCCTGCAAGCCGACCAAACCGCCAGCGGCTTCGAGCGTGAAGTCCGTCGCGGCGCGGCCCGCCGACGGACCATCCTGTCCGTACGGAGTAATCGAGCAGTAGATCAGCCCGGGATGCGCTTCGCTGACGTCGTCGTACGACAATCCCCAGCCCGCCATAACGCCGGGATCGAACGACTCCAGCAAGATATCCGCGCTGGCCAGGAGTGCGCGGAGCTGATCGCGCCCCTGCTCGTCGCCGAGCTCGATCACGACGCTCTTCTTGCCGAAACCCATCGCCGCCCAGTAGAGCGAGCGGCCCGGCTCTGCGTCGCTGAAGGGCGGCAGATGCCGCGACGGCGATCCCTCGGGCGGTTCCACCTTGATGACTTCGGCGCCCATGTCCGCGAGCACGCGGCCGGCCATTTCAGCCCGCTGCGTCGTCAGATCGATCACCCGAACACCATCAAGCAGCGTCGGCGTCTCTGCAGTCGTCATACGTGAGCTCCCATCTACGCGGCCGCCCGCTCTGTCGCGCAGCGCCGCTCGGCAAACTTGCACACGGAACGCAGATTAAGATACCGACCAGCGCCTCGAGCTTGGACCGATCACGCGGTTTGCGTCTCTAGAAGGCGGCGAACATGCGCAGGAAGACCGAGAACAAGCCAAACAACAGCAGTCCGCCGAGCGCCCACCAGAGCAATCTCGGCGACGGCTCACGCGGCTCGTCCGAGCGGTTCTCGTGGTCGATCCAGCGCGCATGACGCTCGGGCGGCTTGCGCCGGCGCGCCTGCGGCGAGTCGGGCGCCGGCGGCGGCCAAGTCGGTGGAGCAGCGTCTGGTCGCTCGGCCACGAACAGCACCTCTCTGTGCAAGCGCGTGTATCCGCAGTCTAGCCAGCACCGAACGTCGGCGATGGCAGCGATTACGGAAGGGCTGCGATACCCTGCCCGCAGACAGCCGAAGCGGCAAGAGACCCGTAGAAGCGGAGCATCGCGTGACTCGCATCCTCGTCACTTCCACGCTGGCCGGAGACGGTAAATCGGTCGTCGCCGCCGGCGTCGCCGCACAGTTGCGCGCCAGCGGCGCCAGCGTCCGACTCGTCCGCATCGACGACAGTGACTCCGCCGCCGCGGACGCCGCCCAACTCGCGCGGGTCAACGGCGTACGAGGTGCTTCGGCGCCGACCGCAGCGTCGGACATTCCCGCGGACACGGACCACACCGTGATTGAAGCAAGCTCCGCTAGGGATATTGACGCCGACCACACGATTCTCGTCGTCCGACACGGAGAGGCGGACGACGATACCGTGAGCCGCGCCATCGCAGATCTTGAACCTGGCGCTGTCATCGTCAATGGAACGCCCGAGCACGGCGCAGAAGCCGCGATGGCTCGCGTCAGCGGACTTGGCGCCGCAGCCGTTGCCGCCATCCCACAGGACCGCCACCTCGCCGCGCCGACGATTCGAGACATCGCGCCCGCCGTCGCGGGTGAGCTCTCGGGCGACGAGGCGCTCTTCGACGAAGCGTCGCGCGACCTTGTGATCGGCCCGGTCAGCGCGCATGAGGGCATGGACTACTTCCGCAAGTACCCCGACAAGACGCTGATCACGCGCCACGATCGCACTGACATTGCGTTGGGCGCGCTCGACTACGAACCGCTCTGCCTGATTCTGGCCGGCGGCGAGCCAACCCTGCCCTACGTCCACCAACGCGCGGAGCGTGAGTCGTTCGCGTTGATCATCACCAGCATGACGACGCTGGAAGCGGTCGATGCGATTGGTCCCCTGTACGGAGGCTCCGCCTTCATCGGTCAGCGCAAGCTGGACGCGGCGATCGAGATCGTCGATGCCAACGTCGCCATCGCGGAGCTTGCCTGAGCCGTTCTACAGGACCCTGAGCAGCGTCACGCCGTCGCCGACGGTGAGTTGCACCGCGTCAACGCGCGGATCGTCAGTGATGCGCCGATTGAACTGGTCGATCGCCTTCGTCTCAGGGCCTACCTCAGCAGCCTTGGGGTTGGCGACCCGGCCGTCCCAAAGGGTATTGTCCACCGCGACCAGGCCGCCGCTTCGGACCAGTGACAGTGCAGCATCGACGTAGTCCTGGAGCGGTTCCTTGTCGGCGTCGACAAAGGCGAAATCGAAGTGTTCGCCGGCATTCTGCAGCGCTGCGAGCGTGTCTAACGCCGGTCCGAGGCGCAGATCAATCTTGTCGGCAACTCCCGCCTCTGCCCAGTAGCGGCGAGCGATCGAGGTCCACTCGTCGCTCACGTCGCAGCAGACCATCGAGCCGTCCGCCGGCAGGGCTGACGCGACCGCCAAGGCAGAAGCGCCGGTGAATGTGCCGACCTCGAGCGCCCGCTTGGCGCCGATCAGGCGCACGAGCCAACCCAACAGGCGCGCCTGGTCTGCGCCGATCTGCATGCCGCCAGCGCTGAGCGTTGACGTCTCTTCGCGCAGGCGTCGCCACACGTCGTCCTCTCGCGTGGCGGTCTCCTCGATGTAGGCGGCCAGGCGTTCGCTCATTGCGACGGTTCGGATCGATGCCATCGCGCTGCCTCCAACCGTTATGTAACGCAAATCAAGCGTATCGCAGTAGACGTTTCGCGTTTGCGTACGGTTAGTGCACGCCTGATAGTTGCCTCTTCGGGCAATCGCTAGGACACTGTGGCACAGCATTACGTTAGGGCGATGTAAGCGCCCCTCACAGAAACGGGAGCGAGGGAGACGATGGCGGGAGAACGACCGAAGACCAAGGCCCAGATCGCAAGGGCGCTCGCGGAAAAGACCGGCTTCACCAACGGTGAAGTGACCGTGGTGCTTGACGCGCTCGGCGACCTGGTGATCGAGGACCTGTCGCCGGACGGCCCCGGTTCCGTGACGGTGGCCGGCCTGATCAAGGTTGATGTCGTGGCGCAGACCGCGCGGCCGGAGCGTCAGGGACGCAACCCGGCCACGGGCGAGGCGATCACCATCGCGGCGCGACCGGCAGTGGAGCGCGGCAAGGTTCGCGTTCGCGCCCTCAAGCGCCTGCGAGACGTCCTCTAACGCTCCAGGCGCCGCCGACTGCAGTCCGATGGCTCCGTTGCCGCCAAGCCATGATGCTGGGCGGGAACTGATCGCGCGCCTCGAGCCGCACCACGAGACGCTGGCCGAGCACGCGCGCGATCACGACCGCGATGCGTCGTTCCCCGTCGCGTCGTTTGAGATCCTGGCCGAGATCGGCTGGCTCTCGGCACCCGTGCCGCGCGAATACGGCGGGCGGGAATGCCGGCTGTCCGACCTCGTCGCCGCGCAGACCGCGCTGGCCAAGATCGACATGGCGCTCGCGTTCTCTTGCGGCATGCATCTGATGTCGGTCGGTTCTGAACGTTCCAACCGCTCTTGGCCCGATCCGCTGCGCGATCGCATCTTCCGCAGCGTCGTCGAGGATGGCGCGCTGCTCAATCAGGTTGCCACGGAGCCCGAAATGGGATCGCCGCAAGGCGGCGGACGCCCGCAGACGGCTCTGACGCCCGACGGCGACGGCCGGTGGCGCATCAATGGGCGCAAATCGTTTACAACCCTCGCGCCGCTGCTAACATGGTTTCTCACCTACTGCGCGGTCGAGGACGGCTCCGGCATGCTGGCGCGAGTGGCCGTACACCGAGACTCGCCAGGGCTGCGTATTGAGGAGACCTGGGACGTCGTCGGCCTGCGCTCGACCGGCTCCCACGATGTGTGGTTCGACAACGTCCCGGTCAGCGACGACGAGTTCTTGATCCGTCAGGAGCCGCGGCAGGCAGGTCAGCGGCACGGAGACTTTGCCTGGTTTGCGCTGCTCGTCTCGGCAGCGTCGCTAGGCGTGGCCGAGGCAGCCCGCGACTACACGGTCGACTTCGTGCGGCACCGGCGACCAGGCGGCGCACCCGGCGTGATCGGCAGTTTGCCGACGGTCCGCGCGCAGATCGGCGAGATCGACCTGCGGATCATGGCGGCGCGGGCGCTGCTGCACGAGACAGCGGCGGCGTGGGACGACCTGGACCACGAGGCGCGCGTCACGCTGGGTCCGCGCGTCGCGGCGGCGAAGCTGTACGCCGGCGACACCGCCGTCGATATCGTCGACCGCTGCATGCGTCTCGTCGGCGGCATATCCCTGCACCGATCCGAACCGCTGGAGCGTTACTACCGCGACGTTCGCGGCCCGCTACACAATCCGCCCATCACGCCGCGCGGCCTCGAGCTGATCGCCTCCGCCGCGCTCGATCCGCTGCCCGACCTCACTTCTTGAACGTCGTCGTCAATCGCTCGGCAACGGCCAGGCGCTGATGGTCGGCTGTGCGCACGAGCCGATGCCAGCGGATCTCTCGAGCCCAACGCTCCAGCGGCAGATCGGCTGAACCACCGGCGGGCCCATGCAGATCCATCGCGCGGTCGACGACGATTGCAGCCGTCTCGGCGGCAAACGCCGCGGCGGGCAGCGTTGCGGCTGCGTCGTCCGCTGCCGACAGATACATCGACCGCGACGCCGCCACGGCGATCTCATTGTCCGCCAGGGCCAGGCGCGCTCGCTCACCCGCAGCGAGCGGAGCCCCATGCTCGAGCCGGCCCCAGACTGCGCCGCGGCACATGTCCTGAGCCGCTGACGCGACGCCAGTCAGGAACGCGGCGTCAAAGCGGCGGCGCTCCAGCACCAAGTCATTGGCAAACGCTGGACCCTTGCCGGAGTCTCCGAGCATGTTCTCCGCGGGAACCTTGAGTGCTGAGAGATTCAGTTCCATCGTGTCGCGGCCAACCGCGATGGTCGGCCACGGACGCCACTGTTGGAATCCGACTCTGTCAGTCTCGAGGATGATCGCCGACACGCCAACACGCTCACCCGGCGTCTCTTCGGTGTTGGCATAGACGATGCCGAAGTCCGCGTTCGACGCGTCCGCCACGAACAGCTTCGTACCATCCAGCATCCAGCCCTCAGGGTGCCGCTGCGCCCGGATGGTGACGGAATCTGGCGGCAGGAAGGCGAGATCTGGATCTTGAAGTCCACGAAAGCAGGTCGCTCGACGTTGCAGAAGCGGACTGAGGAAGCGTTCGCGCTGCGTCTGCGTTGCGGCGTAGAGCTGAGGCGGCGGATCGGGATCGAACAAGCCGTAGGCGGGATTGAGGACGCCGGCTCGGTGCTGCGAGAGTTCCTCCGCGATACGCAGCCGTTCGGCGTCGGACAACGCATCCACAGGCCCGACGCCGCTGCCTGACGGCGCCATCAGGTGGTCAATATCGAGTTCCGCGGCGCGCTCGAGCAGATCGGCAAACACGCTGGCCGGCAGATGCGGTGCATTGGCGTCAACGCGCTTTTCTTGCAGCCAGATTTCCCGCCGGACAAAGCGGCGGACTGACTGGACGATGAGGTCGAGCGCTTCGTCCACGGCAGCTAACCCAGGGCGCCCTGCGCGGCAAGCTCGGCAAGGTCGTCGTCCGAGAGGCCGAGTTCCCGCAACACGTCGTGCGTGTGCTGTCCGGTCTTCGGCGCCGGTCCGCGCGGACCGACATCGGCGCCAGTGATCTCAAACGGAGTATTCAGGGTGCGGAACGGTCCCTCCGCGCCCTCAATGGTGCTCCAGGCGTTCATTTCCTCCATCTGCGGGTCGGCAATGACGTCCGTCAGCTCTGCAACAGGTGCCCAGGTCAACGCCTCGGCCGTGAGCAGTGGCGACCATTCGGCGAGTGTCTTCGAACGAATCACATCGGCGATCATCGCAGTTAGTTCGACGCTGTGCGCCTGCAGACCCGCCAGCGATCCGAATCGCTCCTCGCCAAGCCAATCGCTTCGCCCGAGCGCGCGGCAGGCAGGCTCCCAGTAGCGCTCGCCGGTCGGCATCACAAGCATCAGCCAGCGACCATCGGCCGTCTCATACGAGTTGAACAGAGGGTTGCCCGGCGCGGCTCGATTGATTCGTTGCGGCTGCTGCTCGGTGATCAGCGCCGCAGAGACATCCGCGCCGATCGTCCACGCGCCCGTTCGCTGTAGGGTCACCTCGACCGACTGCCCTTCCCCCGTGAGGTCGCGCAGCCTCAGCGCGGCGAGCGTCCCTGAGAGCAGGTTCAGCGCGGTCGCGTGGTCGCCTTGTCCGGGCCGACAGGGCATCGGCGGACCGTCCGGCTCGCCAATCAGGCTCATGATGCCCGATCTCGACCAGAACGCGGAATAGTCGAAGGCCGTCAGCGCCTGGTCGGGCCCGCGCGTGCCGTAGCCAGTCAGGACGACGTAGATCAGGCGCGGGTTGAGCGCGTGCAACGTCTCGCGGGAGAGGTCGTAGCGGGCGATGCGCGGCGCGGTGAGGTTGGTGATGAAGATGTCACCCTCAGCTGCCATGCGCCGCACGACATCGCTGCCGCCCGGCGTCTCCAGTGACAGAGCGACGCCGCGCTTGCCGCGGTTGTCGAGCTCATAGGGAGCGTCAACGTCCAGGCCCGGCGAGTAGCCGGGTTTCTGACCGCGCATCAGCGTGTGACGCCAGGCATCGCCGCCTGGATGCTCGACTTTGACCACGTCTGCGCCGAGGTCAGCCATCAACGCCGCCGCTGACGGTGCTGCCAGCCAGTTTGCCACTTCCACCACGCGTATCCCGCTCAGAGGCGCCACCATGTGCACGTTCCAATCGATCGCAACAACTTTTGCACCAACTGTCGTTGCGATCTTAGCTGCGACGCGGTATCGGCTACCGTGCGGACATGACCACGACATCTGAACGACCCGTCACAGCGATTGACGTTTCTGAAGCGGCGTACGGAGTGCGCCTACCGATCCTGCTGCCCGAAGAATGGGAGCTCACGGACGAGCGCTTCGAGGAAATCTGCCGGCTCAATCCGCTGAGCCAATTCGAGCGCACCGCGGACGGAAAGCTGTACCAATTGAACGCATCACGAGCACCCGTTCCCCACATCATCGCCGCGATCACAACGGCCCTTCACACGTGGGCGACCGCGTACGGTGGCCGCGTGAATGGGCAAGGACAATACGATTTCCCTGACAGCCGCACGATGATTCCAGATTGCTCCTGGGTCACGCAGCAGGTGCTGGACCGGCGGACGGATCGAACGGCGCTGTTCACGGAAGCGCCGGCGCTCGTCGTCGAGGTGGCTTCCATGCATGACGACATGTCCCAGCAGCAGGCGAAGATGGTGGAGTGGATCGCGCGCGGTTCGCAGCTCGGCTGGCTCGTCGACCCATGGAACGAGACGGTCTACGTGTACCGCGCCAACGTTGCGAGTGGAGCGAGCGAGCAACTGGATCGTCCAGAGGAGCTGAGCGGAGAGGACATTTGCCCGGGCCTCGTCGTGCCGATGCAGCCGCTGTGGGACATCGAAGCGTAACGTCTGGCTATGCAGAATCGACCAACCGCAGCTCGCGTGCCGGATCCGGGTATCCGCGAGCTGTTCACCCGAGAAGCGCGTTGGCAGGCCTGGCTCGATGTCGAGGCGGCACTCGCGCGGGCCGAGGGCGAGCTGGGCATGATCCCGGCCGACGCTGCCGTTGAGATCGCCAACCACTGTCGACTGGAGCTATTGGATGTCGGCAGGATCGAGGCCGGCCTCGCAGTCACGGCACACTCCCTGGTCCCGCTGATCTGGGAACTGGACCGCGTGCTGGGCGAGCAGGTCGGCGCTGACATTGGCGGTTATGTCCACTGGGGTGCGACGACGCAGAACATCACCCAGACAGGTGACCTGCTCCAGCTGCGCCGCGCTCACCACGTCATCCTCTCCCAGATCGGCCATCTGCTGACCAAGCTGGCGCCGCTCGCCGATCGTCACGCCGACGATCCGATTGCGGGCCGCACCCACGGACAGCACGCCGTGCCCGCGACCTTTGGCTACAAGGTGGGCGCCTGGATTGACGAACTGTGCCGCCACGTTGACCGCTTTGAAGATGCCGAGCCGCGCGTCTTCGTCGCCATGTTGGGCGGCGCGGCAGGCACACTCGCCTCGTTCGGGGAGCCGGGGCTCGACGTCCAGCTGCGAATGGCCCGGCATCTGTCAATGCCGCCGATGCCGGTGCCGGGTCGCACCAGTCACGATCACCATGCCGAGTACTGCGCGATCCTAGCCATGCTGGCGGCGACCTGCCGAAAGATCGCCGACGAGACCTACACGTTGATGAAGCCCGAGTTTGGCGAGCTGGAAGAGCCCGTGCCGCCTGGCACGGTCGGTAGCAGCACGATGCCACAGAAGCGAAACCCGAAGCTCGCCCAGGACATCCGCGCCGCGTGCGCCCAGGTCACCGCGATCCTGCCCCTGGCACTCGACGCCATGCGTACCGAACACGAGGCTGACGGCTCGACCTCAGTGATGATCGAGCGCGTGACCTCAGAGTCGGTCGCGCTCGTCGGAGACGTACTCGCGCGCATGATCGTCCTCTTCGAAGGCCTCCAGGTGAAACCAGAGCGGATGCGCCAAAACCTCGACCTCTCGGGCGGACTGATCATGTCCGAACGGATCATGCTCGCGCTCGGAGAGAAGGTCGGACGGCAGCGCGCGCACGACATTGTGTACGAGCACGCCCAGGACGCGGCGGTGCAGGACGCCTCCTTCCGAGACCTGTTGATCGGGGACCGAGAAGTGCGCCGCCATCTGTCTGAGGCTGAGTTGGACGACCTGCTCGACCCGTCTGGGTACACCGGCGCCTGTGGCGCGATCGCGCGGAGCCAAGCAAAACGCGCGAGGTTGATGGCGGAACGCCTAGACTCGCCTCAACAGTGACTGGACCTGCGGCCGCGTGTCGCATCGTTGGAGAGGACCGGCAGCATGTTGAAGTGGATCGTCCCCGTGAAGCGGCGCGATGGAGTTGAGCGCAAGTCGTTCGTTGAGTTCTGGCGCGCGATCCACGCACCGCACGTGGCCAACCTGGCCAAGCCGGTCCGCTATTGCGTGACGATCTTCGACTCGGCTGGGTCATTGGGCGGAGGACCGGCCGCCGACGATATGCGCTACGACGGTGTCGCCGAACTCACCTTCCGCGACTTCGACCATTTCAGCGCAGCGTTTCACGAGAGCAAGGGCGCGCTGCGCACGATTGACGGCTTTGCCGATCTGACAGATCCGCAAGCCGACGGCCTGTACACGACTGAGCGCAGCTACGTCGACGAGGCCACGGCGGACGACGCCGTCAAGTGGGTCGCCTTCGTCAAGCGGGGCAACAGCGTGTCGCGCGAGGACCTGTTCTCGGCCTGGCGCTTCGGACACTCTCCACGCGTCGCCGAGGCGATCGCACGATCGGCGGGCCAATGCACGCGATACACCGTCTCGCACGCCGATCAGGGCGTTGATGGCGGACCGTGGGACGGTATCGCCTCGCTCTGGTTTGCCGACCAGGAGGCCGCGGGACGGCCGCTGCCTTCGACTGAGCCAGGCGACCCATTTCCAGCGCTGATCGATGGCGGCGCGACGGTCATCCTGCAGGGACGCGAACACGTCATCGTCGCCTAGACTGGCAAGCATAGACCGGCCTCGATGTCGGGAGGGAGCACCGCATGCGATTTGGCATCTTCTACGAACACCAGCTGCCCAAGCCCTGGAGCGACGGTCAGGAGCAGCAACTCTTCCAGGACGCGCTCGATCAGGTCGAGTTGGCGGACAAGCTGGGCATTGACCACGCTTGGGAAGTCGAACACCACTTCCTTGAGGAGTACTCGCACTCATCGGCGCCCGAGGTGTTCCTGGCAGCAGCGTCGCAGCGCACGCAGAACATTCGGCTCGGCCACGGCATCGTCCTGATGCCGCCGGGCTACAACCATCCGTCGCGTGTCGCCGAGCGGATCGCGACGCTCGACCTCGTCTCCAACGGCCGCGTCGAGTTCGGCACCGGCGAGTCCGCCTCGCGCGCTGAGCTTGAGGGCTATCGGGTCAACCCCGAGGAGCGCCGTTCGATGTGGCTGGAAACCGTCGAACAGGTCGCCAACATGCTGGCGATGGACCCGTATCCCGGCTACGAAGGCCAGTACTTCTCAATGCCGACTCGCAACGTCGTGCCCAAGCCGGTCCAGCGCCCTCATCCACCGCTCTGGGTCGCCTGCTCCAACCGCGACACCATTCATCTCGCGGCCAAACTGGGCATCGGTGCCCTGACCTTCGCCTTCATCGACCCCGAAGAGGCGCAGCACTGGGTCAACGACTACTACGAGACGCTCAAGACCGAGTGTGTGCCGATTGGCCACACCGTCAACGCCAACATTGCGATGGTCTCCTCGTTCTCGGTGCACGACAACGAGGCTGAAGCTGAGCGTCGCGGCGGCGACGGCTTCCGCTTCTTCCAGTTTGCGCTGGGCCACCACTACGCCGCGGGCATGCACAAGCCGGGCCGCACCAACATCTGGGGCGCCTGGGAGCAGCTGCGCGACACATGGCCGCGACAGGGCGGCGAGGGCGGCATCGGCACGCCCGACCAGCTGCGCGCTCATCTGCGAACCTTCGCCGAGTGCGGGGTGGATCAGTCCGTCTTCATCCAGCAGGCCGGCAATAACAAGCACGACCACATCTGCGAGGCGCTCGAGCTCTTCGCCAACGACGTGATGCCTGAGTTCAAGGAGTTCGAGACGGAGCGAGTCGCGAAGAAGGAAGAGGAACTCGCGCCATACATCGAGGAGGCGTTCAAGCGCAAGGCTGAGCGCAACGAGATGCTGGCCGAACTCGCCGATGAAGACATCCCGATCTACGGTCCATACGGCTTCGACGTCGTCGCCAGCGCGGAGAACCGCCTCAGCGAGACTTACCAGAACGAGGCCGCCGAGGAGCGTGCGCGAGAACAGGCCGCTCGCTTCGAGGAGATGAAGAAGACTGCCAACCTCGCGGTCGAACTCGGGGCGCGCGAATAACGGAGCCGTCGCACTCAAGACCGCTGAGACTGTTGCTCGCGCAGAAACTCCGTCACGAGCGCAGCGGTGCGCTCGGGGTGCTGGACATGCGGGAAATGCCCGCAGTCTGCCCAGACGTGGACTTGGGCGTCGGGAAAGGTCTCTGTCTGCTGCTCGGCATAGCGCCAGCTGATGAACGGGTCCTTGCGTCCGTGGATGACCAGGGCCGGCAGCGAATGGGGACGCAGCGCTTCACGGAAGATGCCGCCTTGGTCGAAGTCGGTGCTGCGATAGAGCTCGAGCGTCACGCGGCGAGTCTCGCGGTCGTCCTCGGTGATCAGATCGTCGAGCCACTGAGCGGGTAGCTGACGCCAGTTGCCCCGCTGCATGACCAGCTTGAACATCGGACGCGTCGTGGCCGCTTGCAGAATCTCGCCGGCGATCTTGGTCTTCCACAGATTGGCGATCCAGTTGCCGGGATAGTTCTCCAGCACGCCGCCGGCCAGCAGGGTCAGCGAAGCGATCCGGCCTGGATGCATCGCCGCCCACATCAGGCCGGTCTGCGTGTGAAAGCTGTGCGCAATCAGGTGGACGCGATCGAGGCCCAGCTCATCAATCGCCGGCGCGAACCAGGTCTGATAGTGCTCAATCGAATACGTGAAGTCGCGCGGTTTGTCGGCGCGGCCGAAGCCCGGCAGGTCGAAGGCGACCGTGCGCATGACCTCGGCGGTGCGAGGCATCAACCACTGGAAGTCCCGCCCGGAACCGGGCACGCTGTGCAGGCAGACCGCGCCCTCTGAAGCGTCGTCGTCGCCGGCGCTGGTCACGACGCCCGCCACGCCGTTGATCGTCAGCCGCTGCTCCCGCAGATCAGCCATGCGGAACTCCTCGTTCGGCGTCCGGCGCCGCCGTCGAAGCGGTCGAGGCCGTTGACGGCGTCCCTGACCCGTTGGCGCTGGCTGAGCCGCCTGACTGAGGCACGACGGTCGCGCACCAGGGACAGATCGCCCAGTCGCTCTCGAGCACGCGATCACACGCCGCGCACGCTCGCCGCAGTGCCAACCCACAGCTGGGACAGACCAGGTAGTCGGGCCCGATCATGCAGCCGCAGCGCGGGTTGGGGCACTCGCCCGAGCGCGCGAGTTCGCGCCTGAGCGCGCTGGACTCGAGATCATGCTCTTCGGCTTCTTGCAGCGTGAGCGGCGGTCTGAGCACGCGGTAGACGGCCAGGCCGGGAAAGTTGAACACCAACACGAACACCGTGCAGACCAGCTGCGCGATCGGTTCGTGCGTGCGTTGACTGATGTCTCGCGCGGTCCACACCACGGCGGACAGCCAGAGAATGAGGACATAGGCGCCGACAATCATTGCGACGATCAGTCCCGTGTTCTCGGGCGATCCGCCTGGCCAGGAG
>JAJDZG010000115.1 GCA_022824765.1 Dehalococcoidia bacterium | reverse complement strand
CCTCGGACTGGTACGGGAGACCGGGCGCGATAGCGCGCTCTCGTTCCCGGGCAAGGTCGCCTGGGACGATGCGTCGGGCCGATTGGTGATCTCCGACAGCAACAATGACCGCATCATCGTGTCCGACATCGAAGGCAACGTGTCGCAAGTGATCGGCGGCTCGGAGGCCGGCTTCGTCGATGGCTCGGCTGAGCAAGCGAAGTTCAACCAGCCTCAGGGCGTAACCATCCATGGTGACCACGTCTTCGTCGCCGACAACGAGAACCACGCCGTTCGGAGGATCGATCTGAGCGACGGCAACGTAACGACGATCGCTGGCACCGGCGCTCAAGCTCGAATGATGCCTCAAGGCGAGCCAGCGCGTCAGACGGCGCTCAGCTCGCCGTGGGACGTCGCGGTGCACGACGGCGATCTGTACATCGCGATGGCAGGCATCCACCAGATTTGGCGGCTGCCATTGGGCGATCACGCCGGCGATGGCTCCTACGTCGGACCATGGGGCGGCTCGGGCCGCGAAGGCATCGTCGACGGACCGCGCATGCAGGCCGAGCTGGCGCAGGTCTCAGGACTCGCGCCTGGTCCGAGCGGACTCGCCTTCGCCGACTCCGAGTCGTCGGGCGTCCGCGAGGTCAGCTGGGACCCGAACGGTGCGGTGCGCACGTTCATCGGCAAGACCGGCAATGGCGGCCTCTTCCACTTTGGCGACGAGGACGGCGGCCGCAGCGTCGCCCGCCTCCAGCACCCGCTCGATGTCGCGCGCGTCGGCGACGAGCTCTTCGTCGCCGACACGTTCAACCACAAGATCAAGCAGGTCTACCCACAAACCGAGCAGGTCAAGACCCTCGTCGGCGGTCACGGCGCCGCGCTGGGCCGCTTCGCCGAGCTGCAGCTCGACGAGCCTGGTGGGCTCACCAATGGGCCTGGCCGGTCGCTGCTGGTTGCGGACACGAACAATCACCGAATCGTGCAGCTCGACCTGGAGACAGGCCTGGGACGAGAGATCGCGCTGAAGCTGCGCTAATCGATCCGCCGCCAGATTGTCATTCCTGCGCCGAAGGCGCGGGAATCTCCTCTCCCCTCAAGCGGGGGGAGGACCAACCTGGTGTTCAGCTAGCCGACCACGACCTTGCCAGCCTGGAGCACGAATGTTGGCTGGTCTAAGTCGCGGATGTTGGCGGCTGGATCGCCTGCGAACGCGACGATGTCGGCGGCGTAGCCCGGCGTGAGGCGTCCAACCCGAGCGCCCACGCCGACTGCATCGGCGGTATCGCAGGTCATGATGCGCAGCGCGTGCCATTCGCTCAGGCCGACGTCTTCGACGAACGCCCATGCCTCGGCCGGCGCCCGATTGAAATCGGCGTAGGCCATGCCCATGTCCAGCCCCGAGGTGAAGCGGACGCCCCGCTCGCGCATGTCGCGCAGGATTTCGAGCCCTTGCTCACGCGGCGACGGCCCTTGCAGATTGGGATTGCGGCGCGGCGCCTGATCTCCCCGCTCCCGCGCTTCCGACGCGAGCAGGCCGAGGCCGATGGTGGGATTGACCCAGATACCCTCGTCCGCGATTCGCTGCGCGAGTTCGGGGTCGTAGCGGAAGCCCTCCTCGGCATTGGCGGAGAGCCAGCGGCAATGGATGAGGTGGCGGACGCCGCCCTCAACGGCGGCGCGGATGCCCTCGGCTGCGTGTGTGTGGGCGGCCACGTCGATGCCGACGGTGCGGCCAGTCTCGACAATCTCTCGGATCGTCTCGGGCGGATACTGACGGTCGCGCGGATTGGATGTCGGTGTGAAATTGCCGCCCGATGCCATCACCTTCAGCACGTCTGCGCCGTCGTCGACGGTGACCTGGGCCTGCGCCCGCACGGCCTCGGGGCTGTCGGCCTCGCCGCCCCAGAACCAGCAGTGGTCCATCGTGCGGGTGATCGGCGCGCCTGCAGCGAGCAGTCGCGGGCCGGGAATCACCCCGGACTCGATCGCATCTTTGACGGCGAAGACCACCTCGTTCTTCGCGCCGAGGTCGCGCATCGTCGTGATCCCGCTGCGCAGCGCGAGTCCAACCGCGTGCGCGGCGCGCATCAGCGCGGGCGCGTTCTCCTCTTGCGAGATGATGTCAAACGCGTCCACGCGCGGCGGACAGGGAATGTGCGTGTGCCCCTCCACGAGTCCGGGCAGGAGTGAGACATCGCCGAGCTCGATGGTCTCGCCGTCGGGCGCCTGATCTGCGGGGACGATGTCAAGAATCTTGCCAGCCTCGACGCCGACGGCGTGGTCGGGCAACCAGGCGTCCATCGACGCGTTGGCGACGCGGGCTGCGCGATAGAAGCGTCGACCCGACACGGCGGCGCCTGCGGCCTACTCCGCCGACCAGGACGGCGCGCGCTTCTCGCGGAAGGCTTGCGGTCCCTCTTTGGCGTCGGCCGTCTCGCGGGCGACGCGGCGCATCGTCTCGCCGAAGCGGATCGCCTGAACGAATGGGAGTTCCTGTCCGCGATGGGCGACTTCCTTCGTTGCCCGCACGGCCAGCGGCGCACCCTTGCAGAGCCGTTGCGCGAGATTGTTGGCCGCGGCCATGAGGTCGTCGTGCGGGACGATCTCCCAGACCAGGCCCATCTCTTTCGCCCGCCAGGCGTCGACGCGGTCGCCGATCAGCAGCAGCTCCATCGCGTAGTGCCAGGCGACGCGTTTGGGCATCCGAATGGAGCCCTGGATCGTGGGAACGCCAATCTGCACCTCAGGAAAGCCGAACTGCGCGCGGTCGGAAGCGATCACGAAGTCGCAGGCCGCGACGAGCGTCAACCCGAAGCCCAGCGCGAAGCCGTTGACCGCGGCGATCGTCGGCTTCCAAATCTCCATGCCCGACTCGAGCGAGGTCAACGAGGGCACTTCCCAGAACGTGTGCTCCTCGGGCGGTGCGGGAGACCGCAAGTCGGCACCGGCGGAGAAGGCGCGTCCGTTGCCGGTGACGATGCCGACCCAGGCGTCGTCGTCCTCGCGGAACTGCTCCCAGCAGGCGTTGAGGTCGGCGCGCAGCTCATGGTTGATCGCGTTGAGCGCCTCGGGTCGGTTGTAGGTGATGGTGGCAATGCGGCCTTCGCGCTGGTAGGTGACGGTATCGCCCATGTGTCTGTCTCCTTGACGGCTCGTTGTCGATCAGCCTACTCGCGACTCAGAGCGGTTCAGTGTCCTCGCTGAGGATCTCGATGAATCGGTTGTACGCGTAGAGGCGGTTGCGCCGTCGGCCCGTCACCTCGCGCGCTAGACCCATGTCAACGAGACGAGCGACGGCAGAAGCCGCCGTTGGCCACGAGATTCCGCTCGAGTCAGCCAAACTGTTGATCGACTGAATCGGTCGCTGGGAGAGGGAGTGATGCGCAGCTTGGACCGCGGCATTGTGAGAGAGCTCGGTCTGGATTCGAGCGCGATCATGTCGCACTACCTCCGCGAGTCTCTGGGCCATGTCAACCGCAGCTTCGGCAGTGGTCCGAACCCCTTCCAGGAAGAAGTTGAGCCAGGCTTCCCACTCGCCAGTTCGTCGAACTTCGTTGAGCAGGTAGTAGTAGCTGATCCGATTTTGCTTCAGGAACAGGCTGAGATACAGAAGCGGTTCCCGTAACACCCCTGCGCCGCACAGCATCAGGGCGATCAACAGCCGTCCGACCCTGCCATTTCCGTCAAGAAACGGGTGGATCGTTTCAAACTGGGCATGCGCCATACCAGCGCGCATCAGGGCATGTGTGCCGTCCTCGGCTCGAATAAAGGCCATCAGGTCTTGAACACAGGAAGCGACTTCTTCGGGAGGCGGCGGGACGAAATCTGCTTCTGCTGGGTGTCGTCCACCTATCCAGTTGAGTTGCTCTCGCAATTCTCCAGGCGCCTTGTCGCTACCACGCGTGGAATCGAGGAGTATCTCGTGTGCCCGACAGAGGAGATGTTCGTCGATTGGAGCTCCGCTGCGAATCTCCGCCATTGCAACGTCGAGAGCTGCCACGTAGTTGGAGACCTCTCTCACGTCGTCTATCGGGACTCCGGGCGGATCGTCGAGTTCGAACAGGAGGAGATCTGAGATTGAGGACTGCGTTCCTTCGATCTGTGACGAGAGGACCGCCTCGCGCCTCACGAACGTGTAGATGAAGAGATTCGCATCTGGAAGTAGCGCTGAGACAGAGTCGAGTCGCCCCAGGGCGAGGGCCGCTGAGACCTCGGCGCCACTCAGTTCGCCCATGTCGATCGGAGGCGTAGGTGGAAGTGATTCAGGAATGAACGCTTCCACCGGTACGCCTTGAAAAGCGGTGGTCACGGTGGCGCCAGTCGAGTGCCGTCTCATCTTGGCTCCCTCGTTGGTACACGAATGGCCTTCTCAAAGGATACAAAGAAACCCAGAATAATCAAGAGAAATGGCAAATCTCTTGATTGCAATCCCTGCAGTTCAAATTCCGAGGACAATCAATCCGCCTATTGCGAGTTTGGCGGAAAATCGCAATAGCGAGCACCGCTATTGTCGAACTTGGAATAACCCCGCGCCTTATCACAGATTCGGCGCGAAATCGAAATAACGCCGCTAGACGCTCTGC
>JAJDZG010000059.1 GCA_022824765.1 Dehalococcoidia bacterium | reverse complement strand
CGCATCCGTACTATCAGTCGGTCGACTACAGCGACTCGACGGCGGCGTTGATCGTGTCGATTACGGCGGGCGGCGCGGTGGTCTGGCTGCTCGCCGCCGGCTCGCAGCTGGAACGAGTGCGACGCCCTGAGCTGATTGCGTCGGTTGGATCGTTGTTCGTCGCTGGATCGATGATCACGCTGTACGTGATTGGAGGCAGCGACGGCGGGACGGCGCTGCATGTGGTGCTCTACGTGCTGGGCTTCGCGACCGTGCCGCCGCTCGAGGCGCTGATGATTTCGCGCGCCTTCGGCCTGGCCAACTTCGCCACGATCCTCGGCACCGGGTTCATGTTCGAGACGATCGCGATCTTCTTCTCGCCGATTGTCGCCGGCAGCATCTTCGACAGCACGGGCAGCTACGATGACGCGCTGCTGCTCTACGCGGTCTGCGCGTTGGCCTCGGCGGTCATCTTCCTGATCGCTTCGAGGGTCCACCAGCCGTTTGCGAGACGGTCGCTCTAGTCAGCGAGCGATCCGACGAGGAAGATGAGCCAGATTGGCATCGTGACGAACGCGATGGCGGCGAGCAACCAGAGCAGGGCTCGTCCGGATGGTCGGAGGAAGAGCAATCCAACAATCAGCGCCGTCGCGCCGCCGAGGACGATCACCAACCCGATGACAGAGAGTCCAAGCGTGCCGAAGGCCGTCGCAGCAGCCCCGAACAGAACGAGGAATAGGCCGAAGCTGTGCGGATGGCCTCCCGGTCGTGACATTGAACAGCTTTCCTCTCAATGGGCGTAGAGTGGCGTGCCAATGCAGAGACCGACTGACGACTAGATCAGTTCAAGCCACAGTTGCCAATAGCCGATACCGCCTGCAACCGCCAACAGGAAGACATTGCTCCTGGACGGCTTCAACATCACAGAGAGCGTCAACAGGCCCATTCCAGCGCTCACTCCGTAGAGTGCCGTCACGCTCGGGTACACACAGAAGATCATCACCGCAATCAAGGCCAATGCGCGGATCGGTTCGCTGACCGCGGATCGGATGGACCGAGAGTCTGCCCAACTCGCTTGCAGTCGTTCAGCGACAGCGGAGCGTACTCCAAACACATTGCCACCGAGCCTCTCGTAAAACCCCATCCCCACTGAGATTCAGGGCGACTCAGTCGAGTCGCCCTGTATCATCCCTAGTAGGAAGTGCAGGTACTCTCGGCTCGAAGTCCCAAGTCATCCCAAAGCTCACTCACCCTCACCCAATAGGTGCAGCGATGCGCCCCACCCGGCAAGGCTATGACTGAAGCCTCACTGTCTTGGCTTGAAGAATTCCCCCGCATCTCATGTTCAAGTGTGAGGGTTAGGGAGCACTCCCTACTCGGAGCAGTCGTCGTTTTGGTGAGGGAACCCTGCCGCTCCAGGACGTCGAGGAAGACACTCATCTTGATGGGTGGCAGACCCTCGCACGGGTTCGAGGCTTCCTGGGCGTTTGCGCGGGTGAGATTGACGCCGAGTGTAGCGATCAGCGCCGTCATCGGGACAATGGGCAGGAGGAGGACACTCGCTCGCTGCGGGCTGGTGTTGAGGCGAGCTCTGCCGGCCATCGGTTGGAACGTCATTGCGTTCTCCCTGCTTGATGTGGCCCTTGCCTCTGACAGCGATCGCGCGCGACCTTGAGTGTGTCCGTTCCTTTCTGTTGACCGTGTTGCGCTCAGTCTACGCGGATTGGCACGCGCTCACACGCCGTCGCCGAGGCGCCTGGTAGATTGGGACGCCTGACATGGTCGCGGTCGAGGCGGATGGGCGGTGCTGGTCGGGGAGAGAGGATTTGAACCTCCGACCTCTTCGTCCCGAACGAAGCGCGCTGCCAGGCTGCGCCACTCCCCGACGGAACCAGCTTACACGCCTTGCGGCGGGCGGCAGTTGCGGCGGCAACTAGCGCCGGTCTTCGCGCCCGTCGTAGATGGGCTCGTTGAGGTAGACGTCGCCATTGCGGATTTTGAGGTTGAAGAGGCACTGGGGGTCGGTGCAGACCCAGGCCTTGAAGTGCACGGCTGCGCCGTGTCCGCCAAAGTCCGAGAGCGGCACGAGGACGCCCTTCTCGCACTGCGCGCAGCGAGGAAACCCTCCGACAAGTCCTGCTGAGTCGTTCGCCATCCCACGGCCTCCTTGGACCGCCCCCGCATACCGGCATCCACTGCTCAGTCCCGTTCAGCGACGGTTCACGTTGTCCGTCTCTAAGATAGCGTGTGCGGCTCAGGCGTGGTTGACGGAGGAGGCTGCGTCCTCGCGCCACTCGGGAGCGCGGTGCAGAAAGTACTCGTAGGCGTCGGCCAGGGCCAGCCAAGAGGCCTCGATCACGTCGGCGGAGGCGCCGACGGTCGTCCAGATGTGCTGGCCGTCGGTGGATTCGATCAAGACGCGCGTCTGGGCCTCGGTGCCGGCGTCGGTGTCGATGATGCGGACCTTGTAGTCGAGCAGGGAGACGTCGCCGAGTTCGGGGTATGCCAACTCGAGCCCCTTGCGCGCGGATCGGTCGAGCGCGTTGACGGGGCCGTTGCCGTCGGCGGTGGTGTGGAAGAGCTCTTCACGGACGCGGATCTTGGCGGTCGCTTCTGCCATCATCATGGAGTCGGCGACGCTGTCGTTGGGACGGCGGCGTTCGATGATCAGGAAGTCCTCGAGCTCGAAGGGCGGTTCGTACTCGGGCCGCGAGCGGAGCGCGAGCAGCTCGAAGGAGGCGTCGGCGGCCTCGTACTGGAATCCGCGCGACTCCATCTGCTTGACCTGGTTGAGCAGCTTGGTGGTTTCTTCGGGCGACATCACGATGTCGTGGCCGCGCTCTTGCAGCTTGACCTGAATGTTGCGCTTGCCGGAGAGTTCGGAGACGAGGACACGCTTGTCGTTGCCTACCTCATCGGGCTCGATGTGCTGGTAGTGCATGGGATTCTTGACCACGGCGGCCACGTGGTAACCGGCCTTGTGGGCAAAGGCCGAGGCTCCGACGAAGGGCGACTGGGCATTGAGGGGCAGATTGGCCAGTTCTGCGACGAACCGCGATGCTGTGGTGATCTCGCGCAGCTGGGCGTCCTCGACGACGCGCATGCCCATTTTCAGCTGCAGGTTGGGGATGATCGAGGAGAGGTTGGCGTTGCCGCAACGCTCGCCGTAGCCGTTCAGGCAGCCCTGGATCTGCGTCACGCCGGCGGAGACGGCGGCGAGCGAGTTGGCGACGGCCAGGTCGCAGTCGTTGTGTGTGTGGATGCCGAGCTTGGCGTCGGGCAGGAGATCGTGCACGGCCTGGACGGCCTGAATCACCTCGTCGGTCATGGCGCCGCCGTTGGTGTCGCAGA
>JAJDZG010000040.1 GCA_022824765.1 Dehalococcoidia bacterium | reverse complement strand
TGGCAGCCGCAGATTCCGACCAAGACCGGATTCATGCTGGGACTGGGCGAGGAGCGGGACGAGGTATCTCAACTGCTGCGCGATCTCCGCGCGTCGCGGGTTGAACTGCTGACCGTCGGACAGTACTTGCGGCCGTCGTCGAAGCACCTGCCAGTCGTGCGCTATGCGCCACCTGAGGAGTTCGAGGACATCCGCGCGGAAGCGCTTGCGTTGGGCTTCCGACACGTGGAGTCAGGTCCGATGGTGCGCAGTTCGTACCACGCGGACGCGCAGGCGCGCGCTGCGCAGGTGGTCAGCGGTGGACTGCATGTCCCGCTGGATGCCTCGCTGGATGCCGGCGGCTAGAAGCAGCTAGGACTCGTCGTCGTTGATTGGGATTCGCAAGACGTCGCCGGGGTGAATGTAGCTCTGGCTGTCGAGCCCGTTGATGTCCATGATGGCTTCGACGGTGGCGTCGTGCTGCACGGCGATCTCGTAGAGCGTGTCGCCCTCTTCGACGGTGTACTCCACCGTGCGGATCGATTCCGGCGCGGGAGCTGCTGCTTGAGCTTGCTGGTCTGCGGTGGCGGCGGCCGGCGCTGCGACGACGATGGGCCGCACGGGCGCGGGAGCCTGATCTTGCTGAGTCTGGGTTTCGCTCGTGACGGCACTTTGCGCGCTGGCGCTGGAGGTTGACTTCGTCGCGGCGGGGGGAGTCGGTTGCAACGCGGGCGACTCGGCGTCGCGGCTGCGGTCAATGGCCGCGACCTCCGTCTGTTGCAGTTCGACTTCCTGCACGAGCTGGGAGTCGGACGATCCAAGCGCGCCGCCGATGAAGAGCAAGATCGACAGGGCGGAGATCGGCGCGAGCACCAGTGAGAGGGGCACGCCCTTCTGATCTCTGGGCGGACTGATCTGGAGACTGGATCCGCTGATGCCGTAGGCGCTGACGGAGGAGATCGGTCGGGGCGCGTGCGGCTGCGAGGCGGCGAGCATGAGCAATCGATCTCGCCACCACATACCGGCGGCTGCGAGACCGACGAGGATGCCGAAGATCAGCAGCCAGACTCCGTGCCCCGGCCAGACCAGGTCCAGGATCAAGAGCAGGAGGAAGGCAGCCGCGGCGAGCGCGGCCGCAGGTTTGAGGTTGAGTCTCATCATGGCGCGAGTTCTTTCCCGAACGAAGGCAGTGGTTCCACTCTAGTCACATGTCATAAGCAGCGTGCAAGCGGATTCCCGTAAACCAACTCGCGACTTAACGCTGCGACGGCACGGAGATGGTCTGAGCGTGTATCTCGCGTACACTCGCTGGAAACACGCGCGACACGCACGGCAGCGCAGATGCGGACGGGCGTGATGGGAGAACGCGATGACGCAGGCCCATTCCGACGCGGGCGCGGGGTCAGGGAGTCCGTCGCTGACCGATCTGGCGCAGGCAGCCGGACTCCGCATGGAGGAAATGGACGGCCATCAACGCGAGGTCGGCTCGCCCGACCTGTTTGAGCGCATCTCCCACTTCCAGCTCGCCGACCAGGCGCGCGCTGCCGGCCTCTATCCCTTCTTCCAGCCGATCGAGGTCAACGACGGCCCTGAGGCTGTCGTTGACGGCAAGCGGGTGATCATGCTGGGCTCGAACAACTATCTCGGGCTCACGCGCCACCCGAAGGTGCTCGAGGCGGCACACGATGCGCTCGACCGTTACGGCCCCTCGATGACGGGCTCGCGCCTGCTGAACGGGACGAGTCCGGTCCATCTGACGCTCGAGGAGGAGCTCGCCGAGTTTCTCGGCATGGAGACGGCCATCGTGTTCTCGACGGGCTATCTGGCCAATCTGGGCGCGGTTTCGGCGCTGATTGATCGACACGGCATCTCGGTTCTGGATCGTGACGTGCATGCATCGATCTACGACGCCGCCGGGCTGGCGCTGGGCAAGTACACGCGCTTTCAGCACAACGATCCCGAGCACCTCGATCGGGTGCTCAGCAATCTGAACCCGGAGCAGGCGCGGCTCGTGCTGATTGATGGCGCCTATTCGATGGGCGGCGACCTCGCGCCGTTGCCCGAACTGCGCGAAGTCTGCCGGAAGCACCAGACGCGGATGCTGGTCGACGACGCGCACGCGATCGGTACGGTCGGACCGACTGGACGCGGTACGCGATCTCATTTCGGACTCGATGAGCCTGACGATCTGACGATCGGCACGTTTAGCAAGACGTTGGCGTCTGTGGGCGGATTCTGCGCCGGCCCGCGCAAGGTGATCGAGTACATTCGCCATTTCTCGCGTCCGATGCTGTTCACGGCGGCGCTGCCGCCGGCGTCTGCGGCGGCGGCGTTGACGGCGCTACGGCTGATCGATGAGGAAACTTGGCGGGTTCAGCGGGTACAGGAGATCGGCGCGCGGATGCGGCGAGAGCTAGACGCGCTCGGCTTCGACGTCGCAAACTCAGCCACGCCGATCATCCCGATCCGGGTCGGCGATGAGGTGCGAACCGCAGCGTTCTGGCGTGACCTGCTCGATCATGGTGTGTACACCAACGCGGTCATCGCGCCGGCCGTTCCGCGCGGGCAGGCCATCCTGCGCACCTCCTACATCGCCACGCACAGCGACGATCAGCTCGACCGGGCGCTGCAGATCTTCGAAGAAGCTGGCCGCCGTCAGGGCGTCATCTCGTAGCGCCATGCGAGTCCTCGTCACCGGCGGCAGCGGATTCGTCGGCGGACACGTCGCGCGGCAGCTCGATGCAGACGGCCACGACGTGCGACTGTTGATGCGTCGGACCAGCGACGACTCGAACGTGCGAGATGTTCAGTACGAGCGGGTGCTGGGCGACCTGATGGAGCCAGCGTCGCTCGCGGTCGCTTGCGGCGGGGTCGAAGCGGTGGTCCATTCGGCCGCCGTGTTGCGCGCGGTCGATCAGGACGACTTCATGCGCGTCAACCGACGGGGGACGGCGAATCTGGCTAGCGCGGCGGCGGCGGCGGGCGTTCAACGCTTTCTGCACATTTCCTCGATCGCCGCACAAGGTCCGGCTCCTGGTCGCGAACCTGAACCGCCGGACACGACGCCGCATCCGGTGTCTGCATACGGACGTTCCAAGGCTGCCTCCGAGGAGGCCGCGCTGGAACAGCGCGGAACGATGCAGCTCACCATCCTGCGCCCGCCGTTGATCTACGGTCCGGCCGACGCGGGGCTGCAGCCCTTCTTCTGGATGGCGCAGCGCGCGTTGTCCGTGCGGCTCGGGGACGGGACAAATCTGGTCGACGCGATCTACGGTCCAGATTTGGCCGAGGCGGTCTCGGCGATCCTGGCCTCAGACCTGGCAGATGTGGTGCGGTACCACATCTGCGATGAGGGCGGTCCGTACACCTGGAATGACTTGCTTGCCCAGTTGCAGTCGGCGGCGGGCAAGCGACTGGTCATCCCCTCGCTGCCGTCGAGCGTCTTTCACGGCGCGGCCCGATGTTCGGAGCGGTGGGCGCGGCTGACAGGCACGGAGCCGATGTTGGATCGGACGCGGGTGCTGGAGATGCGGCAGCGCGCGTGGCTGTGCGACGCCTCGACGCTCAAGCGCGATACCGGCTGGCGCGCGCGGAGCAGCTTGATCGACGGGATGCGCGAAGCGATGGCCTGGTACCGCGCACACTGCTGGGCGTAGCCGTCGAGCCATGCCACACCTCTGGTCCTTTGACCTCGATGGCGTCCTGGCCGAGCCGCCCCTGGGATGGAATCCGGCGATCAACCGCGACGTATCGCTGGCGCCGGACCTATCGACGCGGCTGCCGATTTCGACGCCGCCGCGGGGCACCGTGCGCATCATGGATCGTCTGCTGGAATCGACCTGGTACCGATTTCGCTATGTGCTGCGCCCACCGAGAGCAGGCGCGCTGGGGGCCGTCCAGGCGGCGTCGCGGACGGGGCGGGTGATCGTCCTCACTGGGCGGCACGAGCGCGGCCGCGCGCAGACCAACGCCTGGCTCGAGCGGCACGGCTTCGCAGATGCGATCGACGAGCTGGTCATGAACGCGTCGCCGCTCAGTTCGCCCCGCTACAAGGAGGCGTATCTGCGGGGCCGGGATGCGTCGCTGCACATTGATGACGACGCGGCCACGTGCGCGCTGCTGGCGCGCGCCGGCATCGAGACCGCGCTCGCGACCTGGCCGCGCAACACGGGTTTGGACTTTCCCGAGCACGTCACGCGTTGCGCAGACCTGCAAGAGGTTGGCGCATTGATCGAACGGATTGAACGGAAGGCCTCTGATGATTAAAGCAGTCGAGATCGACGCTCCGATCGGTCGTGTCTGGGAGCTGCTGCGTGAGGAGGCGCAGCTGGGCGTGGAGGAGTCCCAGGCGGTCACTCTTTCCGAGTCGCGCGGGAGGCAGTTGTTGCTTGAGGTGCGGTTGGGCGCGGGATTCCGCGTTCAACACGCGTATGAGCTGCGTCCGCGCGGGGACGGCTGCACGATTACGGACAGCGCGCGTCCGCTGGGCTGGCGCTGGCGTCTGAGCAACATCTTTCTCTTTGGTCGGGGCATGCGCGCGATCGAGGCGTCGGCCGAGCAGGGGCTGCGCAATCTGAAGGCGACGGCCGAGGATCAGGCTGACAGCTGATCGTCGCGGGACTTGCCAACCGACGCTTCTCGACATAACTTTGAATTGTGCAAGGAGTGTAGAGTTTTTCGACGCAACAGATTCGTGATGGGAAGGGCGACTCGTGTTGGACCCCCGCTCGAGGCTGTGGAGTCTGATTCTGGGGATGGCCGTAGCGACGGTGTTTGCGCTGGGCGCATTGCACGTCGCATCTGCCGACGACCCTGCTTCTGACCCGGCGCCGGGGTTACGAGCGCTCACGTCGTCAACGACTACGTTCACCACGCCGTTGAGCGGTGGCGTCTATGTCTGGAAGGCTGGGCGGTTGCTGCCTGCGGCGCACGCTCGCGTCTCGACTGGAGCGAGCCTGGTCCGCGCCGACACCAGCGGCCGCTTCGAGTTTGCCGCGGAAGAGCGGACTGGGCAACTGACCGTGGTGCAACCTGGCTACGACATTGTGCAGCGCCCGGTCTACCGGGACCGATCGGTGATCGTGCTGCGCAAGCTCGTAGTGCGCGCGATTTTCGTGCCGTTCCTTGAGATCGAGCGGCAGGCGGTCCAGGATTTCGTCAGCGACCTGATCGAGCGGGACTTGATCAACGCGGTGGTGGTTGATCTGAAGGATGAAGGCGGCCGAGTGATCCCGTTTGCCGCGAACGAGACCGCGCGCGCGATGGAGGCGGACGCGCAGTTCGCCTTCCCGAGGACGACCAGTTTCCTCGAGCAACTGGGCGAGCAGGGCGTCTACCGTATTGGTCGGATTGTGACCTTCTTCGACCCCTGGTACTCCGCCTGGCACCCCCAGCACTCGCTGCACAACCTGAGCGGCGGGCGGTTCAGAGACAGCAACGGCAACAGCTGGGCGTCGCCGTTCTCCTTCGAGGCGCGCCGCTACAACATCGAGATCGGGATGGCCGCGGCTGGCTACGTCGACGAGATTCAGTACGACTACGTTCGCTTGCCGTACGAGAGCGTGCTGGAACGCAGCCAGTTCAGCGAGGCAGACCGGGTCGCCACGATCAACAGATTCGCCCAGGAAGCGGGCGAGGCCTTGCATCAGGCCGGCCTGGCGGTTTCGTTCGACACCTTTGGGGTCATCTCGACGGCGGGCAACGATCAGGGCATCGGACAGTCGGTTGCGGGCGTGGCGCCGCACCTCGATTACGTCTCGCCGATGGTCTATCCGAGCGGTTGGTCGCCTGGATCGTTTGGCTTTGCCTATCCGCCGGCGCATCCTGGTGCGGTGGTTGGCAGCAATGTCCAGGCCACGATCGATCTGATTGACGAACCCGGCTCGGCGGTGGTTCGTCCGTGGCTCCAGGACTTTACCGACTACCAGTCGCGCGGGCTGGTGTACCACGCGGACTTTGTTCACGCACAGATCGAAGCGACCGCTGAGGTCGGCGGGATCGGCTTCATGCTCTGGGATCCGTCGCTGCGCTATCAGCTCGACGCGCTGCAGCGGGCGGTCAGCATCGACTGGACATGGCCGGACTGAGCCAGTGAGTTGATTGCTTAGATGCCGGTGCCCCATCCAGCATCGACGAGGAAGCGGTTCAGCTGGCCGTTGAACTCGGTTGCCCGCTCGAAGTAGACGCTGTGGCCGGTGGCTGGAATCTCGTAGTACTGCGATCCGGGGACCAGTTCGGCGGCGAGTCGCATGCAGGACGGCGGCATGATCGGATCGTTTCCGCCGACGACCCAGAGGATGGGCATGGTTAACGTCGCGACGGCGTCAGGATCAGGCGTCTGCTCGCGCAGGGAGTTGAGCATGGCCGGATCGCGCGGTGGATTGAGGGCCATGATCTCCTCGTAGAGGAAGGCCAAGGCCGGGTCCCGTTCGCGCAGGCCGCGATCGTAGGCGAGCGACTCGAGGCCCTGTTCGCGAACGGCGGCGCGGGCGACTTCGTATGGTTCCCGCATCGCTTCGGTGAGGAGTCCGCCCAACGTGTCGGCCATGACCAGCGCCGCGACCCGTTCGGGCGCCTTGAGCGCTGTGCCCAGGCAGCTCCAGCCGCCCATCGACTGCGCGACCAGCGCCGCGCGTTCAATCCGCAGCTCGTCCATCAGCGCGAGCAGGTCGTCGACGAACGCCGCGGGGCCAGGTCCGCCGGTCGGGACGCTGCGGCCCCAGCCTCGATGATCGAACGCAACGCAGCGGTAGGACTTGGCGAACAGCGGTATCTGTTGCCACCAGGAGAGGTGATTGCCGCCCGCGCCATGCGCGAAGATGATCGGCGGGCCGCCACCCGTCTGCTCGTAGTAGATGTCGCAGCCGGGTCGTTCGAGGATGGGCATTGGGCGCCTCCGCAGCGAATACGCTCTGAGTCAGGTCGGATCACGTTGTGATGGGGCGAGGCTAACACCGCCGCCGGCAGACGGGGACTCAAGCAATGGAGATGCGCATCGCCCTGAGCGGCGCTGATCAGCCTGTCGGTCTCGCGGTACACCGCGAGCTTGAGCGTCACGCCGTCGACGTGATGCCGTTCGACGTGATGAGCACAGCTGCGCTGCAGTCAGCTCTCGACCAGGCGACGCACGTCGTGCACGCGGCTTCGCTGACGGATCCCGGCCATCCAGCCGCGATGTATGCCGAGGCCAACGTGCACTCGACGACGACGTTGCTTGACGCGTGCCGGCAACGAGACCTGGCTCAGGTGTTGATGGTCTCGACGACCGAGACGTATGGACGTCGTCTGCCGCCCTGGCCGGTCAGCGAAAGCTGGGTCCCGAGACCGTTGGGGCCGGCGTTGCAGAGCCGCGTCGCGGCGGAGCGCGCCGCGCGCACCTATCGACGCCGGGTGCCGCTGTCGATCTTGCGCGCGGCACCGGTGATCGCCGAGGGCGGCGGACAGATGCTGCAGCTGCTGCGCCACTTCACGTCGCGGCCTCGCGCGGCGCTGGTGGCGGGCGGCGAGGCGCCGATCTCGATTCTCGCCGGCGCCGACCTCGGCCGCGCGGTCTGGG
The DNA here is from genome assembly GCA_022824765.1 of Dehalococcoidia bacterium. Taxonomy (GTDB): domain Bacteria; phylum Chloroflexota; class Dehalococcoidia; order Bin125; family Bin125; genus Bin125. Next base: position 2,566 of record JAJDZG010000040.1, on the reverse strand, counting down.
CGATGTTGATCCATACTGATGAGGCGGTTGATCACGTGTTTCATGCCACGTCTGTGCATACGACGTGGGGCGAGCTGGCCCGCGAGTCGTGCCAGCTGCAGGGCGTCGAGGCGAGATTCTGGAGTGCGCCGTATCTCGCCTCGCGGGCGCTGTGGACGCTGCGGCTGTCGGGATGGGTGCTGCCGGAGCCGGAAGGCGTTGAGGGCTACGTCGACGTGACGGGGCGGCCGCACCTGATCGACGATTCGCGCGCTCGTGTGGCGCTGGAATATGAGCCGGTGCTGGGCGTCCGCGCGGCGATTGCGCAGGCGCTCGACGTGTATCGGCGAGCCGGCGCGTCCGGCGGGACAGACGCGGCCTGAGCGCCTAACCGACAGCCTGGACTGCGTCGGCGACCTTGTAGGCCAGGCCTTCCTCGAAGATGCTCGGCACGATCCGGTCCGGCGTGGGGTCGGTCACGAAGTCGGCGATGGCTTGCGCCGCGGCGATCTTGTGTTCGTCCTCGATCTTGGGAATGCCGCCGTCGAGCAACCCGCGGAACATGCCGGGGAAGCCAAGCGCGTTGTTGATCTGGTTGGCAAAGTCGGAGCGTCCGGTGGCGACGATCGCCGCGCCTGCTTCGGCCGCCTCGTCGGGCATGATTTCCGGCGTGGGGTTGGCCATCGCAAAGACCATGGCGTTGTCGTTCATCGAGGCGACATCGGCGACCGTGACGAGGCCCGGTCCGGCAAGACCGAGGAAGAGGTCGGTTCCTTCCATCACCTGGGAGGTCTGCGGGATGCTGCCGTCGGCGTTGTTGCGGAATCCGCACCACTCGGCGGCCTCGCGCTTCCAGGGATTGAGGTCTTCGCGGTCAACGGTGAGCAGCCCCTTGGAGTCGATCAGCGCGACGTCCTCACAGCCCATCTCGCGCAGGATGGCGCCGCAGGCGATGCCGCTGGCGCCGGCACCGAGGATTGAGGTCCGCACATCCTTGAAGTCGCGGTTGGTCAGGCGCAGGGCGTTGATCACACCGGCGAGAGCGACCACGGCGGTACCGTGCTGGTCGTCGTGCATGACCGGGATGTCGAGCGAGTCGTGCAGGCGTTGCTCGATCTCGAAGCATCGGGGCGCGGAAATGTCCTCAAGGTTGATGCCGCCCAGCGAGGGCGCGATGGCCTCGATCGCGGTGCAGATCTCATCAACGCTGCGTACCGAGAGCGCAATCGGGATCGCGTCCACGCCGGCGAACGAGCGGAAGAGGACGCACTTGCCCTCCATGACTGGCAGGGCGGCCTGCGGCCCGATGTCACCGAGTCCGAGCACGGCGGAGCCGTCGGTGATCACGGCGACGAGGTTGCCGACGCCGGTCATCACGCGGGCCAGCGAGGGGTCGCGGGCGATCTCGAGGCAGGGCGCGGCCACACCGGGGGTGTAGACAACCGAAAGGTCGTCGTGGTTTTCGACCGTCACCTTCGACGCGTAGTCGACCTTGCCGCCCCATTCCCGATGCATCTCGATGGCGCGCTGGTCGTAGTCGCTCATGGTCTCGCTCTTTCTGCGCCCCGCCGACGGTCGGCGGGGTCCGCGAATTGGTATTCCTGCACTGTAAACGTGTGAGTAGCGTCGGTCACTAGCGCAAGGGCCGGCAACGGGCGTGACAGACACCCGTTGGTCAGGCGCGCGTACTCCGAGCGTTACGGCGGTTACACCAAGATGGTGAGCAAGACTGCGGGAGAGGTCAGAGCAGGCTGCCTTCGAGGATTCCGCGGTGCGCGCGCAGGACCAGTTGTCCCTCTTCGCGCCGTTCGACAATCAGCGGCTTGCGGCAATGGACGCAGGGCGATGTTTCCTTTCGCCGCAGCAGACCTTTGGGCGGTACGCGGGCGACCGTGGGCTGTTCGCAGTAGGGACAGGTGACGTCCCAGCGCATGCAGGCACGAATGCGCAGCGGTTCGTCGGCCTTCTCGGATCGGGAGACGACGAGGTCGAAGCGGCAATGCGAGCACATCGTCACGACGCGTCGCGGCCGTCCTTGATCGGGCGGGACGCCAACGTCTAGTCGATGATCGCAGTTTGGGCAGCGGATTCGGCGTGTTGCGACACGGTCGGTCATGTGTTCATCCTACTGAGCCAACGATACGGCCACAGATGGCATAACCTGCGTTCATGAGCCAGTACTCACGGGATCCGGGCGGGCCACGCGATTATTCGAGCCCGCAGATCCGGGTGCGCGGCGCCGCCGACTATCGCCGCTACTCCGGAGAGCGGTTGCGGCTGCCGAACGAGCGGCGACTGATCGGCCCCAGGCTGAAGCGAATGATCAGCGGACTGGTCGTGCTCGCCATCCTGGGCGGCATCGGAGTCGCGGTCTACTTCGGAGTGACAGAATTGCTGGAGGACGACTCGGCAGCGGTCGTGTCGGAGCCGGCGACGGACTCTGCGACGGCCGAGGATGCGGCGGCTGAACCGTCCGCCGCGGACACGGCAGACTCGGCAGAAGAACCGGCTTCAACCCCTCCCGAGACCACCGCTGCGCAGTCGCAAGCAGAGGTATCGCCAGCGGCTGAGTCCGCCGAGCAAGATC
>JAJDZG010000087.1 GCA_022824765.1 Dehalococcoidia bacterium | reverse complement strand
GAATTGGTCGCGATCCAGATGCGCTGGCCTCCGCGCTGGCGAGAATCGAACAAGTGTTTCACGCTCATGAGCTTGGGAAGCGGCTAAAGCTCTGGCGTCGACTCGGGTCGCCAACCACCTGTTCATCTCGAATCCGTGGAGCGGTTTCTCAAATCGACTGCTGTCGACGCATCCCGAGACAACCGAACGGGCCGCGAGGTTGAAGCAGATTCGACTTGAGCTTCAGCCAAATGGCACGCCGATATCAGATAGACAACCAGGTGATCCCAACATTGCCGATGGGTGCTAGCCGGCGAAGTTGAGGGTTCGTTCGAGGAAGGGGCTGACGGGGGTGATGCCGTGTGGCATGAAGTCCCAGTGGCCGCAGGGGAGCCAGACGAGTTCTCGGGGCTCCGAGAGCTGGTCGTAGAAGCGGCGAGTGGCCTCGGGGGTGATGAGGTCGTCGTGTTCTCCGGCGACGACTTGAATGTCGCGGCCAGCCATCATGGGGGCGTAGATGCCGGGATCGGAGAGCGCGTTGGCCAACTGCCCTGCGGGGCCTGCACGATCGGAGCGGGTGCTGGCTGCGGAGATGCAGAACGAGGCGGCCTTGACGCGCTTGTCCAGTCCGACGAACGGGGCTCCGCGCATGCCGCCCATTGAGAAGCCGACGAAGCCGACGCGGTCCGGGTCGACTTCGGGTCGCTGCGAGAGGTAATCGAGGGTTCGCATCCAGTCGACCACGGTTTGCAGCGTCTGGTCGAGTCGGCGCATCGGCCAGCGCTGGAAGTCTTCCATGCTGACGGGGCGTCGGGCGCGGTCGCCGTGACCGGCCTGGTCGATGGTTGCGCAGACGGCACCGCGCTTGGCCCACTGCTCAGCGGGCCAGAGGACATAATCGCTCGACTTGTCCAGGGTGCCTGGATGACCGATCAGGACCAGCGGTCGCGGACCGTCGGCGTCGTCCGCCTGGATCAACAGGCCGCTGACGCGCGCGTCGTAGCGGGACGTGATCTCGAACCGCTCGACGTTGATGCCGCCGCCCGTGCCGGCCGGCGATGTCTGCGCGTCAAGGGGCAGGTCACGGTCATAGCCGAAGGCGAGCTCGCGCAGCAGGTTGGCGGGATCGGATTCGTCAGTCATGTCTCACTCATAACGCAATGCCTCGGCAATCGTGGTGCGCGCGGCTTGCCGCGCGGGGAAGTAGGTGAGCAGCAGCGAGGCGATGAACGCGCCGAACAGGATGGGCAAGATCGTACCGAGTGGAATGTACATGTCGATCTCGCCGAAGGTTCCTTCGGCAAAGAGCCGCCAGGCGAGGCCGAGCGCCAGGGCGGTGCCGAGCCCGAGTCCCAACAGCGCGATGAAGCCCATTTCGAGCAGGAGCTCGAGCCCGACCAGTCTCGATTGGAAGCCGATGGCTCGGAGCACGCCGATCTGTTGGCGTCGCTCGACCACGGCGCGCAGCGCGATGACGCCGAGCGCGGCGAGTCCGGCGACGAGGCCGATGCCGATGAATCCCTGGAACAGCGCGAGGATTGAGGACTGCGTGCTCTGCTGGCGTTGGAGTTCGCCCTGGATATCCACGGCAAAGATGCGAAGCGTGCGTTCGATGCCCTGTGCGACGTCGAGCGAGTCGCCGCCATCGGCGACGGAGATGTAGTGCCGTGTCGACTCGGGGGTTCCAATCACCTGCGTTGCGACTGATTCCGGCAGGAGCAGCGTGGGGAGAATGCCTTCCTCGCCGTCGAGATCGATGAATGCGCCGGAGACGCGTTCGAGCACGGCGATCACTTCCACCTGCCGCGCCTGCGCGCCCAGACCGACCTCGACCACGATGCGGGGCAGCCGAGTGGACTCATCGGTCACTGAGTCGGGAGTGGACCACGGATCGAGGTCGTTGGCGGCGAACCCGAATGCGCCATCGATTGCATCGACGGTCGCGACGGCGACCAGCTCGCCGCTGCGTAAGGCGGACCAGACGGCGTCCTCGTCGTCGTAACGGTAGGAGATTGCCTGCAGCTTGATTTCCTGCCCGGCGATGAATTCGTCGTTGACGCCGCCGATCACGACCGCGTCGCGGTCCTCGAGGCGGACCTCGGAGAGGTCGGTTTCGATGGTTCGGATGTCGCCATCGCTGTCGAGGATGTGGCGCTCGGAGACTGGATCCCAGCGCTCGGTGAGGACGGTGACGGCGCGGGTGCCGCGCTCTGGCCCGGCTTCGATCCGACCGGCGTTCTCGATGCCGTCGAGCACATCGTCGGCGTCTGCGTCGGCGAGACCGGCGCGGATGTCGGAGACATGGTTGACGTCGGTGTTGAAGGCCAAGACCTCGAAGCCGCCGGCGGTGTCGTCGCCGGTGAACGCCTGGCTGAAGGAGGCATTGATCGTGCTGAAGTTGACCAGCGCGAAGGTGATCAGGGCGATCATGGCGATGGTCATGCCGGTCCGATAGCGAGCGGCGGCCGGATATGCGGCGGCGGTGCGGATGACTGGCGCCAGTCGTCCGATCCCGCCGACGGCGCGGCGAATCCCGCCGACGATGAGATCGAGGTTGAAGACGAGCAGTAAGGTGCCGGCGGCGGTGAGCATCGTGCCGGCGAGCACGAACAGCTCGGGTCCGCCGTTGAGGTTGTTGTCGAAGAAGCTCTCGTGCCAGTCGTTGGGCACGAACCAGAGGAACATTACCACGCCGGCGCCAACGGTGTAGAGCAGGCGCTGATTGATGCGTCGTCCGCGGAATCGCAGCTTGCTCAGGCCCATCACGATGCCCAAGGGAACCAGCGAGACGCCGGTCATGTAGATGAAGAGACTCTCTGTCGTGAGGCCCTGATCGAGCAGGAGCAAACCAGCGACGATGAAGAGGCCCCACCACTGGGGGCTCCAGCGCATCACGCGCCAACCAAACAGCATCACCCACGGAATGAGCCGACGGGCTCGGCGTGAACCGGACAGCTGCAAGGCGAGCGCGATCGGAGCGCCGAGCACGATCGTGATGGGCGTCGTGAGCACCAGCGCCAGGCCGATTGCCGTGGTGAGTATCCCGAGTACGTTCTTCAGCACACGCGCGGCGGTGAGCGGATGGGTTTCTTCGTACTGGGCCTCGGGGATGTCGCGAATGGCGGCGACGATGTTCAGTCGGGCGGCACGGAAGCTGGAGAAGACGACGGTGATGAAGGTGATGACGATGCCGATGCAGGCGGAGATGACGAGGCTCTTGAGGGTCACGGTCCAGGCGAACTGGAAGCCGAAGCTCTCGAAGCCTGAGTTGAGGGCGGCGATCATGCCGATCGCGAAGAGCAGCCCGAGCACCACGCCGACCACGGCTGCGCCCATGTTGTAGACCATGCCCTCGGAGATGAACATCTGGATCAGGTCGTTGCGTTGCATGCCGACTGCTCGGGCGATGCCCATTTCGGGCTTCCGCTCTTCGGCGAGCATGGCGAAGATCAGGAAGATGAGCAGGACACCTGCCGCGACGGAGAATGATCCCATGAACAGGAAGAGGGTGGTGAAGACGTTGGCGATGAGTTCGGCTCCTCGCAGGCTGTCGGCCTTGGCGGGCTGGGTCTCGAAGCGTGAAAGTCCGTGGCTGCGATAGAGGTCGGGGTTGGCCCGCTCTAGCTGCTGCAGCGCAGCGTTGATGTCTCGATCCAGCGATTCGGAGAATTCGAGCGGGTCCTCGACTCCTCCGGCTCCGCTGACCAGGATGGAATCCCACTGGTCGGGCGGGGACAGCTGGGCTCCTAACAGGGCTTGGTAGGCGTCCAAGGGAAGCAGTCCACCGGCGCCGCCAGCTTCGAGATTGCCGGTCAGGACTGCATCTCGTCCGACTTCGGCAACGGTGAACTGGCGCGGCGCGCCGCGCACGTAGAGCCGGACCTGGTCGCCCGGTTGGGCGTCGAGCTCCAACGCGGCGCGTTCGTTGATCACGATCTCATTTGGGCCGAGTTCGGTCAGGGCGAGCAGGTCGCCGTCAGCGTCGCGGACTGCCTGCAGCTCATCGGCCAAGGTTGGATCGATGCCGACCAGGAAGAACTGCGGCTCGACCTGTCCAGCCTCTGGATGCTCGATCGGCACGAGGTCGAAGCGTGATCCGAAGATGGCCTCGACGCGCTCGTCGTCGGCGAAGTGCGATTGCAGATCGAGCAGGACTTGATTGGGGATTCCGCCGGCGTCGTCCGCGGCATCGGATTGGACTTCTTCGGCGGTGATGAAGTGGTCGATTCGCTCGAGGCTGTCGAGCGCCAGGTTGCGGATGCTGACCGCGAGCGAGTCGCCGGTCGAGAAGGCGATGGTGACGATGATCGTTGCGAGCGTCAGGCCCATGGTGACGAGCACGGTTTGGGCGCGGCGTCGGGGCAGATTGCGCAGTCCCATCCGGACCAGGATGGGTCGCTTGAGGAAGATGAACGCGACGACTGCGGCGGCGACGCCGGCGATCGCGACCACGATCCACATGAGGGTGATCGTTGGCAGACCGAAGAGTTCTTCCACCAGCTTCGTCTTTCAGGTGGGGCGCTAGGTGCCCAACGGTCGGTGGATGCTCTCGCCCTCGATCTCGCCGTCGCGCATGTGGATCGTGCGGTTGGCGCGACGTCCGATTGCCTCGTCGTGCGTGACGATCACGAATGTCTGCTGGTTGCGGCTGTTCAGGTCTTCGAGCAGCTCCATGACCTGGTTGGCGTTGGTGGAGTCGAGGTCGCCGGTTGGTTCGTCGCCCCAGACGATGGCTGGGTCGTTGACGAGCGCGCGGGCGATGGTGACTCGCTGGCGCTGTCCGCCGGACAGCTGCGCGGGTCGATGCCCGGCCCAGTCGCCGAGTCCGACCTGGACGAGGGCGTCCTGGGCGCGTTCGCGTGATTCACGCTGTCCGACGCCGCCGAGCAGCAGGGGCAGCTCGACGTTCTCGACGGACGAGAGCACGGGGAGCAGGTTGTAGAACTGGAAGACGAAGCCCATTCGTCGGGCGCGGTGATCGGTGCGCTCGGTGTCTGGCATGTCGTGGATGGTGCGCTGCTCGATGATGATTTCGCCGCGGTCGATGGTTTCGAGGCCGGAGAGGCAGTTGAGCAGGGTGGTCTTGCCGCAACCGGAGGGGCCCATGATGGTGACCATCTCGCCGCGCGCGACGGAGAGGGAGACGCCGCGCAGGGCGTGCACGGGCTGACCACCGGCGTCGTATGTCTTGTGGACGTCGTCGGCGACGATGATTTCGTCACGACTGGGGATGACGCCTTTCTGGGGCGCCGCTTCGATCTCGAGCCCGATCGGTGAGTCACTCATGGCATCACTCCTCGTGCCGCGGCGTCGGTGTGCGGCTCGATTTCAGCGTATCGGCAGTGCCTGTAGCCTGAGTGTTAGCTCAGTTGCCCGCTTTCTCGGCTGTCGCCTACGGCACACCGACCACGGGCACGAAGGCTGCCCCGTTACCGCCCCAGACCGCCCCAGGAACGCAATGCGAAGGAGCCCTGCAGATGACCGATGCCCCGAGCCTGATGGACAAAGCTGACCAGTTTGCCAAGGACCTGATCGCCAACAACCTGGCTGGTCTGATGCCGGTGTTCACGCCGACCGGGATCGGCCAGGCGATGGCGATGCAGCAAGACCCGAACGCGGGTTCGGCGGCTGGCTCGACCAGTTACGAAATCGAAGATCAGGGCGACAACCTGCTTCACATCACCTTCCGCGGCCCGGAGAGCGCGGGCGGCGACGGCGCCATCTTCACCCAGTGGGTGGAAGGGCCGATGGGTTGGCAGGTCGACGCCATCGGCCGGGTCGAGGACTGACGGTCAGGTCAGGCTCAGTTCGACGTCGCCAATGGTTGGGAAGCGAATGACCACCTCGCGCGGGCCGGTCGGTCCGAGCGGGTGCAGCGCTGCGGCGCCGGTGGTGACGACCTCGCCGGCCGAGACGGTCATACCGCGATTGTTGATTTCGTTGATCGTGGCGACGAGCACCTCGATCGGTCGCGGACGGTCGTCGCGGCCTTCGGCGATGACGTCGCCGTCGAGCACGATCTGACAGGGCAGCGCTGCGAGGTCGGTGGACCGCCAGTCGGCGATTTCTGGACCGATGATCAGCGCTTGATTGCCCACACCGTCGGCGGCCATGCTGGGGATCACGGCGGCGCCGCCGTAGCGGTTGTTGGGCGCCTCGATCACGATGTGGGCATTGGCCACGCCGTCCAACACGTCGGCCTCCGAGTGCCCGGCATCGGAGGGCGCGAAATCGCGTCCGATGCGGAAGGCGACCTCGGCTTCGAGGATGCAGAAGACGAAGTCGCTCGCCGCCATCGATGCCGGCGAATCGAGCACCATGCCGTCGAAGAACGGTGCGAGCACCATGTCGTCGCCGATCACAGCGGCTTTCCAGGCAACCGCGGGCCGCTGGTTGCGCGACCAACGCTCCCAGTAGACGCGTCCGCCATCGGGGGCCGTTTGCGGGGCGAAGGCATCGGGGATTGCTGGCAGCGGCAAACCGTCAGCCGCGGCCTGGTCGAGGAAATCGGCGGCTTCGACAATCTGGGCCTCGGTGAGGGATTCGGACATGGTCAGCTCCAGGGCACTTTGGTGGTGATGCAACCGCAGGATAGGACGCTAGCCTGCCGTCATGATGCATGGCACACCGCAAGGCACACCGGGACCGATCCACGAGCTCGTTGACTTCCTGTATTCGCTCGGCACGGCCGATGTTGACCACACGGGCCACGACTTCCTTACGCACCTGCGCGCGGTCAGCGATCTGTTGGCTGAGCATGACAAGGACGCTGAGTTGGTCGCGGCCGGGCTCTTCCACTCGATCTACGGGACGGAGCAGTTTCAGGACTTCTCGCTACCGCTCAGTGAACGCGAGCGGGTGCGATGGTTGATTGGTGATCGCGCCGAGCGGACGGCATGGCTGAACTGCGTGATGGATCGGGCGACTCTTGATGCGGCTGTCTCGAGTGCGCTTGACGGGGAGTCAGAACTGAGCGTCGCCGACCGCGCGGGCAGTCCGCCGATTGCCGTCTCCATCGCCGAGCTGCGCGACTTGGCGACCGTTCATCTGTTTGACTGGTTGGAGCAGGTCGAGCGGTCGGAGCTGGGTTGGGATTACCGTCGCAGCGCGTACCGCGAGATGGCGGCGTTGGTCGGCGCGGAGGCGCTGTATGCCGATGTGTTTGCTCGCGAGCCGGCGTCCACAGGCCGCTAGCCGCGCACTAGACTGCGCACGCGCCACATTGCGCCATTGATCACATTGGGAACTGGGGAGGAGTCCGCATGACTGACATTGACACCACTGCAGACAAGTATCTGCGCGACAAGTACGCCATCATTGGTGTCGGCGAGACGACGTACACGCGCGGGTCGGGGATGACCACGCGCGCGCTCGGCACCTGGGCGATCAAGAACGCGATGGATGATGCGGGCATCCCGGCTTCCGAGATCGACGGGATGATGTCTTATTCGGGCAACGACTCGACGGCTTCGCCGATGCTTGCTGGCGACCTGGGGATTCGGCTCAACTTCTACATGGATGTGCAGGGCGGCGGATCGTCGTCTGAGGCATTGATTGGGCTGGCCATCGGGGCGATCGAGGCGGGCATGTGCGAGACCGTGGTGGTCTTCCGCTCGATGAACGGCTTCTCGCAGGTGCGGATCGGCGGGACGGGCGCGCGCGCGTCGGTGCCGGTCGGCGGGGACGCGCTGCACGCAGCGGCGTATGGCTGGTTCTCGGCGGGGCAGAGTTTCTCGCCGACCTTCATGCGTCACATGTATGACTACGGCACGACGCCCGAGCAGGTGGCGATGGTCAAGGTGATTCACTCCGAGCATGCCTCGAACAATCCGAAGGCCTACTACAAGCAGCGGGTGACGGTTGAGGATGTGGTCAACTCGCGGATGATCTGCAAGCCGCTGCATTTGCTCGACTGCTGCGTCGAGACGGACAACGCGACGGCGCTGATTGTGACGTCGGTCGACAAGGCGTACGACTATCGGAACACGCCGGCGCGGATTCTGGGCGTGGCGGGGCGTGTCTGCAAGCCGCGCATCGATATGCACTTCCAGCATGGGCCGATCTCGACCGTCGCGGGGCATTACATCAAGGACATCATCTACCGCAACGCTGGCGTCGGGCCGGAGGACATCCAGTGCACGGGCGCTTACGACGCGTTCACCTTCACCTCGATGCTGCAGCTGGAGGACTACGGCTTCTGCGAGAAGGGGGAGGGCGGCGACTACGTGTCGTCGGGGATCATGCGTCTGGGCGGCGAGCGTCCCAACAACACCTCGGGCGGTCACCTCTGCGAGGGTTACACGCACGGGATGAACATGATCATCGAGAACGTGCGACAGCTGCGCGGCGAGGTCGACTGTTACTGTCCGCAGGACGACAACGGCAAGCGCATTCACAGTTACAACTATGCGCCGCCTGAGGAAGGCGGCGGCTGCCGACAGGTTCCCGACCTGGAGATTACGCAGAATCTCGGCTGGGCGATGCCTGGTACGGGTTCCTCGCTGATCATGCGCAAGGGCTGATCGCGGGCTAGATACGGACTCAACGACGACTTCACGAACAGGAGCTGAAGATGCCGCAGGGCGAATACTTGGGGATGACGCTGACCGTCCTCGACCTGGACAACGAGAACCTGGCCTACTTCCAGCATTGCGCGGAACACGACTTCCACTTGCAGCGGTGCGTCGACCCGGAATGCGACCTGCTCCGCTATCCGCCGGGCACCGCTTGCCCGTGGTGCTCTGGGCGCGAGTTCAACTGGGTGCCCGTTGACGCCCGGGGCACGGTGCACTCATACGGCGAGGTCCACCACGCGATCCAGCCGGCGTTCCGCGAGCGGGCGCCGTACATGATCTTGCTGGTCGAGCTGGACACGCAGGCTGGCGAGCCGACTGAGCATGAGGCGTTGCGGGTCGCCGGCAACCTCGTCGACGCCGACGGCAACTTCGCTGGTCCCGACCTGGTCAAGCAGGTCGGCATCGGCTCGCGTATGCGGATGGTGTTTGCTGATGTCGCCGAGGGGCTTTCGCTGCCTCACTGGACGCTCGACGAAGAGGCTGAGCAGCCAGAGGCTCCGTGGCGCTATCCGCAGGAAGTCAACGGGGTCTAGGAGCAGGTTGGATCATGGCTGAGACGGTCGTGCAACGCTTCCAGGGCAAGGTCGCCCTGGTCACTGGCGGCGCATCGGGGATGGGCGCTGAGTCGTCGATTCGGCTCGCCCGCGAGGGCGCGGCTGTGGTGGTCGTCGGATTGCCCGACGATCCGCGCGGCGGGGAGGTCGTCCAACAGATTAGGGACGACGGCGGCCGGGCGATCTATGTCGGCGCCGATGTCTCGCGCGAGCCAGACTGCAATGCGGCGGCGCAGGCGGCCGTTGATGC
>JAJDZG010000165.1 GCA_022824765.1 Dehalococcoidia bacterium | reverse complement strand
TGACGCGTCAATCCACGAGCTCCTCTGGAACGCGACCAAGGTCGCCGGCGAAGCCAAGAAGACCAACGACGTCGCCAAGGGCCAGGAACTCATCGACCTGATCGACCAGATCAGCGCCAAGTTCTGGGCCACCGCCGAGGGCCCCGGCGCCGGCGTCTACGCCCAGTAACACCAGACCACGCCACGCAACACGAACAGCGCCCCAGCCACAAGTCGGGGCGCTGTTCCACGTGTCAGTCGCGACCTGAACTGTGTGGCGCCCCCGGGAGGACTCGAACCTCCGGCCTACGGATTAGAAGTCCGTTGCTCTCTCCAGCTGAGCTACGGGGGCGAACGCTGGGCTAACTCTGCGGGCGACCAGCCTCGTATCGGGCAGCCCCGCGATTTTACAATGATATGTCGACCGCGAGGACTTCCGGGTCGCCCTCTGGATAGTGGAACTCAAACTTGATCTGTCCGCGGTTCTTCCCCTCCGGCACGCCACTCGCCGACGCCGAGATCAGCAGCCGCGACGCCTGCGGCGCAGACTCATATCCTTGACCCAGGGCCACACCAGCCTGCGCCCCGATCTCCAGCCAACTCGGCGCCGAGACGACCCGCCAGGCCAGCAAGCCCGTCCCCTCGTTATGGATCGTCAGCGGCACATCGCCAGACGTCAGCTCCGTCGAGCTAATCTCCAGCACCACATCGCTGACTCGTCCCTGTGGCCGACCCAAAATGCTCGCCCGCGACGTCCCAGCTGCGAGATCCGTCGCAGCCTCCCGATCTGACGCCCCCGCTGGCAGCGGCATGCTCATCGCGGCAAACGGGGCCGCCGGGTTGATCTCCACATGGATCGCGTCGAGCCCCGCGTAGAACACATCCAGGCCCAAGGGCATCCCGTTCGCGCCCAGCGACGCCAAATCCGGCAGCTCGATCTCAAGCGCATCCCACAGCGGAACGCCGTTGACCTCGGGCGGGTTGATCACGCAGCCCAGCACCAACTCCTGATACGTGAACTGCGCCCGCCCACGCTCGTCGCAACCGTAGACGCCTCGCGCCGGGCTCTTCGACGGATGCTGCGGGTGATTAACGCCAGCCCACCCGTTGTACGCCCAGAGCGCGTAATACCACGACTCGATGTAGCTCGGGTCATGCTCGCCGACAATGGGGAACAGCGGCTGATTCCACTTCTCCGCCAGAATCCTCGCGCCCGCCGCGATGTTGTAGGCAAAATGCGATCCGACCAGCGCCTCATACCGCGACGGCAAGCCGCCATCGTTGTTGATGCTGCTCGTGATCTGCATGATCCCGTAGCCACAGTCAAAGGAGAGCTTGACCGCGCCCAGGTCGCCCCAATCCACTTCGAACGCCGCCTGTGCAATCTTGCTCTCGACCCACGCGACGGCGTAGAGAATCTCCGCCGGAATCGTCGCCGACGGCGACGCAACCCGGCGCTGGCCCACCGTCAGCTCCGGCAGCCGAAACTCCGGGTCGTCTGGAAAGAGTTCGTTGGCGGCCGCCAGCTGCAACGTGTCCAGATACAGCCGCCGCGACTCGCCCGCCTCGTACGACTCAATCGTGAACGGGGGTCCGCCCCCGCTGTACGGACAGCTCAACGGCGCAGCCTGAACCGTCGACACGCCCAAACTCAGCCAGATGCCCAGCCCCGCAATCAGCGGCAGCAGCGCGACCCACCACCATCCCCGCCGAGAACATTGCCGCAACCTCACTCAGCGAACCATCCGCTGAACGCGGAATCGGCGGGGACTCGCTCCTCGGCTGCCTGATCAGTTGTGGGAGCAAGAGACGCCTCGCCAATCTCAATCGTCGCGACCCGCGGCGCAAACAATCCCAACACGAGCAACACCAACGGCAGCAGCGCCGCCACTACCCACAGCCACAGCCGACGCCCACGGCGCGGCATCATCCAGAACCGGTCCGCTCTCATCGTCATCTGCGTCTGTGCCCCGCCAGGCCACGCCATTTGACAGTAGCACTCTCGGAGCGCGCGGGCGACGACCCCAGTGCGACGCTCAGCGCAGCGGCCTTGCTGCGATACTGTGGATACGGCAGTGAGACACGGCATCATCCGCGCGGCGACCGCCGCGTCGCGTGCCGTAGGGAGGTGACCATGCCGCGCATTGCGATCATCGGCCTGGGCTACATCGGCGGCTCAATCGGTCTGGGCCTGCGCGCCGCCAAGCTGCGCAACACCGAGATCATCGGATTCGACGACTGGCGCGCCGCCCGCAGCGCCGCCAACAAAGCAAACGCCGTCGACGATCTCGCCAGCAGCCCGCGCGACGCCGTCGACGGCGCCGGCCTCGTGATCATCGCCACGCCCCCGGCCGCCACACAAGAACTGCTCAAGGAAATCGCGCCCGCGCTCGGGCGCGGAGCCGCCGTCACCGACACCGCCGCGTCCAAAGTCCAGATCGGAGACTGGGCCCGCCAACATCTGCCCAGCGGTGTCTCCTTCATCGGCGGACACCCGATGGCCGGCGACGCCTCGGCCTTCGGCATCGAAGCCGCCAGCGCCGAACTGTTCCAGGGCAAACGCTGGTTCATCAGCCCCGCCGCCGCAGCATCGGAGAACGCAGTCAAATCTGTCATTGGCATGATCCGCGAACTCGGCGCCACCCCACACTTCCTCGACGCCGAAGAACACGATTACGTCATGGCCGGTGTCTCGCACCTGCCGCTCGTCGTCTCGTCCGCGCTCTTCACGATGCTGCGCGGCTCCGACGGTTGGCCCGACTTTGGCCGCGCCGCCGGCGATACCTTCCGCACCATGACCGCCTTCAACTCCGGCGACCCCAGCCTGACCACTGAGATCGCCGTCACCAACCGCGAACAACTGCAACACTGGATCGACCGCCTCGTCCTCGAACTCAGCCGCGTACGCAACTTGCTCGACGAGGAAGAAGAAGAGGTCTTCCGCGAGTACTCCACCGCCCAAATCAATCACGCCAAGTTCCTCGGCGGCGACGACCTCGACCCCGACGCCGGCGCCCAGCCCGATCTGCCCGACGCGACATCGCAGATGGCCGCGCTCCTCGTCAGCCCCAAGCTGTACGACCGCGTCCGCCAGATGACCAAGCGCACCGACGAACGCGAGAAAGAGCGCAAGCTGCGCGGCAACCGCTGGGGCCGCGACTAACACGACTGACAATGCCCCCCGACCAGTTGGCCGCCGACCACGTCAACATCCACCCAAGCGGCCCGCTCCGTGGCACGGTCCAGGCGCCCGGTGACAAGTCCATCTCCCACCGCGCGCTCATCTGCAACGCCCTCGCCGAAGGAGAGGCGCAGATTCACGGTCTGCTCGATAGCGATGACATCCGCTCCACCATGGCCTGTCTCAGCCAGTGGGGCGTGGAGTTCGATCTCGACGCCGACCGAATCGCCGTGCGAAGCCCGGGTCAGGCGGCCTTCCACGAATCCGAGCACGTGCTCGACTGCGGTAACAGCGGCACATCGATCCGCTTGCTCGCCGGCGTCGCCGCCGGACTCCCATTCCGCAGCTGCTTCGACGGCGACGACTCCCTCCGCACACGTCCGATGCGCCGCGTGCTCGATCCGCTCCAGACGATGGGAGCCGACGTTTCGGCAGATCGCACCGCTCCATTCCAGCTGCGCGGCAGACGCCTCAGCGGCTTCGACGGTCCAATCGCCGTCGCCAGCGCGCAGGTCAAGAGCGCCATCCTCTTCGCCGCTCTCCGCGCAAACACGCCCAGTGCGATCGTGGAACCCGGTCCCTCGCGCGATCACACCGAGCGCATGCTCGCCGCCATGGGCGCGAACATCGAGGTCGACGGCGCAACCGTCACGGTCGAGCCCGGCGCCGCGCTCACGCCCCGAGATGTCCACGTCCCGGCCGACATCAGCGCCGCCGCCTTCTGGATGGCCACCGCCGCGATCACGCCAGGCGCGCAGATCGCGCTGCCCAATCTCGGTGTCAATCCCCGCCGCACCGGCGTGATCGACGCTCTGCGCTTGATGGGCGCAGAGATCGATCTGCGCAATCAACGCGATGCGTCCGGCGAGCCCGTCGCAGACATCGTCGTCCGCGGCGGCATACTGCGCGGCGCCACCTTGGACGGCGACCTGATCGTCCGAGCAATCGACGAAGTGCCGATCCTGGCCGTCGCCGCGGCGACCGCCGACGGCGTCACCGAAATCCGCGACGCCGAAGAACTGCGCGTCAAAGAGTCCGACCGCATCGCCACCACCGCCGCGATGCTGCGCGCCATGGGCATCGAGCTGGAGGAACGCCGCGACGGCATGCAGATCGTCGGCGGGCAGCTGCGCGGCGCAACCGTCGACTCCCACGGCGACCACCGTCTGGCGATGGCAGCCGCAATCGCCGCGATCACCGCAGACCCAGAGTCAGGACCAACCCAGATTCGCGGAGCCTCCGCCGTCGACATCTCCTACCCCGCCTTCTGGCGCGACCTCGATCGGTTGCAGCATGACGCCCCAGCCTGATACCGCGTTCGTCGTCGTGGTTTCCGGTCCCTCGGGCGCCGGCAAGGACACCGTGATCCAGCACGCGCTCGCTCGCGACCCCTCCCTGGCCACCGTCGCAACCGTCAAGACGCGCCCGCCTCGCCCCGGCGAGATCGACGGCGTCCACCAGCTGTTCCTCACGGAGGACGAGTTCGACGACTGGCTCGCCGCTGACCGATTCCTCGAACACGCCCAGGTCTACAACCACCGCAGCGGCGTACCCCGAGCCGCAGTCGAGGAACTACTCGCTGCCGGCCGCACCGTCGTCCTCCGCACCGACGTCCAGGGCGCCCAAACGCTCAAGCAGCGCCTCGCTGCCCCGCTACTCGTCTTCGTCACGGCGCCGAGCGACGCACTCGCCCGGCGGATGCGCGCTCGTGCCGGCGACTCCGAGCAGGAAATCGCCGAGCGGCTCAAGTTCGCCGAGTCTGAAATGGCCGAAGCCGACTGGTTCGATGTCGTGATCGTCAATGACGACCATCAACAGCTCGATGCCGCCGAAGCGCTCCTCCAGGCCATCCACCACGAACGTGTCATCCGCGCTCTTTGACTTCCGACGCCCGTCGTCTAGTCTGCGGCTAGAAATGGAAGTGAGCACCGTGGGCCGGATGACCAACGTCGAGATGGAATCTCGCTCCCGCCCCGTCGCGCGTTGCCACACAACGGGCGGAACAGGGGTCTGGCCGGGCGTCTGCTAACTGCGCCTGCCTCGGGGCGCGCCTCGTCGCATCACGTCGCGTCCCCACGACCCCTGGAGCCTCTTCCCATGCCACTCACCGGCGAACTCACACCGAGCCTCGACGACTTCAAACAGCTGGCCGCCGACGCGCGAGCCACAGGCGGTAACTTCGCCGCCATCTATCGCGAAGTCCTCGCCGACCTCGAAACCCCCGTCTCCGCTTTCCTCAAGGTCAAGCGCGGACCCTACTCGTTCCTCCTTGAATCGGTCGAGGGCGGCGAGCGTCCCAGCCGCTACTCATTCATCGGCACCGAGCCCTATCGCGTCTACCGTGCGCCCTCAGGCGGCGACATCGATCCCCTGAGCGAGGTCGAAGCCGAGCTCGAACGCTTCAACCTGGTCCCAAATCCCGACCTGCCGCCGTTCCACGGCGGAGCGGTCGGATATCTCGCCTACGAGGCCATTCGACACTTCGAGCCGCGCGTCCAGCCGGCCCAGAACGACCCGCACGGCCTGCCCGAGGCGCTCTTCCAATTCGTCGACTCCATCCTCGTCTTCGACCATCTGAAGCACGTGATCAAGGTCGTCACCCACGCCCGCCTCGACGGCGACATCGAGGCCGCCTACCGCGCCGCCGAATTCCGCATCAACGAACTGGTCGAGCGGCTCAGCTCAGGACCGCCCGTCCCCCCAGTCGACGCATCCGAGCCAGCTGGACACTCCTCGACCGTGAGATCCAACATGGAGCGCGAAGCCTACTTCTCGGACGTCAAGCAGGTGATCGACTACGTCGTCGCCGGCGACATCATCCAGTGCGTCTACTCCCAGCGCTTCTCACGCGAGACGTTCGTCCACCCCTTCAACGTCTACCGAACCCTGCGCACCGTCAATCCCTCGCCCTACACCTACTACCTCGAGATGGACGACCACCAGATCGTTGGCACATCGCCCGAACTGCTCGTCATCGTGGAGGACGGCAAGGTCTCGACCCATCCCATCGCAGGCACCCGTCGGCGCGGACTCAACGAAGACGAAGACCTCGCGCTCGAGGCCGAACTCCAGTCCGACGAGAAGGAAGTCGCCGAGCACATCATGCTGCTCGACCTGGGCCGCAACGACATCGGCCGCGTCGCCCGGCCCGGCACCGTCCGCGTCACCCAGGAGCTCGACATCGAGCGCTACAGCCACGTCATGCACCTCGTCTCCCACGTCGAGGCCGAACTGGCCGAGGGCGCCACGTCCTTCGACGCCGTTCGCGCGACCTTCCCCGCCGGCACCGTCTCCGGAGCGCCCAAAATCCGCGCCATGGAAATCATCTCCGAACTCGAACAAGACCAGCGCGGACCCTACGCCGGCGCCCTCGGTTACTTTGGATTCGGCGGCAATATGGAAACCGCCATCACCATCCGCACCATCGTCATGCAGGACGGCGTCGCATCCGTCCAGGCCGGCGGCGGCATCGTCTTCGACTCCCGCCCGACCGACGAGTTTGACGAAACGGTCAACAAGGCCATGGGCATGCTGACCGCCCTCGACCTCGCCGAAGAGCGCTCCCGCGCCACATCCGCCGCCAGCGGCTCCCGCGGGTACTAGAGGCTGATCATGGCCCAGTCGCTGATCATCGGCTACGGCATCGTCCTCGACGACGCCGGCCGCGTCCTGCTACTCCGCAGACGACCACACGACCCGCTCTGGCCCGGCCAGTGGTGGCTGCCCGGCGACGTCACCCCGCTCTCAGAGGAACCCGACGACACCGTGCCCCGACTCTTCCAGCAGCTGCTCCGCCAGCAAGTGCGCGTCGCCTATGCCCATACGGTCACCGCCAACGAGCCGTCCTCTGGACGCCACAGTGTCCACAACGGATATCTGGTCACCGCGCAGGAAGCGCTCAACGGCGCCCCCGACGATGAGTCCAACCCCTTCGACGACTCCCAATGGTGGACGGCGGCGGAAGCCGTCGCTGCGCTGCCCGATCCGCAGGCCGAGCTCCTAGCAACCATCCTGGAACGGCTCAACTCCGGCTGGACGTTCGAGGACGACAGCGGCCTCGACGATCTCTTCGCCGAGCCAAAGGCGCCAACGCCTGCGCAACCCAGCCTGGCGGCAAACGTCGAGGCGCTGCTCCGTCTCGCGGTCAACGCGGCTGCGAATCAGGAGGCCAACCTGGACACTGATCTGCAAGCCGCACGCGATCACGGCTGGTCCTGGTCCGAGCTGCAACAAGCGATCGAGCTCGCCCGACAAGCGAGCATCAGTCGACCGCCTGCCTAGAATGCGCGCCAACACTGAGTCGCGCGGAAAGAGACGATGACATGGCAACACACGCAGAACGACGGCAAGCCGGCACCAATCTGCTCGCAGAAATGACCGGCGCCGGGCCCGGCTTCGCCGCCAACGCCGAGCAGCGCACCGGCGCCTTCGGCAGCTACGTCGTCGACTACATCTTCGGTCAGGTCTGGCAGGGCGACGACCTCTCGCGACGTGATCGAACCATCGTCGCCCTCGCCATGCTCGGCGCGCTCGAACGCCTCCAGGCCGTTCGCTTCCACGCCAGCTTCGGACCAGCCAACGGCGTCAGCCGTGAGGAAATCACCGAAATCGCCCTGCAAATCGCCGGCTACTCCGGCTTTCCCGCCGGCAACGAGATGATCAACGTCCTCGTCGACGCCTGGAGCCAGGCCGACGGCGAGCCCTATGTCATCCCCCCCGCCCAACACAAGGACGACGACCAGCGACACCGCGACGCCGTCGATGTGATGCGCACGCTCAACGGAGCAGACGTTGCCCAGGATCCGGCCGAAGCGCTCGCCGGCATGGAACGGATCGGACCAGTCGGCAAGCTTGCGTTCGAGTTCGCCTTCGGCGACCTCTGGGCGCGCTCCCAGCTGTCGCGCCGCGACCGCTCGTTGGTGGTCGTCTCCATCCTCGTCGCACTGAACAAGCCAGACGAGCTGCAGTTCCACATCCCCGGCGCCCTCAACCACGGCGTCACCGAGACTGAGCTCATGGGCGTCATGGCCACAGCCGCGCCCTACTGCGGATTCCCCCGCGCCGTCGAGGGCTACCGAACGCTCGCACGCATCCTCAGAGAACGGGAGGCCTCCGATGGCCGTTGATGTCCTGCTGATCGACAACTACGACTCGTTCACCTACAACCTCTACCAGTACCTTTGCGAACTGGACGCAGAGGTCGTCGTGCACCGCAACGACCAGATCACGGTCGACCAGATCGCCGCGCTCGATCCACGCCGCATCGTGATCTCGCCCGGCCCCAAGACCCCCCGTGAGGCTGGCGTCAGCGTGCCGCTGCTCCAGCAGCTGAGCCCCAACATCCCCACGCTCGGCGTCTGCCTGGGCCACCAATCGATCGGTGCCGCCTTCGGCGCATCAGTCGGCCCAGCCGGGGAGATTCGGCACGGCAAGACCTCGACCATCGAGCACGACGGCACAGGCGTCTTCGCTGGTCTGCCCAATCCGGTCGAAGCGACGCGCTACCACTCCCTCGCCGTCGATCCCGACACCTTGCCCGCCGAGCTCTCCCCCACCGCCTGGTGCCAACGCGTCGACGGCAGCGGTCGAATCCTGATGGGCATGCGCCACACCGAGTACCCCATCGAAGGTGTGCAGTTTCACCCCGAATCGATCCGCACCAAAACCGGCCACGCCATGCTCCAAAACTTCCTCAACCAATCCAAAGCCTGGCACTTGCGTGCAAGCAGAGTGAGCAGGATGTCATGATTGGCTATTCCCACGACGACGGCGGGCGCTTCTGGTCGGGCCGCATCTTCAAGGCTGAGGGAGACTGTGTCGCCAGGGCGTTGTCCATCCTGACCAGGAGAAGCTACCGCGATGTCTCAAGAAGATTGGCAGATGCGAACGCCGCGGCCGGGTTGGAGCCAACGGCTGACAAGGGCATCCTTCGGGACATAGAACACCGGGTGTTTGTGGAACATGGACTGGTGCAGGTGATTCAGCCGAAGGGGCCGAAACTCACATGGACGGGTGCATATCTGCGCTATGGGGATTGCATCGTTGCGACCAAGGAGCATGTCGCGGCAATTCGAGGTGGGAAAGTGCGAGACACCTTCGACAGTCGCCGAACAGCACG
The DNA here is from genome assembly GCA_022824765.1 of Dehalococcoidia bacterium. Taxonomy (GTDB): domain Bacteria; phylum Chloroflexota; class Dehalococcoidia; order Bin125; family Bin125; genus Bin125. The sequence goes on along the minus strand of JAJDZG010000165.1, from coordinate 23,615 downwards.
TGGAACCGAGCGAAAGGCACTTCACATCTACGTGAAAGCGGACGCTAAGGGACTACCCCCTGAGTGTCCCTCCGGCTGGGAAAAACTCGGTCGCTGGATCAGGGCGCGCTAGCTGTAGTGGCAAGAGGAGCAAGATTCGAGTGACGTACGCAGAAGAGCAAGACTTCAATGGCTGACCCCTCGACCGGCGACATGACGGCAGCGCTGGCCGCTGTGATCGACGAACGCCGCCACCTGTCCGACGCCGAAGCCGCGGCCGCAATGGACGCGCTCATGTCCGGCGACTCCGACGACGTGCAGGCCGCCGCGCTGCTGACGGGCCTCCGCATGAACGGCGAAACGGTCGACGAAATCGTCGGGCTCGCTCGCGCAATGCGCCAGCATGCCCTCACCGTCGACTTGAGCGATCTGCCCCGTCTGGCCGACACCGCCGGCACCGGCGGATCCGGCAAGCACACGTTCAACGCCTCCACAGCGGCCGGCTTCGTCCTCGCCGGCTGCGGCGTGCCCGTCGCCAAGCACGGCAACCGCGCCATGTCCTCATCCGTCGGCAGCGCAGACGTGCTCGAAGCGCTCGGCGCGACCATCGCGCTCTCCCCAAATCAAGCCGCCCGCCTCATCCGCGAGGTCGGCTTCGGCTTCCTCTTCGCACAGGCCTTCCATCCCGCCATGCGGCATGTCGCCCCAATCCGCCGACGGATCCGCGTCCGTACCGTCTTCAACGTGCTCGGCCCGCTCACCAATCCCGCCCGCGCGACCCATCAGATGATCGGCGTCGCCAGACCCGAACTTGGTCCGATCATGGCCGAAGCCTTGGGCAGACTCGGCGTCCGACGCGGCCTCGTCGTGCACGGACATGAGGGGCTGGACGAAGTGTCACCGAGCGGAGCGACCACCTGCTGGCTGATCGTTGACGGGGCGCTGAGCGAGTTCACGGTCTCGCCCAACGACTTCCAGATCCGACCCGTGCCGCTCGAGGCCGTTCGAGGCGGCAGCACCGCTGACGCATCAGCGAAAATGATGCGCCAGGTGCTCGGCGGCATCACCTCAGCCCTAACCGGCTTCGTCACCCTCAACGCCGCAGCCGGCCTGTTCGCCGCCGAAGAAGTCCCCACCTTCGCCGAAGGCGTCAGCCGTGCCGCCGAGTGCATCGACGATCAACGCGCCTTGCGCAAGCTCGAGCTGTTCGTCGAGCGCTCCCGAGCGATCGGATCCGCACCATGAGCTCGGTCTTGGAGCGGATCGTCGCGGAAACCCGTGCCCACATCGCCGAGCGCAAGCGGGCGGTTCCACCTCAGACGATCTTCGACGCCGCAATGAAATCGGTCGAGCCGAAGGACTTCCCCGCCGCCCTGCGCCAGCCAGGCGTTGGCCTGATCGCCGAAATCAAGCGAGGCTCGCCCTCGAAGGGACCGTTCGCGCCGAATCTCGATCCCGCCGCCCTGGCCCGCACCTACTCCCAGATCGGCGCGGTCGCCGTCTCCGTCCTCACCGCGCCGTCATTCTTCGCAACGGACACCGATCTCGTCCACGCCGCCGCCGCCCTGCGCGATACCGACATCCCGCTGCTCCGCAAAGAATTCCACCTTGACCCCTACCAGATCGCGGAAGCCGCAACCCTCGGCGCCGATGCCTATCTGCTGATCGCCAAGACGCTCGACCGCAGAGCGCTCACTGAGCTCTGTGAAGCCGGCGACCCCTTCGGCCTCACCGCCTTCGTGGAGGTCACCGACGAGCAAGAAGTCGACATGGCGCTCGACGCCGGCGCCGTCGCCATCGGCATCAACAACCGCAATCTGCACACGTTCGAGGAAGACCTCGGCACCACGGAGCGTCTCCGATCCGCAATCCCCGACGCCATCGCCGTCGTTGCTGCAAGCGGTGTTCGCTCGCGCGACGACATGAGGCGGATGGAAGACTGCGGCGTCGACGCCGTCTTGATCGGCGAAGCGTTGTCCACCGCCGCCGACCCGCACGCCAAAGCTCGAGAGCTGCTCGGACGATGACCCTCGTCAAGATCTGCTCCGTTCGTGCTGTCCAACACGCCGTCTGGGCGCGCGAGTCCGGCGCCGACGCCGTCGGCATGATCTTCGCCGACGCCCCGCGCCGCATCGAGATCAGCGCCGCGCGTCAAGTCCGCCAAGAACTCGGACCACGCATCGAACTGGCCGAAGCCTCCACAATCACCTTCGCCCGAGAACGCGCCGCCGCCGGCCAGCCACTGCTCGTCGGTGTCTTTGCCAGACAGTCTGTGGACGAGATCGAACGAGTGCTCGACCAGGTCGATCTCGACATCGTCCAGCTCAGCGGCGGCGAGCATCCAGCCCTCGCCGAACGCATCCGCCGCGCCGTCGTGCGTGCGGTTCATATGTCGGACGGCATGGACGAGTCCGCCGTGCTGCGCGAGATCGATCGCGCGCCGCGCGCCGTCGCCATGCTCGACGCCAAATCCACGCAGGGCGGCGGCACAGGTCAAGCAGTTGATTGGTCCATCGCCGCGAGCGTTGCCGAAAAGCGGCCCATCGTGTTGGCAGGCGGACTCAACCCCAACAACGTCGCCGACGCTGTCCACCAGGTCCGCCCCTGGGCCGTCGATGTGTCCTCAGGCGTCGAGACTGACGGCACAAAGGACCGCGCCAAGATTGCTGAATTTGTTCGGGCTGCGAAGGGGGGCGATTGAGATGTCGACTGCAAGTCTCAGCGGTGTGCGGGAAAGCGGAGCGTTCGGTCCGTTCGGCGGCCAGTTCGCGCCCGAGACGCTGATGCCCGCCCTCTCCGAACTGGAAGATGCGTGGGAGGCCGCGCAGACCGATCCAGCCTTTCGCGCCGAACTCGACGAGTTGCTGCGAAACTACGTGGGCCGCCAGACGCCGCTCACCCTCGCCCCGCGCCTCTCCGAGCGCCTGGGCGGAGCCCAAATCTGGCTCAAGCGCGAAGACCTGGCCCACACCGGAGCACACAAAATCAACAACGCCATCGGACAGGTGCTGCTGGCCCGACGCATGGGCAAACCGCGCATCATCGCCGAGACCGGCGCCGGACAACACGGCGTCGCGACCGCCACCGCCTGCGCTCGCTTTGGCATCGAGTGCATCGTCTACATGGGCGCGGAGGACGTCCGACGCCAGGCCCTCAACGTCTTCCGCATGAACCTGCTCGGCGCCGAAGTCGTGCCAGTCGAGTCTGGCGCGAGAACCCTGAAAGACGCCATCAACGAGGCCATCCGCGACTGGGTCACCAACGTCCGAACCACCCACTACCTGATCGGCAGCGCAATCGGTCCGCACCCATATCCCATGATCGTCCGAGAGCTGCAGTCCTGCATCGGACGCGAAGCACGAGACCAGATGGTGGAGCAGATCGGACGCTTGCCCGATGCCGCCGTCGCCTGTGTCGGCGGCGGATCGAACGCCATCGGCCTCTTTCACCCGCTCGTCGACGATCCCGTGCAGCTGATCGGCGTCGAGGCGGCCGGAGAAGGTCTCAACGCCCGTCACGCCGCCACGCTGACCGGCGGATCGCCAGGCGTCCTGCACGGGACCCGCACCTATGTCCTGCAGGACGTCGACGGTCAGATCACCGAAGCGCACTCGATCTCGGCCGGCCTCGACTATCCCGGCGTCGGACCTGAGCATGCCTGGCTCATGCAGACCGAGCGCGCCGAGTACGTGTCGATCACCGACGATGAGGCGCTCGACGGCCTCAAGCTGCTCTCCGAAACCGAAGGCATCATCCCCGCCCTCGAGACCGCTCACGCCATCGCCTACGCCGCCAAGATCGCGCCGACCATGAGCCAGGACCAACACATCCTCATCGGACTCTCCGGCCGCGGAGACAAGGACGTCGAAATCGTCCGCGACGCCCTCGCACAGCGAGGCGGCTGATGGCCGGTCCGCAGGATCACGGCATGGCCGGGTTTCGGCTCGTCGGCTGGGGATTGCTCTGCACCGTTGCCTGGCTGGCAATCGTGCTGCTCGCGACCGTCATCGTCTCAGAAATCGACGGCGGCGACGCCCAGAGCGAAGCCGGCCTGCTGATCATGGTCGCCGGACAGGCCGCCGCCGGCCTCGTCGGATGGCTGCTGATCCCGCGTCTGATCCTCAGACGGCGCGGCCAATCGCAACTGATCTCCTGGCGTCGGCCCCGACGCCCCGATCTCGTGACGGCGTTGTTCGGTCTCGGCGCAATCTACGTCGCCCTCTACATCTACACCGCCATCGTCACTGCCCTTGGCTGGGACTCGTTGATCCCTGAATCGACGATCGACGACGACAGGCTCTTCGTGCACACGTCCGTGATGATCGCCCTCGGCGTGTTGGTCGTCTGCCTCGCGCCGATCTACGAGGAAGCCTTCTCGCGCGGCTTCGTGCTGGGCGGACTCAACGCGCATTGGGGACTCATCCCCGCATTCGTAATCTCGGCATCCGTCTTCTCGGCGCTGCACGCGGACCTGGGCAGCCTCATTCCCTTTGCCCTCGCAGGCGTCGTCCTGGGAGTGGTCTACTTGCGCACAGGATCGCTCACCGCCGCGTCAATGACGCATGTGGGCTTCAACCTGATCGGATATTCAGCGACGCTGGTACAACAGCTCGGATAAAGGCAGCGAACACCATGACGCACACAGGAACAAACAGCGCACACAATCCAGGCGCGACGCTCGGCGCGCGCTATCGACAGGCCTTCGACGCCGCCGAGTCAGGCGGCGACACGCTCGTCTTCCCCTTTCTCACCGCCGGCTTCCCCACGCCTGAAGAGACGCCCGAGCTGATCCGCGCCGCCTTGCGCGGCGGCGCAGCCGGCCTGGAAATCGGCGTGCCATTCTCCGACCCGATCGCGGACGGCCCAGTGCACCAGACCGCCTACACCCAGGCGCTCGCCGCCGGCGCCAGTCTGGACACAGCGCTCGACGCCGTTCGCGCGGCACGCGAATTCGCGCCCGACGCGCCCCTCACGCTGATGGGTTACCTCAATCCCTTCCTCGCCGTCGGCGCAACCAATGTCGCAGACGCAACCGACCAGGCCTTGGCCGATCCGCCCGGCGCCGCCGTCGGCGAGCCGCTCGCGCCGCTCGCTCGGATGGCCGCCGATGCCGGCGTCGACGGCATGATCATCGTCGACCTGCCCGTCGAGGAATCGGACGCGGCGCGGGACGTGCTCGCCGAGCACGGCATCTCGCTGATCTACCTGCTGGCCCCAACCTCCACACCCCGGCGCATCGCCACCGTCGCCGACAAGGCCTCGGGCTTCATCTACCTCGTCTCGCTCACCGGCGTGACCGGCGCCCGAGAACAAGTCGCAGCCGACTTTGAGCAATTCGTCGGCCGCGTTCGAGCCCTGACTGACACCCCGTTGGCGGTCGGATTCGGCATCAGTCGCCGACAACACGTTGTCGAGGTGGGCAAACTCGTTCCTGCTGCTATCATCGGTTCAGCGCTGACCAACACGATCGCGTCGGCGCCTGCCGATGGTCGTGTCGCGGCCGTCGAGCACTATCTCGAGGTGGTCACCGGCCGCCGGAGTGAAGAGACGAGCGCATGAGCACTGTCAGCCGTACCCGTACGCTGCTGCCTGACCGCTGCCTCTATACCTCCGCGGCCGGCATCTTTGACGCCGGTCGCTAGCGCGCGTCCACGCGCGGTCGGTTGACTCAACATCAACCGCATCGCCCTACCCACTGTTCCCAAGCCACCAGACGAGAACCACTGAGCACCTGGCGATGGCCAACCACTCTGCCGATCCAGTCTGGCGCCTGCGAGGCATTCGCGGCGCCACCACGGTCGAACACAACGCCCGTGATGACATCCTCGCCGCAACCGAAGAGTTGCTCGGCGAGATGATCGCCCGCAACGACATCGACGCCCAGGAAGTGGCCTCCGCCTGGTTCACCACCACGCCCGACCTCAACGCTGAGTTCCCGGCCGTCGCGGCCCGCCTGACCTACAACTGGTCGAACGCCGCGTTGATGTGCGGGCACGAGATGCAAGTGCCCGGCTCGCTGCCGTCCTGCCTGCGGATCCTGCTGCACGTCAATACGACCCGGCGACAGGACCAGGTCGAGCACGTCTACCTGCGCGGAGCACGCGTACTGCGAACAGACTTGGCAGAAATCGCAGAGCGTTAACGTCCCCCTGCGGACGCGCCGAAACAACGCACATCAAACTCTGAGTAGAACCGCACACGAGCGAGAAGGAACCGACATGCTGATTGTGATGAAGATGGGCGCGAGCGACGAAGAGGTTCGCGGCGTCCTCGCCCGACTCAAGGAAGCCAACCTCGAAGGACACCTGTCCCCAGGCGAGGAGCGCGTCGTGATCGGCGCCGTCGGCGTCATCATCGACCCCGACATCCGCGCCCAAATGAGCCGCATGAGCGGCGTCGAAGAGGTCATCGCCATCTCCCGCCCCTACAAGCTGACCGGCCGCGAATTCCAGGAAGCCGACACCGTGATCGAGGTCGGCGGCGTCAAGATCGGTGACGGCAACATGGTCGTGATGGCCGGTCCCTGTTCGATCGAGAACGAAGACCACATGGTCTCCACGGCCAAGGCAGTCAAGGCCTCGGGCGCCCAGATCCTGCGCGGCGGCGCCTTCAAGCCCCGCACCTCCCCCTACGCCTTCCGCGGACTCGGCGAAGAGGGACTCCAGCACCTCGCCACCGCGCGTGACGAAACCGGCCTGCCCGTCATCACCGAGGTGATGGACTCCCGCGACGTCGAACTCGTCGCTCGCTACGCCGACATCCTCCAAATCGGCACCCGCAACATGCAGAACTTCATGCTGCTCGACGAAGTCGGCATGGCCCACAAGCCCGTCATGCTCAAGCGCGGACTCTCTGCCACCATCGACGAGTGGCTGCTCGCCGCCGAGTACATCATGGCCAAGGGCAACCGCGACGTCATCCTCTGCGAGCGCGGCATCCGCACCTACGAAACCGCAACCCGCAACACCCTCGACCTCTCGGCCATCCCCGTCGTCAAGCGACTCAGCCATTTGCCGATCATCAGCGATCCGGCCCACGGCACCGGACACTGGTACCTGGTCGAGCCGATGGCTCGCGCTTCAATGGCCGTCGGCGCTGACGGCCTCATGATCGAAGTCCACCCCAACCCCGATCACGCCCTCTCCGACGGCGGACAGTCGCTGACGCTCGAAAACTTCGACAGCATGATGCGCTCGCTGGAGAAAATCGGCCAAGCAGTCGGCAATCCGCTCGCGCCCCAGCCGCAGCTGGTCACCGCCGACTAGCCCGTGACGAGTGTGGGCTCAACGCCGGCGGGCGCTCAGCCACCGATCGCATCGATCAGCTGAGCGCCCGTCGAGCCGCCTCATCGCGCTCATCCACCGCTTGCGCCTGCTCGCCCTGCTCGACCTTGACTTCCAGCTGGTCCACGGCGGACGCCACAGAGGTGTGCATCGAGCGCAACTGATCGCCCAATCGGCGCAGCATCTCGAGCGAGTAGCGATCCGCCTCCAGCGCCTGCGAGACCGCTTCAGCCGTCGCCTGTCCGAGCGCAGCGGCAGCCTCCTGGTTCGCTCGCGACGTCGTTTCGGTGGCCGCTTGATGCGCCTGATCGAGAATGTGCTGCGCCCGCGCCTCGGCCTGCTGGACGACCTCGTGAACCGAAACCTGCTGCTCGGCATCGCGGCGCGCCTGCTCAGCAAGGATCGCGGCCTCTTCCTGGCTCTGGCGAAGCAGCCGCTCCCGCTCCTCCACCAGCTGCTGCACCTCCGCCGACGACGCCGGCGCTGCCATGCGAAGCCGGTCGATCAGGTCCAGCAGCTGCTCACGGTCGACCGTCCAGCCCGACCCAAGTCGGCTCCGCCGACCAGCCAGCACCGCTGCTTCAATCTGGTCAATCAGTTCAAGGATGTCGATGATTCGCTCCCATCCGCAAACACCAGCCAATAATCCGACTCTACCGCAGCCAACCCAACCCCGTCATTCCAGCCCAATTCGTCACCCCAAGCCAACCTCCGCCATTCCACCCTGATCCGTCATTCCAGCCCAACTTCCGTCATTCCAGCTTGTCTGGAATCCCGCCCGACCAGCTACAACGAAACCCCAAACGAGATCCCAGACAAGCTGGGATGACGATCCAAACTGGCACAACAGACGCCTAACGGTTCGGCGGACCGTACTTCTCGACCAGCAACTCAAACACGTTGGGCGGCACCAGATCATCAACCGGCTGCTTCAACGACGCCAACTCCCGTATCCGGCTGGCCGAGATGAACAGGTGCTCATGCCCCGCCATCAGAAAGACCGACTCGATGTGCGGCGCCATCTTCTTGTTCATCAACGCCATGTCGAACTCAGCCTCGAAGCCAGTCACGGCGCGGATGCCGCGCACCAGCACCCTCGCCCCCACCTCGTCCGCGAAGTTGACCACCAGACCGGTGAACTTGGCCGCGCGCACATTCGGCAGATGCTCCGTCGCACCCTCGATCATCGCCAGCCGCTCGTCCACGTTGAACGTCTCGCTCGAGCGTGGATAGATCGCCATTACCACCTCGTCGAACATGCCCGACGCACGTTGCACAATGTCCAAATGACCGTTGGTGATTGGGTCGAAGCCGCCAGGATAGAGCGCGATCGTCATGTCTTGGCCTCCGCGCGGTACGTATCTATCGCGCCGTCACCATAGCGCCGTTGGTCAATCCGCACTAGTCCGCCAATCCGCTCCGGCGGCGGCGCGACCCCGCCCGAGCTGCGGTTCAACCGCCGCCAGACCAGCAGAACCCCCTCAGCCAGCCGCGCGCGATCAGCAAACGCCTCAATCACCGGCAACGCGTCAACCCGGTACGGCGGATCAACGAAGATCAACGTTGGATCCAGCGCGATCCGCGAAAAGCAACGCTCGACCGGCAGGCGATGCACCCGCGCCCGCGCGCTCAGACCCAACTCGTCAAGATTTCGCCGAATCACGGAACAGGCGTTGCCGTTCTTCTCCACGAAGTCGGCATACTCGGCCCCGCGGCTCAGCGCTTCGATCCCCAGATAACCCGCGCCCGCATACAAGTCCAGCACACGCGCCGACTCGACCAGCTCGCCGATCTCGGGGCGGTCAAAGATCGCAGAGCGGATCAACGCCGTCGCTGGACGCGTCCCGTTCGCCGGCGATCGCAACCGCCGACCAGCCAGCGCTCCACCCGAGACTCGCGCTGGACCCGCCATTACTGCGCCGCCTCGATGCCCACGGGCACCGTGATCTCATGCCCGACGCGCACGTCGCCATCGGAGACGACCAGCTGCGCCCGATAGCTGCCTGCTTCCGTTGGCAACTCCCAGAACTGCCAACCGCTGCTGCTGTTGCCCGACAGCACACCGCCCTCGACGCTGAAGACCGGGTCAAACAGGATCGCGTTGGGCAGGCGCAGGTCGGGAACGCCCGACTCGAAGAAGGCCGCAATCGCCGGCCACAGATTGGCGTTACCCGGATCAGCCGACGCATTGGCGATGTAGACGCCGCCCAGCTCCCAGTCCGACACCGCTTGCATCTGGAACGCCGCGCTAAACCGATTATGGATATAAATCGTGACCGGCGCTCCCGTCTGATCGCTGTAAGTGAACGAGACGATTCGGTTGGCGTCGTCCCAACGCAGTCCGCTGGACAGGTTGTCCAGCATGATCGCCGCTCCCTGCAGAGTCACTCGCGAGCTCGGAGTGTACGGTCCCGGCTCACGGATGCTCAGGTCCGAAGCGATGCCCAACGCCTCGCGCTGCGTGATCTCGCTGAATCCAGCCGACGTGCGCACCACCGCGTTCGATTTCAACGACAACAGCAATCTGCTCGACTCAATCCGCTCCAGCAGCGTCGGCAGCGAGGCAGCAATCGCCGCCTGATGCATCGTCGGATCAAGCGGCGGCTCAATCACCACGAAATCCGCCGAAGCACCGAGCTGCGACAGGTCGTACGCGCCCTCGCCGACGCCGCCCGAGGCATTGATCGGGATATGCACGGACAATCCCCGATCGTCACGATGCAGACGATCCGCCAGCTCGGTGATGAACGACGTGAACTGCGTCCGCAAGGCCGGCGACACGTTCAGGTAGTGAATGTCCACGCCGTCGTGCTGGCCGCTCTGAATCGCGTGCTGGATGTTGCCGATGTGTTGGCGCCGCAAGTTGTCCGACGCAAGAATGTCATTGACAAGTTCTGTCTGGTCCGCGCCAGCGGAGATCGTCGGCCACACATTCTGAGCAATCACCGACGCAGGCAGGTCGACCAGACCGAGCAGCGATCCGTCCGCGCCCGGCCGCCAACCGTCCGGATGCAGCAGCGTGAGCGATCCAGAGAGCAGCGATTGCGGCTCTTCGCCCCGCGGCACCCGGGCAGCGATCACGTCGCGAAACTGCAGCCGCCGCAAGATCGCGATGTTGTCGGGCGCCGACGCCAGACGAATGCGAGCTGAAACCCCATCGCTCGAAAGCACAGCGTCCCCCAGCCGCACCCAGTCCTCCCCATTCCACGTGTACGCGCCCAGATTGCGCGAGTCCTGGCTCGGATTGGTCAACCGCAGCGAGAACTCGAACGGCCCCAGTCGCCCCGCCGGCACCGCGATCTCATAGATCGGAGAGGCCGCGCCCAACACGTCCGAGATCGGTGGCGCTTGCTCCATCAGCGTCGCCCGGACCAGCACGGCCCGCTCCGACCCGGCCGACACCTCGGCCTCCTCGTCCGATGTGAAGCCGGTCTCGACGAGGCCCGGTTCGAAGAACAGCACGATCACCAGTCCGACGAGCAGCGCGGCAATCAGGACGATGATCAGAAAGCCGGAGCCGCGCCCGCCGGTCGACGCCCTGCGCGGCACGCCGACGCCTCCGCCAGCCGATTCCAACTGAGCGCCCACTGGAGCTTCTGCCTCAGCTTGGGACGGCTGCTCAAACGGCGCCGCTTCCGGTTCCGCAGGCGTGCGCGGCGCACGCCGCGGCATGCGTCGCGCCGGCTCTCCGATGCGCCGGGCCGGCTGCGGCTGCCATCCGCCGTCGGGCGGTGATCCCTGCCTCGTCACGGCTCGCGCAGGTCCGGTGTCACGAGCAACCGATACTCCTGGTCGCCGCGATAGATATGAACGGTGGCCGGCACCAGCGGCTCCAGATCGGCCATCGCGTTCAGGTACGGCGTCTCCGCATTGATCGGCGTCTCGTTCAGCCGACGCAGCACGTCGCCCGGACGGATCCCCGCCCGCGCGAACGCGCCCTGTCGCTCCAGCTCGATCAAGAACGATCCCTCCGACACCTCCAGCTCCAGCTGCGCCGCCGCTGTTGGAGTCAGCAGCCGCTCGTTAACCACCCCAAAGCTCGCGCGCGGATAGAACCCCTCCGCCGCGATCGTCCGCGCAATCTCCAGCACCGGTACGATCTGCAGCGCGAAGCCCACACCGTCCACGAAGCCGCCCTCGCGCGTCGAGCGGGCGATCACAGCCGGCATCCCCACGATGACGCCGTCGAGGTCGACCAACACCCCGCCCGAGTTGCCGTGATTGAGCGCCGCATCGGTCTGTATCAGCTGAACCTGCTCATAGCGCTCGCGAGAGAACGTGGTGTCGGGATCGCTGACGACGCCGACGGTGACCGCGAGATCGCTGCCCATCAGCGTATTGCCAATCGCCAGAACCGTCTCACCGAAGCCAACCACGCGGTCCTCGCCAAAGCTCGGCACCGCCAGCTCGTCCGACGCTTCAGGCTCGAAGCGCAGCACCCCCACATCAGAAAACGGCCGATCATCACCAATCTGCTCCGCCTCCCGTCGATCGCCGTTGGGCAGAATCACCGTCACGCTGGTCATGCCCTCCAACACATGCGCCGCAGTCACCACGTGACCCTGATCGTCGAGCAAGAACCCCGTCGCCAGCGCCGCGCTGACCACCGTGACCCCCTCCTCATTGACCCGCGGCGGACCCTCCGCGTCAATCAGCACCACCGACGGCGCGACTGCCTCGAAGGCACTCGCCACGAGCATGCGCTGCGACGCCATCGCTTCGGCGAGCCGTGCCGACGCCTGATCATCCGACCGCTCCAGCCGCTCGTCGATCAACTCAGCCACCGTCTCCGCCATCGCCGACTGCACCGCCTCCGCGACGGCGGACTGCAGATCGCCGTCGCTCGACTCGTCGCTGCCCGTCAGCATCAGCGCGCTGATCAGCGCCGCGACGACGGCGCCGATCAATCCAGATCCCAGCATGAGCGCGGCTGTGTGACGCACGTTACAGCGTTATCTCGGTGTTTTGAGCAAGTAGTTGGGCCTTGACTGGTATCGTATCCTGCCAAAGCTCAAGCGCGTAGTCAGGCGGACAACGTGGTGACCAGACGGTCAGTTCCCATCACAGCAGAGGGTCTGGAGAAGTTACAAGACGAACTCTCCCAGCTCCAGCGACGGCGGCGCGAGGCCGCTGAGCTGATTCAGCAGACCCGTGACGACTCGCCCGGCGCACGCGACGAGGGCGAAGGCATCGAAACCCGAGACCAGCAAGGATTCATCGTCGGCCGCATCCGCGAAATCGAGGCAATCGTCGCCGCCGCCGAGGTGATCGACGAAACCCAAATCAAGGACTCCGACACCGTCATCGTCGGATCGACCGTCACCGTTCGTCCCCTGCCCAAACGAACCGATGTCGAGTATCGCATCGTGGGCCCGGCCGAAGGAGACCCGCAAGCCCGCAAGCTGTCCGATGAGTCGCCAGTCGGCAAAGCACTGCTAGGCGCCAAGGTCGGCGACACAGTCGCGGTCGAGACCCCATCCGGCCTGCGCAAGTTCAAGGTCAAGGCCATCTCCTAAACGACCGCGGTCTTCCGCGCGGCCTACAGCGGCAGTCGGAAGACCGCCGCTGGATCATCGCGCGGAGATCGAGGAGCACCACCAATGAGCGAGAGCGAACCGGAACCAAACGTCGAAGCAGCCGCCGGCGGCCTGCACAGTCTGATCAACGACCGCCTCGCCAAGACCGCCCAGCTGCGCGCCGCCGGCATCGATCCGTTTCCACCGCGCACCGCGCGCACCCACACCATCGGCGCGGCCCGCGCAATCTTCGAACAGCACGAGGCCGATCACGCAGATCACGACGACGATCCGCCGCAAGCGCTCACCGTGACCGTCGCCGGACGAATCTCCGCAATCCGCCACATGGGACGCATCGCCTTCCTCGACCTGACCGACGACAGCGGACAGATCCAGATCTTGGCCAGCAGGCGCGCACTGGCCGATCAGTGGCCGTTGCTTGAGCAGCTTGATCTCGGCGACTTCCTCGAAGCCTCCGGCCCACTGATCCGCACGAGACTCGGTGAAGTGTCCGTGCAGACGGACTCCCTCGGCATCCTCGGCAAGTCGCTGCGTCCGCCGCCCGAGAAGTTCCACGGACTCACCGACATCGAGATCCGCTACCGCCAGCGCTACCTCGATCTGATGGCCAACGACGAAGCGAAGGATGTCCTCCGCAAACGCTCCCAGATCGTCTCCGCGATGCGCCGCTTCATGGACGAGCGCGGCTTCCTCGAGGTCGAGACGCCCGTACTGCAGCAAGAGGCCGGCGGCGCCGCGGCCCGACCCTTCCTCACACACCTCAATGCGCTCGACGAGCCGCGCCAACTGCGGATCGCCCTCGAACTGCATCTGAAACGCTTGATCGTCGGCGGCTTCGACAAGGTCTATGAGATCGGCCGCGTGTTCCGCAACGAAGGCATCGGCAACCGTTGGAACCCTGAGTTCACGATGCTCGAGAGCTACGAGGCCTACACCGACTACCACGGCGTCGCCAACATGCTCGAAGCCGCGCTCCCCCGCATTGCGCTGGAGGTGACCGGTGCAACGACCGTCCCCTGGCGCGGCGACGAAATCGACTTCACCGCCCCATTCCGCCGAATCACGATGGTCGAGGCCGTGCAGCAGTACGTCGGCGTCGACTTCCGCGAGTTCCCCACCGTCGACGCGATGCAAGGACTCCTGCGCGAGTGCGGCGTCCCGATTCCCCCCGACGCCGGCTGGGGCAAGCTGTTTGATGAGCTCGTCTCCGAACGGGTCGAGCCGAACTTACAGCAACCCACGTTCCTGATGGACTATCCCCTCGCGATCTCCCCGCTGGCCAAGAAAACGGAACACGACGAGACGCTCGTCGAGCGCTTCGAGCTGTTCGTCGGCGGTTGGGAACTGGCCAATGCCTACACGGAACTGAACGACCCCGTCGACCAGCGCGGGCGCTTCGAGGAACAAGTTCAGCTCAAGGCCGCCGGCGACGACGAGGCCGAGCAGATGGACGAAGACTTCCTAATCGCGCTCGAGCACGGAATGCCCCCGACAGGCGGGCTCGGCATGGGCATGGACCGCCTCGCCATGCTCCTCACCAACTCCCCCTCAATCCGAGACATCATCCTCTTCCCCCAAATGCGCAAACTAGAAGACTAGGACCGCTCTGAACAACCGGGTGGACTGGTCGTGTAGCGGTCGTGGGGGTGGTGTGGCGTGAGGAGGGGGAGGCCGAGCGCGGCGTGGCTGGGGGGCTGAGGGCTGCTAATTGCCGAGTGGCTGGCCGCTGGGCCGCGCGGGCCTGAGGGGGCGGCGCTCAGGCGAGCTGCGGTTCGGCGATCAGCAGATTGGCGAGGCCGAGCAAGAGCGCGAGACGCTGATGATTCTTGGCCAGGCCGCGGTATCGGGTGCGGCGATAGCCGAAGCGCTGTTTGACGTAGCAGAAGGGGTGCTCGACCTTGGCGCGGCGCTTGGCACGTCGGCGCTCGAGTTCCGCCGGCGGGCTACCGAGCTGTAGTTGCCGCCGACGGCTGGGAGGCATCGCGACCCGCCACTCGACGCCTGAGTCGGCCAACTCGGGACGCCGCTCCGCGCCCCGCTAGCCGGCGTCGCCGTCGGCCACGCGTTCGCCCCCGTGCCGCAGCCGGTGCGCCTCGGTCACGTCGGCGGCGTTGGCCGCCGTCGTGCTCAGACTGTGGGTCAGGCCGCTCGCCGCATCAACGCCGATGTGCAGCTTCATCCCGAAGTGCCACTCGTTGCCCTTGCGCGTGTGATCCATCTCCGGGTCCCGACGCCGCTCGCGGTTCTTGGTCGAGGACGGCGCCGCGATGATGCTGGCGTCCACGATCGTGCCTGCCTGCAGCCGCAGTCCCTGCGCATCGAGTTGCTCGTGGAGCGCGGCCAGCAGGGTGTCGCCCAGCTGGCACCGCTCCAGCAGGTGGCGGAAGTGCAGGATCGTCGATTCATCAGGGATCGCGCCCGCCAGCGACAGCCCGCAGAAGCGACGCGCCGACTCGGCCTCGTAGAGCAGATCCTCCATCCCCCGGTCGCTCAGGTTGTCGCACACCTGGACCACATGCACGCGCAGCATCACCGAAACGCGGGTAGGGCCGCCGACCACGTCCCGGCTTGGGATCGTGCGGCCCAGGGCAGCAACCCGTCCAGACGCGAGAGGAAGCGCTCGCGACGGGTCCTCCGCTTCTTCTGCTCAAACTCCAGACTCCCAAACGTCGGCTCCTGCATCAGACCCTCCCTCTGCCTACAACATCCATTCATCCTAGTCAGCCGCGCCAACACGACTTGTTCAGAGTGTTCCTAGGTGTCCGCTCGCAGTAGCTGTGGATCGTCGTCCCAGCGAACTCTGGAACCTCGTTCCCCGTCCGGCAGAAGACGCGGTCCCGGATCGTCGTCCCAGCGAAGCCTGGAACCTCGCTCTCTGTGCGCGCTTGCCAGACAGGCGAGATTCCAGACAAGCTGGAATGACGAACGTTGGCGTCCAGCACCAGGCGATGAGACCCGCTTGTGCCGTGCATCAGCCAGTTTCATCTGGTCAACGATCCCGCCGCCGCGCCACGCAGACCTCCCCCGGACTATCGGTTCAACACCGCCTCCACGATCCCTTAGACTCCTTCATCAGCAGCGTGCGAAGGAAGACCTCCAAGATTTGGCGACGAATCTGCCACCACTAAACGATCGGACCTGCTAGCCTGCGCGCCGCGTGGCTTGCGCACAGGCTCCGAAGGGGGACACCCATGGCATTGCTCGACGGACGCAAGGCGCTCGTGACCGGCTCCAGCCGAGGCATCGGCGCCGACATCGCGCGCGGACTTGCAGCGCACGGTGCCGCCGTCGCCGTCGCAGCTCGCTCCGACGAAGCATCGCCCGACCCCCGCTTGCCTGGAACCATTCGGACCGTGTCCGAGGAGATCAACAATGCCGGCGGCACCGCTGTTCCCGTCGTCCTTGACGTACGCGACCCGGACTCCATCGCCCGCGCCGTCGAACAAACCGCATCAGAACTCGGCGGACTTGACATTCTCGTCAACAACGCCGCGGTACTCGTGCCCGGCACGCTCGAGTCATCGCAGGCCCGCCACATCGACTTGATCTGGCAGCTCGATCTGCGCGGTCCGATCCTGCTCGCCAAAGCCGCGCTTCCCTACATGAAGGAAAACGGCGGTGACATCATCAACATCTCCTCCGGCGCCGCCGATATGCCTGGACCCGGCCCCTACGACGACCCCCGCGAAGGCGGTCAGTTCTACGGAATGGTCAAAGCCGGCCTGGAACGCATCACGCAAGGCTGGGCCATGGAACTGCAGTCCGACCAGATTGCCTGTAACGTCCTGACCCTGCGCTACCTGATCAAAACGCCGGGACACTGGTACGCGCTGACCACACCGGAACAGCCGCAGACCGAGTTTGAAGACGCAGAATGGATAGCGCGCGCCACCGTCTGGATCGCCAGCCAACCGCCGTCCTACACCGGCAACATCGTCGACGACCGCGACATGCGAGACACCCTCGCTGCACTGTAAGAATCTCGAGTCATGCCAGACCTCATCTACGAAAAGTTCGACCATTACGCCGTCCTCACGATGAATCGCCCCGAACGCCTCAACGCGCTCGGCGGCGATCTCCGTCGGCTGATGGTCGAAGCCGTAGAAGACCTGGAGTCCGACCCTGACATGCGTGTCGGCATTCTGACGGGCGCCGGGCGCGCCTTCTGCGCCGGCGCTGACCTCAAGGAAATGAACGAGGGCAATCAGGCCCGTGACGGCTTGCGCAACACCATGGGCTACGACCTCGACGAGTCAATGCCGTTCTCCCGCGCCCGCAAGCCGTTCATCGCTGCAATCAACGGACTCTGCATCGCCGGCGGTCTCGAACGCGCCCTCGATTGCGACATCCGCATTGCCTCAACCGACGCCTACTTTGGCCTCTTCGAAGTCAAACGCGGCATCATGCCTGGCTATGCAATCCATCACCTCGCCAGGATGCTACCGATCGGCGATGCGCTTTACATCATGCTCACCGCCGACCGCATATCGCCCGAGGAAGCGTTGCGCATGGGCCTGATCCGCGAAGTGCTCAACGCGGAAGAGCTGATGCCGCGCGCCGTCGAGATCGCGGAAATGATCGCCGCGAACGCACCGTTGGCCGTCGAAGGCACGAAGTTCATGGCGCAGCAATGGCGCCAGCTACAAATCGACGAATCCTACCGCGTCGGGCAATGGGTCAGCCGCACGGTGCTCAACTCCGAAGATGCAACTGAAGGTCCGCTCGCCTTCGTTGAGAAACGCCCCCCGAGCTGGACAGGCCACTAGATGTGGCGCTCGCGTGCCCATCCGCTTCCTGCTCACAGCACCTCGCAGCTCGGCGCGCACTAGAGCTCTCTTCCTGCTCCTCTTGCTCGCAATCAGCGCGTCCCTGCCAAGGGGCGCAACGCAGTCGCCTCCCACCGTCACATCCGCCGACGTCCACGCCACGACAGTGACCCTCTCGTTCAGCGAATCACTGGCATCGCAAAGCACCGTCGACGCGTCCGACTTCAGTATCTCCCTGGGCGCAGCCGCACAAACAGTCAACACCGCAACCATCAATGCCTCCGACGTCATCCTCACCCTTTCCGAAGCAATCCCCGACTCACAGTGCACCGACTCGGACGTGTCGGCCAGTTACACCGCAGCCGCCTCATCACTGATTGGAGTCAGCGGCGGAACCGTCGCGGCATTCAGCGGACAATCGGTCAACAACACGACCGACGCCGCGCCAGTAGTGACCTCGATCAGCACGGACACCGAAGGCGACTATGTCTACATACACTTCTGCGAACCTGTCGCCGACGTAAGTTATCAATGGTCCGACTTCTCCGCATTCACCCTGCAGGCGGACGGCGCGCCTGTAGACATCAACGATCTGATCCGCCACGCAGCCACGCCATCACGCATCGACCTGCCGCTCTCGGGAAATGGCATCGCGGAAGGCCAAACAATAACCTTGGCATACGACCAATCCAAGGGCAGCGACGATTATCCGCTCCAGGACGCCGATCAAGGAACGCTCCACGTTGCATCCTGGGCAGCACGCGCCGTCACCAACAACGTGGACAGTCCGCCAACCCTCACATCCATCTCCGCACTCTGGGACCAGATTTCACTGACGTTCTCCGAACCACTCGACGAAGAAAGCGTACCGGACGGCTCAGCGTTCACCATTCTTGGCGTGAACAATCCTCCCAGCGTGAGCACGGTCGATATCTCCGGCAGCACCGTGGTCCTGACGACTGACAACGTTGTGCTCTCCCGCCATTCCCCAACGTACACTCTGGACTATGTGCAACCAAACGCATCTGCGTTGCAGCAATCCGACGGCGCCCTGCAAGTCAGCGACTTCTATAGCAAACAGTTCACCAGCGACACGCCCGATACCAATCCAACCGTGTCCTCAGCATCCGTCAACGCCTCCACGCTCACCTTGACGTTTGACCAACCACTCAAGAACGTCGCACCGGCCAGCGCCTTCAGCATCGGCGGAGTCCAGCAAACAACGGTTACCGGCGTATCCTTCTCTGACAAAGTCGTCACGCTCACGCTCTCAACACCCATAAGCGCCGCCGACACGATCACCGTCTCGTACGCCCAACCGGATTCACCGCCGCGCATCGAAAGTCGTAACACTCGCGACGCAGCATCCTTTACCAACCAGGCCGTCACCAACACGACCGCCGCGCCCGCACCGACATTGAGCACCGCGTCGATCTCCGCGGCCGGGACCGTACTCACCCTAACGTTCACGTTAGCCCTCGATGACACAGCCTCCGGGACACCTGCCGCGTCGACATTCTCGCTTGCCGGTACGACAGCTGACATCTCCGACGTAAGCGTCAGCGCAACGTCAGTCACTCTCACTCTCAATCCTACGGCCGACGTGGGCGAAACCGTAACGGTCAGCTACGCGCCGCCAACAGATGAGACGTCCGCACGCCTCAAGTCGTCCGCGCACGGTAAGGAAGTCGCCGCGTTCTCGGCCGCCTCAGTGACCAACAATGCCGATGGCAAACCCCGCCCCGTTTCGGGCACGATTGACGGCGACACCATCAACATCACCTTTACTCGTCCGCTCGACAACAACACGGTCCCCGCATCGAGCGCATTCACTCTCGCTGGCGCAACAGCCCCGACTACAACGGTCGCCATTGCCTCAAACACGCTGACCCTCACCATCTCTCCGCCCATCACACACGAAGACGCTGTAACGCTATCGTATCAGCAGCCATCAACAAATCCCCTCACTCGTGCTGGACGAACCGAGACGGTAGACGACTTTGCAGCATTGCCGCTCACCAACCTGACCGAGGATCCGACGCCAATCTTCAGCTCAGCCGCGACCAGCACAGACGGCGCCACCTTGACGGTCACCATGTCGCATCCACTGCTCGATACAAGCAATGGCTTGCCAGCCGCATCGACACTATCTATTGGAGGCACGTCCTCAGCCGCTGTCACAGACATATCAATCGCAAGTAACACCATCACCCTAACCCTGACGCCCGCGGCGGACATTGGAGAGACGATCACCCTGACGTACACACCGCCAACAACTGCAAGCGACCCATCGCTGCGCAGCCCGAATGAACGCTGGCGCACGCCCTCCTGGACCGCTCAGACCGTCACCAACAACACTGACGGTATTCCGCGCCTAACGTCGGCAATAGCAATCGCTGACGAGCTGACGCTCACCTTCGACAGAACATTAGACGCGAGCCCCACCGCCCGGCCACCGGCATCGCAGTTCTCACTTTCCGGCATCACCGCAACGGTAACCTCAGTCGACGTAGCCCTCGCGAACGTAACACTAACCCTGTCCGATGCGGTCGCCTGGGACGACGTACTCACGATAACTTACCTCGCCAACGACCAAATCAAGTTGAAACGGCCGGGGCTAACCCTGACCGTCGCAGCGTTCGTAGCCGTGCCCGTCACTAACGACACCGTTCGTCCGTTGATTGAATCTGTCATCGCCGTCAACGACCTGCTCACCCTCACGTTCACCGAACAACTCGACACCGCCGTCACACCAGCAGCGGCCGCCTTCAGCCTCGATGATGGAAACCCGGCAATCAGCCAGGTAAGCGTCTCAGCTACCAAGCTCGAACTCACATTGTCCGCATCGCTCCGCGAAGGTGTGGCCGCCACAATCACATACACCGAACCCGCGTCCTCGCCCTTGACCCTGGCCGATGGAATGACCGTCGGCGACTTCAGCAGAACCGCCGACAACCGAACTGATACCGCCCCGATGCTGCTCTCAGCCGTCGCCGACGGCGCAACGCTCACCCTGACCTTCGACCAAACCCTCGACCCCAATGCCAACATTCCGATTTCGAGCTTCACCATCACCGCCGCCTCTGGCATCACCGTCAGCTCCCTTTCAATCCAAGCAGCAGCCGTCACCCTCGCGCTCAATCGGCCGCTCTTGGAGTCCGAAACCGCGTCCCTATCGTACGACAGGCCGAGCACAGGTGGCATTGCCGATCCCGGCGGCTTGCGTACTGCATCGTTCGTCACCGCGATAGACAATCAGACCGACACGCCGCCGGTTCCAACCAGCGGCACCGTCGAAGACAACATCATTACAATCATCCTCGACCAGGCCATCGAAGCCAACCCGCGCTTCGACGAACCAGACGGCTATCCGACTGAACACTTCGTCCTGTCCGATCCCGACGCCGAAATCACTTTCGTTGCAGTCTCAGACACTGGCCCCGGCAAGTTTGGCAAGATCGTGATCACCTTATCCAAAAGCGTCGTAGAAGGAGACGTCCTATCCATCCGTTACGCCCCCCAGACTGGATCGATTCGCATCTTCGAAGACGACGACGACCCTCAGCGAGCCGAAATCAACAACTACCTCCTCACAAACCTCACCGGCGTGCCGCCGGCCATTGACACTGCCACAGTGAACGCCACCACGCTAACTATCGTCTTCGACCAAACACTAGACGCCAACAGCGTGCCGCCAATCACCGCCTTCTCGCTATCCAACATGGCGCCAGCAATCGACACAGTCGCAATCTCAGGATCAACCCTGACCCTCACCGTGCCAACCACAGTCATTGAAGGAGCCGACTACACCATCTCATACATCGCGCCGGCGACCAACAAACTTCAAGGACCGTCAACGGACCACGACGACGTGGTGGCAGACTTCACGCAGGCAATGACCAACACCACAGATTATGCGCCCTACGTCACATCGATCCAGTCCAACACCGACGGCAATCGCGCCACCGTACAGTTCGACCAACGAATCGATCCCAGCGGATCAATCGACGATGCTTGGTTCAGCTTTGCACCAACCATCGAGATCGATGCCGTGATCATCGACCCGAACAATGAACGTCAGATCATCATCGAACTGGACTCCGATGCAACATTCACCGAAGGCGTCGACTATACGCTATCCTATACGGCTCCGACTTCGGCAGGACTACGAGACGACACGGGCAACCTGGTCGCATCCTTTACGACCTCACTCACCAACCAGGCAGACTCGCCGCCAACCATCGTCAGCGCGACGATCCGTCACAAGATACTCACCATCGTCTTCGATCAGACCCTCGACGCGGACTTCGTGCCGCCGCGTGACTGCGAATCAGCAGAAGAAGAGATTGGCCGCATGTTCTGCGACGAACAACCCGAGCTCGCCTGGTTCGTTGTCGAACGCGTTGCCGACCGGACCGTCTGGCGGGCCTTCCAATCAATCGTCATCGACGGCTCAACGGTGGTCATCACCATGTTGGAACGAGTCGCACCCGCCGACTCCCTGGAGATGCAGTACACGCCCCAGTCGGCCGGCGGAGAACGATGGAACCTGCGAGATCCGACCGGCAACCAGGTTGAAGGAACCGACGCTATTGACATCGTCAACATCACCCCAGCAATCGCAACCGGCGCAGCGGTCGACCGCTCCGCGCCGACGCACGTGTTCGTTGACTTCGATGACGCCCTCGCAGAAGTCGCGTCCGTCGATCCAGAAGGGTTCTCGGTAACGGTCGATGGCGTCGCAGCTGACATAGACCAAGTCTCCGCGGCGGAGAAACTCCTCGACATCCAGGTCACCGCCGAGGTCGCCGAGTGTACCGAAGCGGCCGTTACGTACGACGAAGCCGACGAACCACTGCTTGACGGACGAAGCAGAACGGTGGACGGCTTCTCCCTCGGTGCCGACAATTACATCGTCCCGGACTGGAACGTACAATGTGTCCATTCCGACTTCGGCGCTCTCATCTTCACCGTGACAGACGGTGCGGAACAAGTCTCTCCCGATGCCGACTGGACGGTGACAGTAGACGCGGAGGACGCTCGTGACGCAACAACAGAGGCGCTCGATACCGGCTTCAGGTTGGCTCCCGCGACATCGGTCTGCCTCGGAGATACGGTCCAGGTCGACTTCGAATTAGCTGACGTTACAACACCGTTCCTACCCTCCCGACCGATCAG
Source organism: Dehalococcoidia bacterium (assembly GCA_022824765.1). Lineage (GTDB taxonomy): Bacteria > Chloroflexota > Dehalococcoidia > Bin125 > Bin125 > Bin125. The sequence goes on along the minus strand of JAJDZG010000165.1, from coordinate 872 downwards.
CAAGGCTGCCCCATGCGTCTCTTCCGCCACCCTCGACGCCGGCGTCCTGACAGTGACCTTCGACCAGACCCTCGACAGTACGGACCCCGCTCCCACAGTGGACGAGTTCCAACTCAAGGGCGAAACGATCACATCGATCGGTGACATCGACGGATCGACCATCACCATGCACTTGGAAGACGATTCCAGAGTCGGCAACAATGTCCCACTCACCTACAGCGGATCAACACTGAAGGGAGGCGGATTAACCGTCGGCGGCTTCAAGATTCCGATCAAAGACTTGACACCCAAGCCACCGAAGCCGCCCAAGCCGGAAGTCATCCCTCCAAAGTTCATACAAGGCTTCGGTGCCGGGAATCTAATCATTCTGCAGTTCGACGCTCCGTTGCTCGTGCGGGCGGTCGCTGCGTCCCGTTTCCTGGTCACCGCTCCGAGACTCGACATTGATGTCGATCGAATCGTGATCAGCGGATCAAGCGTCACGCTCTGGCTCGACGGATCATTGCCCGACAATCTTGAGTTCGTCTTCGTCGTCTACCTCGCGCCCCAACGAGCGGGATTGCAAGGCGAGAGCGGCGGACGCCTGGACACATCCGTCTTCCAGGTACGCAACTACACGGAAACGCCCCCAACCGTTGCATCTGCCATCGCCGACAGCGACACATTGACGATCCACTTTGACCAGGAGATCGTCGAGAACGAAGACGCATCACCTGCATTCGTCGTGACCGCCGGCCGACGACCCATCCCAGTCGAATCACAAACTTGGACTGACACTTCTATAGAACTGAGTCTGGCCGAACGCATCACGTCTGTGGATGTGGTGCGCCTGATCTACGAACCGCCAGATGGACACGCGATCGTCGACCGGT